>SFLA01000044.1 GCA_004553575.1 Clostridiales bacterium
AGTTTATCCTCCCATATTACACAATGCACTTTCGGGACTAATAGTAAATATAACCGTAAAACGCAATATCGTCATAAAAGAAATCCACCGGATTAACGAATTCTTTCAAACCGTCATAACCGCAACTGCTCGGGTAATACTGCGTGATATTATTGTCACTGACATCAAAATGAAGATGTGCAGCCACCCCGCCGGATGCTCCGCTGTATGCAATTAAATCGCCTTGCTCAACATAGTCATCTTGTTCATACAAAATGCTTGACAAATGCATACATCGGGCTATGTAATTCTTCCCGGTAATTTCATCGGTTTTATTTGATCTGATATATATTACCCATCCGATTGATGTTTCCGTGCCGCTGTTTACCATATAACATACGACACCGTCGCAAGGTGCATATACCGGTGTTCCGGTAGACGCGCCGAGATCGATTCCCTGATGGTATCCGCCGCCGTTGTAACCCCGGTACCCGACAGACGAGGTAACCCGATTCACAGTCGACGGAAGCGGATATGTCCAGTTGAGGTCGGCATAGCTTGTCGAATACCATACATGCAGATAATAGCATTCCGCAGACACCCCGCCCAACAGATCCGATCCCACGTAAACTCCTTCGGGATATGAGCTTACCTTAAAGTAATACTTCAGAAGCGTCCCGTCGGTTTCGGTCCCGCGGGTCGCCACAAAAGTTCTGGCTGTTCCGTTATCGGGAGAGCCGTATACCGTACTGTCGAGCGTACTTCCGTCAGATTCGTAAAGATTCAGGCGGTATGCGTATCCGTTGGGAAATACCAGCTCCACATGTATTCTGCCGTGTCTCGGAGCCTCTATATAGTAATAATCGACGTCCGAGGTAGAAGAAAGCACTCCGCGGATAACTGAGGTAACTCCGCAGAATTCGCTGATTTCGATTCTGTTCGCAAGAGAAATGGAATTATTGTTCTCGATTTCGGATTGCGGGTTATAAAGCACGGTTATAAGCGGCCGGTAAGATTCGTTGGTGTATTCGCTGGTATAAAAGCAGTTATAATCCGACGGGCTCGGAGCTTCGTTTGTATACGTTACGACGAATCCGTAATTGCTCAGATTGCCGCTACGGTAGCTGTTGAAATAGCTCGTAATGTCGAATTCCACTTTCTGGTTGATAAAATCACACGGAACGTTGCTTTGTATATTCGACGCAATGGGCTGATTGGAATAGCATACCGTTGATTCGTCCCAGCTTGTCCTGCAGCGTTTCAATGTCATATTGCAGCCCGTGGATGTTCCCGTGACCAGACGCAGACGCAGTGAAGCGTATACGACCGTTGCCGTCGTCGGAACCGAAGGATAAGATTTAATTTTTATAAGCGCCCGGTTTATCTGGCTGCTGTACACTCCCACCCTCATGCTGGTTTCGTTTACATGATCGCCCGCGGCATCGCTTTCATGGACGTAAGTATCATAGTAATTCGATGCGTACTGGCTCGTAGTTACGGACGGGTCGATAACCACCGGATACGCACGGTCCGGCGAAGCAAGCCATTCGGAATCCGGATATACGGTAACCGTACATATGCCGCCTTCGTTTTTAATACCGATCTTAAAGCTGTTCGTCGTTTCTCCCCTTGAATCGTACATATACGGAGCGGCTACGTTAAACTTTATCTCGCCGTTTCCGTCGATAAACGAGATACGGTTGTCATCCTTCAGAACACCGGTTAAATCGTCACCGCAATAATACACGAACCGTATCGCAGAAAAATCGGAAAACCGGTTGAGTATAATATCCTCCTCGACCTTGTGCTGCGAAACCGTGTAGCGCAGATCAATACTGCCTGCGGTATCAAAAGCTTTGCTGTATTTTACCGCAGAAGTCACGTTTTTCGCGGCATAAGCTTCCGCTCCCGGGTCCGACGCCCTGACTTGGGCTGCCTCGGTATCCTTGGACAGGCCGGTGACTATTCCGTTTTTCCCCACAACCTGCACCGTCCATGAAAGCTTAACGTCTTCGTAGGATATACCGACGAGAGCGCCGGTGTACGCGTCCTTACGGAACGAAGCATAAAACCCGGATTCGCCGGAGGTGTGAAGCGTCTCTCCGCCGTCGATAAGCGAATTGTCGATCTCCTTCCACTCTCCGTCGGAACGGTAATGTACCGATTCGGCATATACGGCGGCTGCAACCGTACCGTCGGACATAAGAAAATGCTTTTCGTACTCGTCTCTCATTTCGGTCAGCTCGGATACAATCTCCGGCTGTTTTTCGACAGCGGCGGCACTCAAGGGTACAAGACCCGCCGCGACGGCAAAACAAAGAAAAACAGAAACCATGCGTTTGAACTTCCGATTAATCATTTTTGCCTCCTCTGAATGCACTCGGTCCGCCTGACCGGATCCCCCGCACCGGAGCGGCAGCACTTCCTTTTTTTACCTCCTTCCGTCAAAACCGCGCGTTCGGATGCGGTAAAGCTCTGCGGAAGCATTATACTGCAGTTTATCAGTCGAATAGTGTCACACCGTGACGCCGCAATTAAAAAGCCGCGAACAAACCGGCGGAGGTTTACCCGCACAAATATGTTCCGCAGCCGGCGGAATTGGATCCCTATGAATAACAGTGCATATACGCACTGCGTCCTGAACGCCCGCATACGATAAAACAAAACCCGCCGGGAAGCTGTGCTCCCCGACGGGCAATTTTGAAAAAACAAATCGCGCACTTTCAGCGCTTCACGAAGAATTCGTTATACCATGCCAGAAATGAATAGATAAGCCATATACGGCGCATACGATGCCCTCCTGCGCGGTGCTCCTCGAGCATTGACAGCAGGTATTCACGGTCGAAGAACAGGCCGGCGGTTTCGCTCTCGAACGCGCTTCGGACCAGCGAATAATACTCGTCCCGACGAAGCAGCTCGTCGAGAGGAACCGGGAAGCCGCGCTTCACCATTTTAGCGCTGCGCTCCGGTATGTTCTTCGCGGCGGCGGCGCGAAGCGCGGTTTTGGTAGTGCTGCCGACGGCGCGGAACCGGCTCGGAATACGCATGGCGGTCTCGAGCACCTCCCGGTCGAGAAACGGCACCCGAAGCTCGAGCGAATTCGCCATGCTCATACGGTCCGCCTTCACGAGTATGTCGTAAGCCATCCAGATATGGATATCCGCATACTGGGTCTGTGACGGGGCGTCGAGCGAAGCGACCTTATCGAACACCGGCTTGGAAAGCAGCGCCGGATCCGGAATATCCGGATGATCCTTAAGCACCTTCTTTGCGCTTTCGGAATCGAAAACATAGTTTGCCCGTACATAGCGCTCCCACGGCTGTTTCGCCCCGGCGATCAAGAAATGCTTTCCCTTGAATGACGGCAGTTTCTTTGCGGCGGACGCGAGCCCGCGCCGTATACGGCGCGGCAGGCGTGAATACCTGCCGAGATGCCATTCGGTAAGGTATATCGGATATCCGCCGAACAGCTCGTCCGCACCCTCTCCGGAAAGTACGACCTTGACATACTTCGACGCCGTTTCTGCGAGGAAGAAAAGCGGTATCTCGGACGGATTTGAAAGCGGCTCATCGAGAAAATACTGTATATCGCCCAGACGGTCGAAAAACTGCCCGTCCTTCATCACGGTGGGTATGTTGGGCAGCCCTATTGCGTCGGCGAAAACCGCCGCGTCGTTAAGCTCGCTTACCGTCTCGCGCTCGTAGCCGACGGAAAATGTCTTTACGGGCTTGCCGCCGATACCGGCGTGAGAGCTGACCTCCTTTGCGACCATGGACGAATCGACTCCGGAGGACAGGAAGCAGCCGACCTCGACGTCGGCAATGCGGTGCGCCTCGACGCTGTCGGAGAACACGCGGTTTATCTCGTCAGCCCATTCGCCGAGATTCTTTCCGTCCTGTATGTCGTAGTGTATTTCGTAATAGCGGTTTACGGACAGCTCTCCGTCCTTGAATATGAAGTACTGCCCCCCTCCGAGCCTGTTTACGCCGCGGAACATGGTTTTATCGCCGACGGTGTATTCATAGGTCAGGTATTCGGGGAGCATTTCGGTGTTAAGCTCCTTCACGAAATCCGGATGAGGCAGAAACGACTTTATCTCGCTTCCGAACAGGAAGGTGTTTCCGCGCAGATAGTAATAAAACGGCTTTATGCCGAATATATCGCGGCAGCCGAATATCTGCCGATTTTTCTTATCCCATATTACAAAGGCGAACATACCGCGCAGCAGCCCGGGAAGCTCACTGCCGTATTCCTCGTAGCCGTGAAGCAGCACCTCGCTGTCCGAATCGGTGCGGAAGACGTGCCCCGCGGCAATAAGGTCTGCGCGTATATCGCGGTAATTGTATATCTCCCCGTTGAAAACGAGCACGGTATCGCCGTCGTCGCTTACCATCGGCTGAGCGCCTCCGGCAAGATCAATTATCGAAAGCCGGCGGAAGCCGAGAGCTATATCGCCGTCGATATAATATCCCTCGTCGTCGGGACCGCGGTGGATTATTGTGTCCGCCATGGATTTTATAATTCCGGAGGCGTTATCAATACCGCCGGCATTGCTGAAGCCTACAAACCCGCACATATCATCTGACCTGCTTTCCCATTTTAAGAATGCTCGCCCTGGCGAGCACCTCGAGCGCGTCCACACAGAATTCCGGATGGGCTCCGCGGAACACCAGCGAAAGCTCCGTGCAGCCTAAAATCAGCTTTTCCGCGCCCCTTCCGAGCAGATGATCGCATACCCTGCCGAACATATCGGTATCGACCGGAAGTCCCGCCTTAACCTGATCGTATATAACCGACATAACCGCCGATTGGTTATCGTCGTCGGGGACAACCGTTTCTATTCCGTATTTTGAACAGCTTCTGGTGAATATTCCGGTACTTACCGTTCCGGCGGTCGCAAGCACGCCCGCCTTCCTTACACCGAGCGATGCGAGATACGCTGCGGTCTCGTCCGGCATGTGCAGAACGTCGGCGTCTATCTTAGGCGCAAACTCGTCATACAGAGCGAACGAAGTCACACACGGAATCGCTATGACCCTGCAACCCTGCCCGACCAGACTGTTTCCGATGCCGATTATCGCTTCGGCGGGGGATTCCTTAACCCTTCCTAACAGAAACGCGGTGCGGTCCGGAACCTTCGGCAGGCTGTACAATATCATATTAAGATGCTCGGAATCGGACGACGCTGCGGTCATACCGGTAACAAGCTCGCAGAAATAAACGCCCGCCATAGGGCCCATTCCGCCTATTACGCCGAGAATATCAGTCATTATATCCCCTCTTGCCGAAGCATTTCCTGTACTTTTTGTAATAGTTTATCTGTCCGAGAACAAACCTTGCCGTACGGCGGAGACCCATGTCCGGTGAGTACCATAGCTGACGGAGATATTTTTTCTCTTTTACCAGACGTCTTGCGGTACCGACCAAGGCTTTGTCCGCCACATATCTGTATATTATTCCTTTGGGTACGGTGGACCACAGACATTCACGGTCGGCGTACACGCAGTCGCCGGCTTTGCCGTAAACAACGTCGTCGACAAGGAACTGCGCGAGATTACAGCCGGCAGCGCAGACAAAGAAGCTGCTTCTGCCCTGACGCGGATTTGTCTCGAACAGACGGTATTTCCCGTCACGCGGATCGAGCTTCATATCGACATTGAAAAACCCCCGGTAACCTATTTTTTCGAAGAATTCCTTAATACGGTTTTCCGTCTCGCGGTCACCGCCGTTCATTATAGCCGCGTACGATCCGATTCCCTCCGGCGTGTGCTCCTCGAGCAGCACATGCCCCATCGACATAAGGCGGCAGCGTCCGTCCGTACCGATATAAGCGTTTACCACTCGCATCTGACTGTCATCACCCGGGATAAACTCCTGAACAATGAGCGTATCTCTGTATGACGAGCCGTATATAGCCTTGACTATATCGCGGAATTCACCTTCATCGGAGGCGATATAGACCTTTTTCTTCTTCGGGAATCTGCAATTCCAGTATTCTACGCTGTTGGACGCCTTAACCACCACCGGAAACCCGAACGGCACCGTAAAATCCTCGTAGCCGTCGTACGTTATCTCGGCTGTCGCCGGATAAAGAAAGCCGTACTCATCGCAAAGCGAATAGAAATTCTCCTTAAGCGAAAGCTTCATAAGCAGATCGTAATCCGGAACGGCAAAACGGTACATATCCTTGAGTGCGTCCGCGTTGCGGCTGACCAGCTTGGTATAGTTGTCCCCGCAGGGTACGAGCAACAGAGTTTTATCGCTGTGTGACCGGTAAAAGGAGGTCATAACCGACATGAAAACCTCGTCGTTTTCGATATCCGGCTCGGCGGTCACGACGGTAACTATGCGGCTGTCCGCGGTGGCGGCAAGTCTTCCCTTGCCTATTGCGCAGGAGCATATTCCGTATTTTTCGTGAAAGCAGCGGGCCATTCCGTAAACATTCTGGTCGCTTCCGAGCAAAACCGGCAGAAAATCAACTTTATCCATATTCGGGTAACCTTCTTTTCAATCGTAACGTCATTCACGGTATTGTACCACGCCTACGCACATTTTTCAAGGTATATCGGGCTTTCGCGGCTAAAAAAATCCGCCCTCCGGAATCCGGAAGGCGGAAATGCAGTCCTATCAGCCGAGCAGAGACTCGATCCAATCTATAAGATTGTACTTGGAGAACACCGTTACGGTGACAAGCGATATGGTGGACATTATTTTTATAAGAATATCGAGCGACGGACCGACGGTATCCTTGAGCGGATCTCCGACGGTATCTCCGACGACCGCGGCATCGTGAGCGGGCGACCCCTTCTGATGTCCGGCAATGGCGCCGGTCTCGATATACTTCTTGCCGTTATCCCATGCTCCGCCGGCGTTTCCGGTGAAGATGGCAAGCATTATGGCGGAAATGGTAGCGCCCACAAGAACGCCTCCGACAAACTCCGCTCCGAACACGAAGCCGCATACCACAGGGAAGGCGATCGCCATTATCGCGGGAGTTCTCATCTCGCGGAGCGCTCCCTGCGAAGATATCTCGATGCAGGTCTTGTAATCGGGAAGGACCTTACCCTCGAGCAGACCCTCTATCTCGCGGAACTGACGGCGTACCTCCTCGACCATGCGGCGGGCAGCCTTTGCGACCGCCTCGATAAGCATTCCGGAGAACAGGTACGGCAGTGCCGCGCCGATTATCGCACCGACCAGAGTGCGGGGATTGATTACATTCAGCGTGATATAATCGAGCGCTCCCTTTACCAGCTCCTGCGCCGAGGTTATCGTAACGGGATCGGTATAGGCGAATATGTATGACGTCATCATCGAAAGCGTGGCGAGAGCAGCGGAGCCGATAGCGAAGCCCTTACCGATAGCTGCGGTGGTGTTGCCGACGGAATCAAGGGTATCGGTGATCTCGCGGACGTCGGCATCGAGATAGGACATCTCGGCAATACCGCCGGCGTTGTCGGAAATGGGTCCGTAGGTGTCAACCGAAACGGTAGCCGCAACGAACGAAAGCATTCCGATAGCGGCGGAAGCGACTCCGTACATACCGGCTATCTCGTAAGAAACGAATATCGAAGCGCCGAGCACGACGCAGGGCAGCATACAGGATATCATTCCGAGCGAAAGACCCTGAGTGATGGTAAGCGCAGATCCCTCGACCGAAGACTGAGCGAGCTTAACCGTCGGTTTGTAGTCGTAGCTGGTGTAATACTCGGCAATCCTGCCGATGATAACGCCGGCAACAACACCTATCGCGGCGGAAATCCACGGAGAAATGAATCCGATATTGAACTCGACCGTATCAAAAAGCGGGATATCGCTTACGGCACCCTCGAACATTGCGTATTCGCCGATGAACGGGCTGAAAATATACCAGGTAATTCCGAGACCGAGCAGTATGGTAAGCCCGGCGGAAATCCATGTCGCGGTGTTGAGCTCGCGGTGAGGATTATCGGAAAGCTTCTTGCGGACGAACAGCGACGCTATTCCGATAACGCAGGAAATAAGACCGACCGCAGAGAAAGCGAGCGGGAACATTATCATTGCCTTAAGTATGGCGGCATCGGCGTACACACCCTGGACAAAGAGCTCGATAGCGAGCACTGCGCCGGATATAAGCGCGCCCACGTAGCTCTCGAGCAGGTCGGAGCCGAGACCGGCTACGTCGCCGACATTGTCGCCGACATTATCGGCGATAGTTGCGGGGTTGCGGGGATCGTCCTCGGGTATATGAGCCTCGGTCTTGCCGACCAGATCGGCACCCATGTCGGCCGCCTTGGTGTATATACCGCCGCCGACACGCGCAAACATGGCGATGATCGAGCAGCCGAGCGCGTATCCCGAAAGGGTCATGGTAAAGGACGCATCGAGCCCGATAAGGCTGCTGCAGGAGCCCCAAAGCGCCTCGCCCTCGCCGGCTGCCGCACTTATCTGGTTAAGGCCGACACCAAACACAAGAAACACGATGAACAGTCCGAGCAAGGCACAGCCGGACACGCAGAGTCCCATAACCGAACCGCCCTTGAAAGCGACCTTAAGGGTCTCGGAAAGAGATCCGGTAGTGCGTGCGCGGTTGGTAACGCGGACATTCGCATAGGTGGCGATCTTCATACCGACCCAGCCGGCGGAAGCCGACATAACAGCGCCGATAATGAACGCGACCGCGGTGGACCACGATATGAGCACGCCGAGAACCACGGCGATAATAACCGCGACAACCGCCACGATCTTATACTCATACGCGATAAACGTGTTCGCCCCGAGACGGATAGCCGCAGCGATTTCGCGCATACGGTCCGTGCCCTCCTCCATGCGGCGGACTGCGTAGAAATTAATAAACGCATATCCGAGCCCGAGGACGGCGGCGAAAATGACAAGCCCGAGAATCAGTGAAATGCTCATTGTCATTATCCTCTCATCCGGGATTTTCGGTCCCGATATTGTAAAATAATACACAGAAAGCACGGTTGCCCCATACTTCCCACGCTACACATTATATATTAAATTTTCAACAATGTCAATACCGAAAAGCAAATGTCCCGTGTTATGGTACAACTGATGGGCAGCAAATAAAAAGAAAAAGCAAATCAGA
>SFLA01000045.1 GCA_004553575.1 Clostridiales bacterium
CATCGGAAGTATCGGTACCATTGAGTTGCGGAGCGCGTGGCGAACCGTTGCCTGTCCGCGGGTAAGCCCTTTTGTGCGTGCAAGCAGCATATAGTCGCTGGTAAGCGTTTCGGTAAGCTCGGCGCGCGTAAAACGCATAAGTCCGGCTATCGTGCCGAATGACAGTGAAAGGATAGGCAGCATCATCGACACAAACATATGCCACGAAAAATAGTCGGTGCCCGGATCGATGGTAAGCGGGAACCAGCCCAACTTAAAGCCGATAAAATACTGCACTACGAATGCATATACGTACGAAGGCACGGAAATAAAGATCATTACCCCCACGGATATGATCTGATCCTGCCATTTGTTTTTCTTAAGCGCGGCATAAATGCCGAACAAAATGCCCAGAGGCACACTAATCAATATAGAATACAGGTTAACGGCTATCGTAGCCGGTAACTTCGACCCGATATACTCCGTAACATCCATGAATTTGGTGCCGACCTTGGTGCAGTAGCCCCAATCCCATTCCGTAAAAACTTTCTGAAGGAATATTTTGTACTGCTCGAGTATCGGCTTGTTATATCCCCAAGCCTCGCGCAGTGCAAGCTCCTGACTAAGGTCCTTTCCCGGCGACCATATGATAGGGTTGGGAAGAAGCTTGACCAACACGAAGCATATAGTCATTATCACAAACGTTGTCAGCAGCAGCAAAAGCACTCTTTTAACAATATATTTTGCCATTTATCTCTGCTCCGATCGATTTTGAATATACGGCGACTAAGGCGCGACCGGAAAAGTCGCGCCTTAAGCCGTAAAACAGTCTTATATAACGCTTTTAATATGCGTTGTATATACCTTAGTTATCAGTAAGTGAGCTGATTGTTGTTCTCGGCGCAGTATGCAGCCCATGCCTCGTCGTCATAGTTGTAGGTCATGAAGCGAATGCCGCCGAAAGCGACTATCTGTACATACTCCTCGGTCGCATTGACAACCTTACGGCTCTCAAGCGAAGCGGAGGTACGATAGTAGATCGGAGTGGTATAGCACTGCTCAAGTATACCGCCCTCGATGCCGGCAAGAATCTGCAGTCTGGTGGAATAATCAGCAGCCGCATACTCATCGTCGCAGAGAGCAATATACCATTCGTTGTAGGTCTTGGTAATCTCTTCGCCGTTAACATTGATGGTAAGAGTCTCGGTTTCGGCGTCGAAGCCGTACTCAAAGTGCTTGCTGTTTACGCAGTAGCATTCCGCAATGCTGTACGGATCCATGCCAGCACCGCCCCAGGTCGAGATGATCATGTCGGTCGCGCCGGCCTGGCAGTTTTCGTAGTAATTCTCGTCCGCCTTCAAAACGATGGTGACTCTGCCCTCGAGATCGGTGCCGACGGTGGCAGCGGCAACGGCGTCATTGATGAAGTTGACTATCTTGACGTAACCGTCGTCAGACTTGTAAACGGAGAACTCGAGCTCGACAACGTCGGTAGCCGAGATGTTGCCGTCTGCAAGGCAGGCGTCATAGGCGCTCTGGAACAGGGCGGCGGCGGCGGTGACGTCGTAACCGGTGATCTGATCCTCGTTCTCTACTCCGTAGTATGCGCAGAGAGCGGCCTTAGCCTCGTCGGAATCTCTGTAAAGCGCACCGGTCTCGGGATCATACACGTACATATAGTTAAGTATGCCGTAGCCGGCGGAATGGGTAGCGGTGCACTGTGCGCAGAACTCGGTTCTGTCGATAGACAGCGAGATAGCCTTGCGGAAGTCCTTATAAGCAAGTATGGACTTGTTCTTGCCGGCAGTCTCGCGAGCCTTAAGGGCGTCGATGTCGCCGTTGAAGGAAAGCTTGGAGGTGTAGGACTCCGGAGTGTAGAGTATAAAGTCGGAGCTTCTGTAGGTTGCCATATCGGTGGCAGTCAGAGATACGTTGTCAAGCTTGCCCTGGAGGAAGGTCTGAAGGGCGGTAGCCTGCTCCTCGATTATAACGCAGTTGATAGCGGTGGTCTGGAACTGGCCCTCGTGCTTGCCGTCGGTCCAGCCGTACCACTTATCGTTCTTCTCGATAGTGATCTGCTTGTCTGTCTGGTAAGCGGTGAGCTTGTAGGGACCGTAGGAAGCATAAGTCTCGGCGGAAGTGCCGTACTTGGTCTTGGTAAGGTTGCCCTCGGTGAACTTGTTGGCCTCGTAGAGGTCTTCCTTGACTATCCAGTTGCCGGAGAGGTTGTACTTAAGATAGAAATCGCTTATAGCCTTGCTGAGGTAGATAGCTATCTCGTAATCGCCGGTCTTGACAAGTCCGACGCTCTCCCAGGGAGTCTCGGCGTAGGTGCCGGTCTGAAGTCCGACATAGGAAGGAGCATAGCCCTCATAAGACTTGCCTGCGGCAAAGTAGTTGTCATAGAGATACTTTGAGGAGACCCAAGCCTCGGCAGCGGTCTCGTCCTTGACAGCGGTGTCGCGGTACATGGTGTCATCGGTGATGGCAACCCACTGCGGGCACTCGTTGTCCTCGGCGTCGACGCAGCCCTTAAGACCCCAGAAGCCCCACATGTCGATGAAAAGCTCGGTTCCCTCGGGAACGTCAGCCAAGGAAGCATATCCGGCGTCGCCAGCCGCTGCATATATCGGATTGCCTACAGCATCGTTGTTGTAGTAGCCGGCAGCATTGGCTATCGTGAGGGTGCCCTCGTAATAGCTGCTGGCGCGGTAGTTCTTCATCGACGAGCTGAGCATCTGCTGCATGGAGTAAATGTAGGTATCGGCGTTGATGGCGGTACCGTCTTCCCAGCATGCTGCCTCGTTCAGCTTAATGGTGAAGGCGTAACCCTCGGTAGCATCCTCGGGGATACCGTAAAGGGTTCTCTGATCGGCGGTGAGGTCGGCGGTGATGTCAACCGGCATTTCTGCGGCCATCTCCGGGATTATCTCGTATCCGTCGAGACTGTCGTTGAGAATGAAGTCATAAAGACCCATCTCGCAAAAGCCCATGATGTAGGAATCGGAATTGGTTTCCCACTCGTGAACGTTCCAAGTAGCGGGGCTGCCGGACATATAATCGTTATATGTATACGACTTTGCCACCTCTGAAGTCTGGCTGTTATCGCCTGCACTGGTATTTTCGCCAGGCTGGCAGGAAGCGAGCGTAAGCACCGCAGCCAGAACCATGACAACTGCCAGGAGCAGCGAAAGTAGAGACTTTTTCATGTTTTTCCTCCTGAAATTTATTTTATTGAATATGTGTACTCCATATTCTTGGGTACATTTCAATATATTATAGCATAAAAACCCGATTTGTCAATAGTTTGAGCGCAATTCATCCCGCATGCGCAACAATTTATACACAAATTCGGGCGTATTCGAACCTTGCCGGAAAGACGCTTCCGACAGCTTCCTGCGCATTCTCCGGGCGTGAATAAGTATTCTCCGCAAATATTGTACTCCGAACTATTGACACTCGCTGAAATGTGTGTTATCATAACTGTGTTAATACAAATAATACAGTGGAAAGGAGAACGCACGGATGCTTAATATCGACTACACGGCGCCGAAACCGCTTCACGAGCAGATCGAGGAACAGATATCGTCGCTTATCGCTACGGGAATACTTCAGCCGAACGACTGGCTTCCTTCGGTGCGGCAGCTTGCGACCGAGATGTCGATCAACCCGAACACGGTGCAAAGAGCGTATTCGTCGCTCGAGAGCAAAGGGGTGATCGTATCCGTAAAGGGCCGCGGCAGCTTCGTGTCGCCGGATCTTGCGGCGATAGAAAGCCTGCACGACAAGGTAATAGGAGATATGATCCGTGATCTTGTGGCGAAGGCAAAGCTCGCCGGGTGGAGCACCGAAAAGTTAGGGGTAAAAATCCGGCAAATACTTGAAGAGGAGGAAAAAACCGAATGATAGCAACAGAAAAGCTGACAAAACGGTTCGACGATACCGTCGCCGTGGATTCGGTCGATACCGTGATGAAGGACGGCAGCGTGTTCGGACTTATCGGATCCAACGGCGCGGGAAAATCCACATTTCTGCGGATGCTTGCGGGAGTGCTTAAGCCCGATTCGGGAACGGTTAGAATTGACGGGGAGGATATCTGGGAGAACGCGGCTCTTAAGGAACGCTGCTTTCTCGTTCCCGACGAGCTCAGCTTCTTCCGCAACGCCACGCCGCAGAGCATGGCAAACTATTACAAGCTGTATTACAGCAAATTCGACCAGGCGAGGTTCGAAAAGCTGACTTCGGCGTTCGGGCTTTACACCGGCAAGCGCATAAGCACGTTTTCGAAAGGAATGAAGCGTCAGACCGCGCTTATACTCGCCGTGTGCTCGGGCGCGGATTACATCTTTTGCGACGAGGCCTTCGACGGGCTCGACCCGGTGGCGCGTCAGTCGATAAAGAGCATTTTCGTAAATGACATGCAGGAGCGCAGCATGACGCCGATAATCGCTTCGCACAATCTGCGCGAGCTTGAGGATATATGCGACCATGTCGGACTGCTCCACAAGGGCGGGATACTCTTCTCGCGCGATCTCGACGATATGAAGCTCGGCATACACAAGGTTCACGCCGCGTTCAACAGGCAATACAATAAGGAAGATTTCCAGACGCTCGAAATACTCCGGTTCGAGCAGCGCGGATCGCTCATAACAATGACGGCGCGCGGCGAAGCGGAAGACATTATGCGGGCGATACAGGAAAAGCTGCCGATTTTTGCCGAGATGCTGCCGCTCTCTCTTGAGGAAATATTCATATGCGAAACGGAGGTAAAGGGATATGACATCAAGAAGCTCATCTTCTGATCTGTTCGGCCGCCGTCTCAGGCTCCGTGTTTCCCAGTTTTACTGGCTGCTGGCGCTTTGGTGTGTGGTGCTGTTCTTTATATTCCCCATTGCCGCGGCGCTGGCTCTTGAAGAAGACGATATTATAACCAACGTAACTGCGCTGATAGAGGATCAGGTCTTTGCGGCGATGCTGTTCACGCCGATTGCCGCGCTGCTTACGACCGGAGCCTTCAGCTATCTCAACTCGCGTCCCCAGCTCGACTTTTACCATTCGCAGCCGGTCACGAGAAAGCAGCTTTTCGCTGTGAACTATTTAACCGGATGGATAGTATACCTGCTTCCTCTTGCGGTCGGGCTTATTGTCGACGCGCTGGTGATAATGCTCATTCCCGGAATTGCAGCCGAAAACATTCTTATGATGCTGAACGGCTTTATCCGATGTGTCGGGCTGTATTTTTCCTTCAACGCGCTGTTCCTGTTCGCGGTAATGCTGTGCGGCAACAAATTCATATCGCTGCTCACCGGCATATACTTCAGCGGAGCGCCCGCAATGCTGGTCGGAATGCTGTACTACTATATTGACAAATTCTCGGTCACCTTCTGCTACAGCATTCCGTTCACAAATATTTTGAAGGGCATATCGCCTCTCGCGTATGTCTTCGATTTACGCGGGCAAACACCGCTCACGGCGGCGATAATAATCTGGGTTCCCGTTTCCGCCGCGCTGGTGTTCGCATGCCTGCTGCTTTACTGCCGCAGACCGAGCGAGACTGCGGGCAAGCCGCTCGCCTTCCCGAAGGCTCTGCCGTTTATTAAATATCCCATTACCGCCTTCGCCGCATGGGTCGGCGGAATGTTCTTCGGCAATATTACCGATTCGATCGGTTGGACGGTGTTCGGATACTTCATATTCGCCGCTCTGGCGTTCGGGATAATCAACGGACTCGAAAAGCTCGATTTCCGCAACGTTTTCAGCAACTGGAAGAAATTCCTTATCGGCACCGTGGTGTTTATCGCATGTCTGATATTGCTGTATCTCGGCTGCATGGCGTTCGACGCCCGTGTTACCGACGACAAAGACATAGTGTCGGTCGACATTAACAGCCTGTATTGCGAAAAATACGTGCCGCTTCAAAACAACGTCGACAGTACGGAGTACATCTGCGAAACGGTGTGCAGCGCGTACAATCTTATCGGAATCGACGGTGAAGAAGCGATATCCGCGCTTAACGGGATAATGCGCCTGCTCATTGACAACGACGGATCCGGCTGGCAGAACATCAACAACGGCGACTCACTGTTTGACAATTTTAAACAGGGCACGGTCCTGACTACGCTCAACGTAACCGTTCATACCGCTCACGGGTCGTACAGCCGCAGATACAGCGCCTATCTTCTGCCGGATTCGGGAATATACGATCTTCTTAATACCGTATCGTATTCACCGTCGGCAAAGCGCAGTCAGGTTGTCGGCAGTATAAACGCGTTCTCCTCTGCAAATGACTGCAGAGTTACGGGAGCATACACGTCCAGAATCCTTTACAATAAGGAAGACGCCGGAAGGATTGCAGAGGCTCTGGTAAAGGATATAGCCGCAGCGCAGAATTCCGATTTCACCGAGAACCCCGTAGGATTCGTTTATATTCAATACACGTACGAATACAGCGATTATTACGAGTGGATGATAGAAGATGAACAGAGGGTGTATATCTATCCTTCGTTTGAGCACACGCTGGCACTGCTCGAAGGCGGTTTTGCAGACGATTCGTTTGAATTCGAAGGCGCGCTCGGATTCGCGGACAGCAGCAAAGACACCGATGTTCCGAAGGACGCGGTAATTCCGGGTTGATTTTTAACCGAAAACGGTATATTATTCAGGTGGCGGGTATTACCGCCACCTGATTTTTAGGTTTTCCCGTTTACGGGATCACCGCCGAAAGGATTAATTCTATGAAGCAGGAAAGAGCACTGCCGCATGCGGTCATAACGCCGAAGGCGGAAAAATCGGTTCGTGCCGGTCACCCGTGGATATACGACACGGAGGTGATTTCCATTTCGGGCGAATGCGAAAACGGCGGGGTTATCGACGTCGTTTCCGCAAAAGGAGCATACCTCGGCACCGGATTTCTTAGCCGGAGCAGCAAAATACGCATACGCCTGCTTACACGCAACGCATCCGACTGCATAAACGGCAGCTTTTTTGCGCGGCGGGTGTCGTATGCCGTCGCTTATCGCCGTACGGTGATGGGCGGTGACTTTTCCTGCTGCCGTCTTATATTCGGCGAAGCCGACGGTCTTCCGGGCGTAACGGTAGACAGATACGGCGATATTCTGGTAACCGAAATACTTTCGGTCGGCAGCGAGAGGGTGAAGGACAGTATTTATTCGGCACTGCGGCAGGAAATCGGCGGAATCCGCGGGATTTACGAGCGTAACGAATCCCCCATCCGTGCGCTGGAGGGGCTTAAGCAGTACAAAGGCTGGTACGGAGAGCCGTCGGAACCTTATTCGGAAATAACCGAAAACGGAATACATTACACGGTCGACGTGGAAAACGGTCAGAAAACCGGCTTTTTCCTGGACCAGAAATACAATCGCCGAGCCGTAATGTCGCTTTCCCGCGGGATGAAGGTGCTTGATTGCTTCACACATACAGGTTCGTTCGCGCTTTGCGCCGCAGCCGGAGGCGCCGAAAAGGTGGTGGCGGCGGATGTATCCGGAAAGGCGATTGCCGACGCCCGCGCCAACGCCGAACGGAACGGCCTGTCCGACCGCATGGATTTTGTCTGCGCCGATGTTTTCGACCTTCTCCCCGAGCTTATCGAACGGAGAGCCAGATTCGATATGATTATTCTGGACCCTCCGGCGTTCACGAAAAGCAGAAAAACAGTGTCCGGTGCCGAGCGCGGATACAAGGAGATAAACTACCGTGCGATGCGCCTTCTGCCGAGAGGCGGATATCTTGCAACCTGCTCCTGCTCGCACTTCATGACCGAGCCTCTGTTCTTCCAAACGCTCAAATCCGCAGCCGACGACGCAGGCGTTTCTCTCCGGCTGGCGGAATTCAGGCATGCATCGCCCGATCACCCCATTCTTATCGGCGTGCCCGAAACGGATTATCTTAAATTCTGCATTTTCCAGGTAATTTAGCAGTAATAATCCGATATCAAATGCGGAGCCTTCGGAAAGCAGATATCTGATGCCGGTCATCCGCGTAATACAGGTTTCCCGGGAATCCGAAGCGTATAAAAACGGCGCAGCCACATTGCGGTTTTTATTCCGGATATTCGCAAACTGTTTTAGGGTGCCGCGGAAAGATACCATATACGTTATTCCGACAATAGGTTGATAAATTTTAATTAAAAGAAGTAAATGCGGATATATCTTTTCAATCCGGAAATAAACGATTCGATTACAGAGTGTGCGCTGTCATTATCCCCGGAAACAGAATTCCGGTAATTGTTCGCTTTCATCCGTTATGGTTGAATCAAGCGTCTTTTACAGAGGACGCGGATAACGCGGATAAGTTTTATTATCACGAGTTTTCATATACTTCTTAACCGATGCTTCCGGTTCGGTTCTTTATAAAAGAAGGAACAGATTCGCCTCAAAGGAATATTTTCGGATACATACCTTTGAACGGTTACGGTTCGATAGTTCGGAGCACAAATACTTCTGCCCGAAGTTTTTAAAAAAGATATTTTCAATCTTTACGCAGAATTCACCCTGCGAACCGGAATCGGGTAGACCGGAGAATCTAAATCCGCAATGTTCGCAAGTGTACATTTATGCGTTATTTAGGAAAGGTATTGCGCAAAAACAAAAGGTAAACCCAACCTGTTCACATAGGCTGTTTTTGATTTGCGAAATCGTTCCCCGCTCGCCCCGGAGACTCTCTTTAATAAAAACATGCCTGCGCATTTCCGTAAAAGATATGCGCAGGCATTATTATTCGGTTTTGCCCGTAATTCCGGCGTACTGTGCCGGCTTTATACAAACTCCAAAGCTCTTTCCGCAGTCAAACCCGGCAGTTATCATATCATTATCTGCTTTTCCTTGCGGTACGACCTGACGACACATCGGAATTACACCTTCTTACGCTGCAATTCTCGATGTATCAAGCCCGAAACAATTAATACATATTTATAATTTCCGGTTTTTGGGCGGCAAAAAGCCGGGACTGTTGCCCCGGCTTCGCCTTGTGTCAGCATCGACCTATCTTCCCGGGCCGCTTCCAGCCAAGTATTGTCGGCGCTGGCGAGCTTAACTTCCGTGTTCGGGATGGGAACGGGTGGACCCTTGACTCTGCGAGACACCGGCCGTCCGCCAAAATTAATGCCGCGGAGTTATGACCGATGACCGACGATAAACTATCGGATTTTTGGTGCACCTTCAGGGATTCGAACCCGGGACCCACTGATTAAGAGTCAGTTGCTCTACCAACTGAGCTAAAGGTGCACATATAAGAGAACACACTGAGAAATGAATAGGAGAAGATTAGCAAAGGAGTCCAAGCCCTCGGTCTATTAGTATCAGTCAGCTCAACGGATTACTCCGCTTACACACCTGACCTATCAAACTCGTAGTCTACGAGTGACCTTACTGACTTAATGTCAAGGGATATCTAATCTTGAGGTGTGTTTCACGCTTAGATGCTTTCAGCGTTTATCACATCCATACGCGGCTACCCGGCTGTGCCCCTGGCGGGACAACCGATGCACCGGAGGTATGTCCATCCCGGTCCTTTCGTACTAAGGACAGCTCCTCTCAAATATCCTGCGCCCACGACAGATAGGGACCGAACTGTCTCACGACGTTCTGAACCCAGCTCGCGTACCACTTTAATCGGCGGACAGCCGAACCCTTGGGACCTGCTCCAAGCCCCAGGATGTGATGAGCCGACATCGAGGTGCCAAACCTCCCCGTCGATGTGAACTCTTGGGGGAGATCAGCCTGTTATCCCCAGGGTAGCTTTTATCCGTTAAGCGACGGCATTTCCACTCAC
>SFLA01000046.1 GCA_004553575.1 Clostridiales bacterium
CATTATCTCAAATCCTGAATACTTCGGCAGCATCACATACAGAAGAATCAGATCGTACTCCTGCTTCAGAGCTTCTTTCAGTCCGTTTTCGCCGTCGAAAACCTGGCTGCACTCATGCCCCACCAGCTCAAGATTGAATCTTATAAGATCGTTTATCGCTTTTTCATCTTCCACAATCAGGATTCTTGCCATAATATCACCCGATATATAATAACTCGAATTTATTGCCAACTTGTTACCGTATGCTTTTTGCGCAGTATAAAATAAGCTCAGGAATGGTTTTTTAATAAAAATTTGCCTGTTCTCCTCCGGCGGTTTTTACCGTAAACGGATTTGCGAATCCGAAAAACTGCGGTTAAGCTCCCCTTTTTGTAACAGATCTCTTACATCCGTAAAAAAAGGTTGCCGTGACTGATTCACCCGGCAACCCTTTATTATTCTGTGTATCAGGTGTGCGGTACCGCCGCACCCGTAAACGGTTACGAATACATCGCAATGATGCCGCGTGCCGCTGCGGATTTTGATATGCAGGCATCCATGGCCTTTTTCTCGATATACCGATGAGCCTCGGGTTCGGTCATTTTCAGCTCGCTTATAAGCAACAGCTTTGCGCGGTTTACCGTCCGTATTTCTTCCATTCTCTCCTCAACGGACCTTCCCTTGTCCTCGAGCACCCGCAGTCGTTCGCGGGCGGCGGTCATCCAGTCGAGCGCGAGCAGAACGGTGGTCTTTGAGGTCGGCTTTCGGAGCGTAAACACGCCGTGAGAGACGGCGCGGAAGTATGTCTGCTCCAGCACATCGCTCTTAAGCAAAAGCAGTGCAACCGAACCTCCGGAACGGCAGCAGTCGGCGGCGAACCGAGTCCCCGGATCATCCGGGAGCGGAGAATTGATTATTATAAAATCGTAGGCATACTCGGAAAACGCACGCTTTGCCTCGCTTACACTTGAGGCAACTTTAACCGGACCGTATTTAGAACCGGGAAGCATATCAAGCAGCGCAGTATTGTATTTTTCCGCGCAGGACACGACGAGAACAGAGTATACCCTCTCTTCACCGTTCACCGGCTTCCCTCCTTACGTTCAAATACAACCGACAGACCGATTATCTGCCGATGTAGGCTTCGAGAATAGGATTCGGAACAAATCTGTGCACAAAATCGCTGCTTTCCGCGACTCTTCGCGCCGCATCGAGACTTTCGGGCAGACTTTCGAAGCCGGTAAACTTATCTGCGTTCGCAGTATACAGGTTGAAATCAGCCGCCGGAGGCAGAGAAAGCTTTCTCTGCACACCTGAAATACCGGCATATATAAGAAGTGCGAAGGCTATATACGGGTTGGCGGAAGGATCCGGCGAACGCAGCTCCGCACGGCGGTATTCGCCGAAGGCGGCCGGAACACGGACAAGCTGGCTTCGGTTTTCGTCCGACCAGCTTATTAACCGCGGCGCCTTATGCTTACCGAACCTGGAATATGACTCCTCCTCAGGGTTAAGAAACAGCGTTATCTCCGCAGCCTTATCGAGCACACCCGCAATAAGCTGCGGCAGACGGTCGGATCCGTCGGAGGATCTGACCGACATATTAATGTGAAATCCGTTGCCCGGCTGATCCGCGAGCGGCTTCGGAGAAAAATCAGCCCAATAGCCGTTGCGCTTTGCCACTGTTTTAACTACAGTACGGAAGGTGACGGCGTTATCCGCGGCTGTAAGCGGGTCCGAATACCTGAAATCTATCTCGTTCTGACCGGGACCCGCCTCGTGGTGCGAGCTTTCTGGACGTATACCCATACGTTCGAGAGTAAGGCATATCTCACGGCGGACATTCTCTCCCCGATCCTCCGGAGCTATATCCATATATCCGGCTCCGTCACATGGAATGTGGGTAGGATTGCCGTTCTCGTCAAGCTCAAACAGATAAAACTCCTGCTCTGCGCCGAAAAGGAAATCCAGTCCCGCATCCGACGCGGCAGAAACGGCTTTTTTAAGAAGTGCTCGGGTGTCGCATTCAAAACCTGCACCTGAGGGAAGACATATATCACTGAACATACGTACTACCTTTCCGTGCTCCGGGCGCCAGGGAAGCTCTGAAAGCGTACAGCTTTCGGGACGGAGGAACAGATCCGACCGCACTTCGCCTCCGAAGCCGGCTATCGACGAAGCGTCAAAAGCAATTCCGGTGTCGAAAGCGCGCTCCAACTCATCAGGCATTATAGAAATATTCTTCTGCCTGCCGAACACATCGCAGAAAGCAAGACGAATAAACTTAACGTCGTCCTCGTTGACGTATTGCAGGACTTCCTCTTTTGAATACTTCACGTTCACACCTCGTTATATCAATTTGCCACGTACATCTGCTTATAAGGGTTCTTGCTGTCGGGGGTAACTATGGTAAACGGAGAGCCGAGCAATTCGTCCCTGTCAAACCCGAACAGCGAGCAGTAATCCGTAAGGCTCGGCAGCAGAACGGCGAGATCGTCTTCGGAAGCCTCTCTGACGCAGACGTTTTTGGGGAAAACGATGTCCTCACATCTGCCGCGGAGGAAAACTCTTCCTCCGTGCATACCGGTGCACGGGAAATTTCCGACTATCCTGCTTTCTTCCGCGCCGAGACCGAGCACGGCAATAATACCGCCCGCCTGATATTCGCCGAGAAAGCTTCCGGTCCTTCCGCCGATAATCATAACGGGAACCTTATCGCGGTATTCCTTCATGTGTATACCGGCTCTGTATCCTGCGTTTCCCTTTACGAATATTCTTCCGCCGCGCATGGCATAGCCCGCGGCGTCGCCGATATTGCCGTGAATTATTATGGTTCCGTCGTTCATCGTATCGCCTACGGCGTCCTGCGCGTTTCCGTTAACGGTTATATCAGCTCCGTCGAGATATGCGCCGAGCGCATTGCCGGGAACTCCGTCTATTACTATGTTCTTATCCTTCATCCCGGCGGCTATGAACCGCTGACCGCAGCAGCCGGTTATACGGCAGTCTCCGTCCGACGCTCTGATTATATCGTTAAGCTCCTTGTGATCCACCGCATTTGCAGCGTAAAGCATTATACCACACCTCCGAACATTTTTCCACGGTTTTTCTGAGAAAAAGCCGTAAAGGACGAGGTTTTTACCAAAAGACCGAAATCTATTTCGTCAAGCCGAACCTTATTGCGTATAAGCGAGGTGAATATTCCGGCGCGGGTCGTATCGCCGACAAAGATAAAACCGTTAAGAAAACCGTCTTCGATAAAAAACCTGCGTTTGGAACCGTTTTCGTCCTCTGCGGAAATACATTCGCCGGTGCAGTTTCCGGCGGTCATAACGTGAAGCCCGAAGAATCCTATGGAATTCATGGGAATACCTTTATCGAATATCTCGTTTCCTCCCGCCATATTCACGCCTGCGGCATGCCCCTGCATATACGCGTTGGGCATAAGCGCGAGAACCCTGTTTTTCCCAACCGTTAAATCGTAGCCCTCGGTACAATCGCCGGCGGCAAACACTCCGTCTATATCTGTCCTCATGGAAGTATCGACCGTTATGCCTCTGCCGACCGTGCCCCCTATTCCGGACACAAGCGATACATTGGCACGGACGCCGACGGCTGTAACAAGGATATCGAAATCCACCGTTTTACCGCTTTTCATAACCGCAGTGTTTCCATCGAACCTGAGCACGCTTTCGGAAAGCAAAAACCTCATACCGTGTTCTTCGAGATGCTTCTGAACGACGGAAGCGGCATCCGTGTCGAGCACGCTCGACATAACCCTGTCGGCAAGGTCGCAAACCGTAATGCTCCCTACCCTTCCCGTCAGTCCCTCGGCACATTTAAGGCCGATGAGTCCTGCCCCGATAATAAGCACGCGAGAGCTCTCATTGACCGTATGTTCAAGCGCCTCCGCATCGTCAAGCGTCATAAACCGGAATTGATTCTTTACCGTTTCAAGCCCCTCAAACGCAGGAAGAAACGGAGAAGAGCCGGCTGCGACGCATACCGACGTATACGGAAGCTCCGTACCGTCCGAAAGCACTACTTTTCTTTCCTTCGGGTCGATCTTTTCGGCGGTCGCCCCGTAAATCACGCTGCAGCCGTTTGACGAATAAAAATCCGCGGGACGGTAGTTCATCTTTTCGGGGCTCGCCTTGCCTTCGAGATAATAAGATATAAGCGGCCGGCAGTACACCGGGTGATTCTCCTTTGATACGACGGTTATGGGCGATTCGGCATCGACGCTCCGTATTCCCTCTATACAACCGGCGGCAGCCGTACCGTTGCCGATTATTACATATTTTTTCATACCGTCATCTCTCCTCGTACACGATTGCCCGGTTCGGGCAGCCTTTTACACATGCGGGCTCTCCGCAGGCGTTTTCAAGGCAGAGCTCACACTTCTGCGCTATTCCGCTTTCGTTTACCGATAGAGCACCGTATGGGCATACAAGTACGCAGGTCAGACAGCCTACACAACGGGTTTTGTCTATACACACCCTGCCGTCCTTTATGTGAAGCGCACCGGAAATGCAGGACTTTACGCAGATCGGGTCGGTACAGTGACGGCAGGAAACGGCAAAGTTAATTCTGTCGTCTCCGTCGACCGATATTCGCGGATACAGCTTTTTACCCTTCAGAGCTTTGACCATATCCGAAATTCCGGAATTGGCAAAAGCGCAGTTATACTCGCAAAGCCGGCACCCGAGGCACCATTCTTCATTTACATATACTCGTTTCATATAATGCCTTCTTTCAATCATTCGCCGGCGTGGGATATGCCGAGTATCTTAAGCTCGCGGTCGGTAAGCCCTATTCCGCGGAGCATAAGTCTGTTTCCTCGCAGGGCTTCGATCGAATTTATGCCCATTCCGCCCATCATTTCCTTGATCTCATGCCTCCAGGCGGTCATAAGATTGACCAGACGCTCGCAGCCTGTTTCCGGGTTCAGCCTTTTAACCAGCTCCGGGCGCTGAGTCGCAATGCCCCAGTTGCATTTGCCGGTCTGACAGGTGCGGCAGAGATGGCAGCCGAGTGCGAGCAGAGCCGCGGTCGCTATATAGCAGGCGTCCGCTCCGAGCGCCACCGCTTTTACTACGTCCGCCGAGCTCCGTATGCTTCCTCCGACGACAATTGACACGTTGTTTCGTATTCCCTCTTCGCGCAGACGGGTGTCCACTGCGGCGAGCGCAAGCTCTATGGGTATGCCCACATTATCGCGTATACGGGTCGGAGCAGCTCCGGTACCGCCGCGAAAGCCGTCGATGGCGATTATGTCGGCGCCGCTTCTGGCAATACCGCTTGCTATCGCGGCGATATTATGGACGGCGGCAACCTTTACAATAACGGGCTTCCTGTACTCGGTCGCTTCTTTAAGCGAATATACAAGCTGACGCAGATCTTCTATCGAATAAATGTCGTGGTGAGGCGCGGGCGAAATCGCATCGGAGCCTTCCGGGATCATGCGGGTACGTGAAACATCGCCTACTATCTTTGCTCCGGGAAGATGCCCGCCGATACCGGGCTTTGCACCCTGACCCATTTTGATTTCTACTGCGGCGCCTGCCTCAAGGTAATCCTTATAAACCCCGAACCGCCCGGAAGCGACCTGTACGATGGTGTTATTTCCGTAGCGGTAAAAATCCTCGTGAAGACCGCCCTCTCCGGTGTTGTAGTATATACCGAGCTTCTCCGCAGCCGTAGCAAGCGATTTATGAGCATTGTAGCTTATCGAACCGTAGCTCATTGCAGAAAACATAACCGGCATGGACAGCTCGAGCTGCGGCTCGGTGCGGCAGATTATGTTTCCGTCCGAATCCCGTTTAACCGTGTCGGGCTTTTTGCCGAGAAATACCTTTGTTTCCATAGGCTCCCGAAGCGGATCTATGGAAGGATTGGTGACCTGTGACGCGTTTATAAGTATCCGGTCCCAATACACCGGCAGCGGATTCGGATTGCCCATGGAGGAAAGCAAAACTCCCCCGCTGTTCGCCTGCTTGTATATTTCCTTTACCGTTTCGCCCTTCCAGTTTGCGTTTTCGCGCAGAGCGCAGTCGCTTTTGACTATCTTAAGCGCTCTTGTCGGACAGAGCGAAACGCACCGCTGACAATCCACGCACTTGGATTCGTCGGAAAGCATTATTCCCCGATCCGGGTCGAACAAATGGACTCCGTTGGCGCACTGACGCTCGCACACACGGCAGGCAATACAGCGGTTTTCGTTTCTTACTACTTCGAATTCCGGATATATGAATTCGGCTCCCATTAAAATGCACCCTCCTTCACGCTTACTATTACAGGCTCGCCGCCTGCGGGCGCGTATATGTTTTCGGCGTCCGGCTCCATGGCGCGGATTGCGGATTCCTCGCTTGCAATGAACACGCGGTCATTCTTTTCGCCGACAACCATTGACCTGAGCTTAAGCCGATCGTTAAGCGCCATAAGTCCTCCGTTAAAGCCGAAGACTATAGAAAACGGTCCGGTTATCAGCAACCCCGGAAATACCGTGCGCAGGTACTTCAGCTTTTCACGCTCCGATTCGTCCTTTATACTGTCGATAGTGCTCCAGAAGGGCGCGGCGATAACGCTCGCAGATTCGCGAACCGAAAGCCCCTGACGGCGGATAAGATAGTCCATTATATAAGTTATTACTTCGGTATCGGTCTGAAGCGTGCATTTATACCCGAACATTTCGATAAACCGGCGGTTTGCATCGTAGGATGAGATCTCTCCGTTATGCACAATAGAATAATCGAGAAGCGTAAACGGATGCGCGCCGCCCCACCAACCCGGCGTGTTTGTCGGGTATCTGCCGTGTGCTGTCCAGGAATAGCCCTCGTATTCGTCAAGTCGGTAGAATCTTCCGACATCCTCCGGGAATCCGACCGCCTTGAAGGTTCCCATGTTTTTACCGCTTGAAAAGACATAAGAGCCGCTCATACCGGTATTTATCTTCATTACAGTGCGTACCACGAATTCCTTTTCGTCGGTTTGGAGCGAAGCCAGCACTGATTTCAACGGCGAAACGAAATATCTCCATATCACGGGCTCGTCGGTAATCTCGGGTATCTTGCGCGTGGGAATTATTTCGGATTTTACTATTTCAAAGCCTTCCTTAATGAATATTTCGCATTCCTTTCGGGCGGCTCTGTCGCGGAAAAACATATGCAGAGCATAAAAATCCTTATATTCGGGATATATTCCGTACCCGGCAAAGCCTCCGCCGAGTCCGTTTGAACGGTCGTGCATAGTCTTCATGCAGTCGGTTATGCTTTCACCGGTCATTTTTTCTCCGTCCCGAGAAACTACGGCGGCTATCGCACAGCCTGACGGAATACGGATCTGCCCCTCGGTCTTCATATATTACTCATCTTCCTTTCGTACGGGGATAATAAAAAAGACGTTCGTTTCCGTGCGGAAACACTTCCGCCCGAAAATGAACGCCTTTGCTCATTTGCGCGTATTATACAACACCCGACAGTGTTTGTCAATAAGATTTATGGTTTTTCTTTCGGTTTATCTGACGTCCGTGCATCATTTCCTTAAGGCAATTCACTGCATCGCCCAGTCCTCCGACACGGTCGATTATTCCCTTCTCCACCGCCTCGCTGCCCTCAAGCACCGTTCCTATGTCGGTAGTCAGCTCGTCGGTGCGGCACATCAGTCTTAAAAGCTCGTCCGCCGATGCGCGTGAATTCCTTACGATAAAATCGATAATACGGCTCTGCATCTTTTCAAAATAGGTATAGGTTTGCGGAACGCCTATTACCAGACCGTTTATTCTCACCGGATGCAGCGTCATGGTAGCCGACGGGACGATGAACGACTTTTTTGCGCTTACCGCCAGCGGCACCCCTATCGAATGTCCGCCGCCGAGCACGATACTTACTGTCGGCTTTTTCATACCGGCAATCAGCTCGGCTATTGCAAGACCCGCTTCGACGTCGCCGCCGATAGTGTTGATAAGAAGCAGCAGTCCGCCTATCTCGGAGCTCTCCTCCACGGCTACCAGTGTCGGAATACACTGCTCGTATTTTGTGGTTTTGGTCTGAGCCGACGCTGCAAAATGACCTTCGATCTGACCTGCGATAATAAGAGCGTGAATACCGCTTTCGGTCGTTATGCTTTCGTGCTCGGACACCCGTTCCTGTCCGGAGCCTTCGGGCTTTTCGTCGCGTTCTTCGCCATCGGTCATATATCAACACCCCCGCGGCTATTTTTCCGCGGAAAGGCGATATATATTCGCCGTCAGTCTTCCGGATAAGTATACAGCTCGCCGCAGTCAAAGTATCGGCATTCACATGACGGAAACATACCTGCGCACAGGTCGCAGAGATACGACATACCGTCGCGCTCGCTGGCGCAGTGTCCGAGCAGCAGCATTGATTTGTTTAATCCCAGTTCGGCGGCGTCGCGGACGAAGCAGCCGTTTTTCCATTCCGAAATCTCTCCGGCAATGCAAAGCTCCGCATCGGTATCTCGCAGGAGGTCTGACGTTCTGTCCCCGCACGCGCCGAGACATATTACCGCCTTGCGGACAGGCTTATCCATGCAGCCTATAATTCTTACATGGCGTATTCCCGTACGGTTCTGTATTTTATGCGCGATCTGACGTGCCGTCGCCGGCGTATCAAAATAAAAGAAGTCGTTTTCATATCTTCCCTCAAGTTCCGCACGGGCAATAAAACCGGAATGTATGATATCGGGAACTGCGGCGTGGGCATGATCGTGCCAGCGGAACACCGCCATTCCTGTGGACTCGATCAGGTCTTTTTTCGCCTTTGATACGGCGTTTTCGCTGTACCTGTCAAAATGATCGTGATAAGTGGGTTCGTGGGTGATCAACAGGTCGGCTCCCCATTCGTGAGCGGCTCTGATTACCGCAGGAGTAGCCGTAAAGCAAAATGCGATACGATTA
The DNA here is from genome assembly GCA_004553575.1 of Clostridiales bacterium. Taxonomy (GTDB): domain Bacteria; phylum Bacillota; class Clostridia; order Oscillospirales; family CAG-382; genus SFLA01. The sequence continues at coordinate 8,897 of SFLA01000046.1, forward strand.
ACGGATTTATTCGGATCCCCCGCTTTAAAGGTATCAACCGTATCCGGAATATCGGCACCGGAAAAAGCGTTAAGACGTTCCAGTATTTCATGTGCAAGCATTGAATAATCACTCCTTCAGACAGATTCTAACATATCTAA
>SFLA01000047.1 GCA_004553575.1 Clostridiales bacterium
TGTTGCGTATCTTATAAGGTGTATTTTTCACTGCGCCAGTACCCCCTCTCATAGTAATGGCGCGTCAGCTCCGCAAGCTCGTACGACTGGCGCTGGAGCTGCTGCAGCTCCAGGATCCGCCGCTTGAAGCGCTCGCGCTCGTCCCTCGTCGGGGCGGCCTTGGCCTGCTCGCGCAGCGCCGTGATGCGCATGCGGAAGCGCAGCGCGTCCTCGCGATAAACAAAAGACATCTGATACAGGGTCATTCCGCCATCTCCTCTCCCAATATGTATTCGAAGGGACGCAGCTCCTCGCGCGCAAACGGCAGAAAGCAGTCTGCGCAGACGGTCGCGCTGATCTGTGTCAGGATGCCGATGCCGATCGTTTTGAGCATCGGCGTCATCAATGCCTTGTCCAGTCCCGCGAGATTGCGCAGCTTTATCTGCGCCGTCTGGAGGCTGTAAAACCGATAGCGGCATATAAAAAGGAACACGGTCTTCCCGTGTTCGACGGAAAGCGCGAGGACGAGCTTATAAAACGGAATCTCGGCTTTATATCGTCAGCCGGAGGTGCGGAGTCGGAAAGCTATGTCTGCTTTCAGAAAAGCGTTATGGAGCTTTCTAAGCGCTATCAATCGAGACTTAACGGCGGTATGCGCGTTGCGTACAGCGGCATCGAGGGAGCGTTCGCGTGTATAGCCGCCGGGAATATCTTTCCCGGAGCCGAGCTCATATCCTGCGCCGATTTTTCCGATGCTTACGGCAGTGTGGTGAGCGGCAAGGCCGATTCGGCTGTGCTTCCGTTCGAGAACAGCAGCGCCGGGGAGGTCGGACAGGTATGGGATCTTCTGTTTTCGGGTGATCTTTACGTAAGCGGAATGTATGATGAAACGGTCGAGCACGATCTTCTTATACTGCCGGGCGCCAAGCAATCGGATGTGCGGGAGGTTGTAAGTCACCCGCAGGCGCTCAGTCAGTGCTCTGAATATATCCGTGCGCACGGCTACCGTACCCGCGAATTCGTAAATACCGCCAAGGCGGCGGAATTTGTTGCCGCCACCGGCGACAGGTCGCTCGCTGCCATCGCCAGCCGTCCCGCTGCCGCCAGGTACGGGCTTGAGATCGCCGCTGAGGGTATAAACGAAAATTCCAACAACACCACACGGTTCGCTGCGCTTTCGCGTGTAAGGACGCCGCATTCGCCGAAATGCGGGTCCGACGGCCGATTCCTGCTTATGTTCACCGTCCGTAACGAGGCCGGTGCGCTTGCCCGAGCGGTAGATGTTATCGGACGCTACGGGTTCAACATGCACTCGCTCAGAAGCCGCCCGATGAAGCAGTTGATGTGGCAGTACTATTTTTGCGCCGAGGCGGAGGGGTGTATCGACAGCGATAACGGCAGGGCGATGCTTGAGGTTCTGGCGCTGAGCTGCGACAGGCTTAAACTCGTCGGATCGTATCTGCGCTGATAACGGAGGAGCAATTATGAGAATTGATGTTTCGAGCGCCGGCGGCGGATACGGTATTGAACTTTCCCGCGGCGCAATAAACAGATGCGGGGATTTGTTCAATCTTGACCGTCGTGTGCTGGTTGTTACCGACAGCGGAGTGCCCGCAGAATACGCGGAGCGGGTCGCCGCGGCGTGCGGCATGCCCGTGACGGTCACCGTCGAAAGCGGGGAAGCGAGCAAATCGCTTTCCGGGTATGAGTATCTCTGCGGCAGGATGCTTGAACACGGCTTTACCCGTACCGACTGCGTAGTTGCGGTCGGCGGCGGAGTGGTCGGAGACCTTGCGGGCTTTGCCGCGGCCACTTACATGCGCGGTGTGGATTTTTACAATATCCCCACCACGGTGCTTTCGCAGGTGGATTCATCTGTTGGCGGCAAGACCGCGATTGATTTTATGGGGATAAAAAACGTTCTCGGTGCGTTTATCAGCCCGCGCGGAGTTATTATAGACCCTGACCTGCTTTCAACGCTTCCGAAGCGACAGATTGTAAACGGTCTGGCTGAATCGCTTAAGATGGCACTTACGAGCGACGCGGAGCTGTTCCGCATGTTCGAAAGCGGCGAGGCCGAGAATGATATCGACACGGTTATTCTGCGCTCCATACGGGTAAAGACAGGCGTTGTAGAGGAGGACGAAAAGGAATCCGGCGTAAGACGCATACTGAATTTCGGACACACCGTTGGACACGGAATAGAAAGCCTCGGAGGGTTGCTGCACGGCGAATGCGTCGCGCTCGGTATGCTTCCGATGTGCTCGCCGGACGTACGGCGTCGGCTCATAGAAGTGGAAAAGCGGCTTGGGCTCCCGCACGAACTGAAGGGAGATCCCGAAAAGGTTATATCCGCAATGACGCACGATAAAAAGAAGAGCGGCGGAGATCTGACTGCGGTATTCGTCGAAGCTCCCGGAGCCTGCGTCCTAAGAAAAATACCGTTCGACGAGCTTGCGCAAACGGTGAGGGAGGCGTTCGGCAAATGAAAAATTCTATCGGAACCAGCGTTATTCTTACGCTCTTCGGCGAAAGCCACGGCGATTCCGTCGGTGCGGTACTCGACGGTATGGCTCCCGGCGTCACGGTGGATGAAGGCTTTATTTCGTCCTTGCTCGCAAAGCGAAGTCAGTCAGGGGAACTGTCCACCGCCCGCAGGGAGACAGACGAGTTCCGTATTATCAGCGGTGTGCGCGGAGGCTTAACCACCGGCACTCCCGTCTGTATAGTAATACCCAACCGCGATGTAAGAAGCGCGGATTACGAAAAGCTTTCCGCCGCCGCAAGACCCGGCCACGCGGATTACACCGCTCAGTGCAAATATCACGGATTTCAGGATGCAAGGGGCGGCGGGCATTTTTCCGGAAGAATAACCGCTGCGCTGGTCGCAGCGGGAGGAATAGCTTTATCGGCGCTGGGCAGTGTAGGAATAACCGTGGGAACGCATATATATTCGCTCGCCGGTATACCGGACCGTCCGTTTAATGCATGCGATCCTTCGGATGATCTCGCTTTGCTCGAATCACGCGGTTTTCCGGTGCTCGATCCGGAAGCGTCCGAAAAGATGCGCGGCGCAATAATTGCCGCGAGAAAAGACGGCGACAGCGTCGGCGGTGTTCTCGAGACTGCCGTAACCGGAATTCCCGCCGGGGTGGGAGAGCCTTGGTTTGATACGGTCGAGGGGGTGCTGTCGCATATGCTGTTTTCGGTGCCTGCGGTAAAAGGCGTCGAATTCGGAGACGGTTTTCGCCTTTCCGATATGAGAGGCAGTATTGCCAACGATCCGATCCTTCCCGGCGGAGCCACCGAAACCAACAGAAACGGCGGTATAAACGGAGGAATTACCAACGGTATGCCTCTCATTTTCCGCACTGCGGTCAAACCCACTCCGTCCATATCGCTCCCGCAGCGCACCGTGGACATGCGAACCGGTCTCGCCGCAGAGCTCAGAGTAACCGGCAGGCACGACCCGGCGATAGTCCATCGCGCCTGTATTGTCGCGACATGCGCATCCGCATGTGCACTCTGCGATCTTCTTGCACTGCGATACGGCACTGACTGGCCGAGGACTGTCGGGGGGTGAATCCGGATGAAATACGGGCTTATCGGTGAAAGACTGACACACAGCTTTTCCGCCGAAATACATTATCTTCTGGGTGGGTACGAATACAGCCTAATTGAAGTAAATCCTTCCGATCTTGCGGCTTTTATGAAGAAGCGCGATTTTGACGGGATAAACGTCACCATTCCCTATAAGCGGGAGGTAATGAAATATCTCGATTCCGTAAGCCCGAAAGCCGAAAAGATAGGCGCGGTGAATACGGTCGTAAACCGCGGCGGAAAACTGTACGGATACAATACCGACTTTGCCGGAATGTCCGCGCTTATCAAGCGGATAGGCGTCGGCTTGTCCGGCAGGAGCGTAATGATAGCCGGAACGGGCGGCACCTCCGCAACAGCGGCAGCCGTAGCGGATTCGCTGGGCGCGGCAGACATAAAGTTTTTAAGCAGAAGAAGTTCCGGCGGTGCGGTAACTTATGACCGTGCGGCGGAGGAATGCTTCGGATGCTCGTATCTTATAAATACCACTCCGGCGGGTATGTACCCCAACGCGGACGCCGGTTTGCCGCTTCGCCTTGCCGATTTTCCGCAGCTCGCGGGAGTTGCCGATGCGGTTTACAATCCGCTGCGCACAGGACTGGTGCTTGCATCGCGCGGCAGCGGAATACCGGCGGAGGGCGGTTTGTATATGCTCGTCGCGCAGGCGGCGGCAGCGTCCTCGCTTTTCACGGGAGAGGAATACTCCGACGGCGCCGTAAATACGGTGTACGAAAAGATTTTATCCCGACGCGAAAACGCGGTTCTTATCGGTATGTCCGGCAGCGGTAAGTCATATGTCGGGCGTTTGGCGGCGGAAAAGCTCGGCAGACGTTTTATCGATACCGATTCCGAGATAGTACGCGTAACCGGTAAAAGCGTGCCGGAAATATTCGATTCGGTCGGAGAGCAGGGATTCCGCAAAATCGAATCCTCCGTTATCGAACGAGTATCACAGGAGACCGGCGTGGTAATTGCCACCGGCGGAGGAGCGGTTTTGAAACCCGAAAACGTATTGTCACTGCGCCGCAACGGGAGACTGTTCTATCTCGACCGCAATCCCGAAAAACTCGAAACCGGAGCCGGCCGCCCGATTGCTCCGGACAGGGAATCGGCGTTAAAGCTTTACCGCGATCGAAAAAGCATATATCTCGCCGCCGCCGACGTTACGGTGACGGTGACAGAAGATGACCCGTATGCCGCGGTAAATACCGTGGCGGGAGGATATGAAAAATGAAAATACTCATTATTAACGGACCGAATATCAATATGCTCGGCATCCGCGAGCCGGATATATACGGACGTCAGTCGTACTCCGCGCTTTGCGATGAGGTGAAACGACACTGTGAAGACAGAAACGCCGAATGCGAGATATTCCAGTCCAACCACGAGGGAAGCCTTGTCGACCGGATTCAGCAGGCTTATTCCGACGGCACCGACGGAATAGTTATAAATCCCGGCGCGTATACACATACGAGTATTGCTCTGTACGACGCACTGCTGGCGGTGGGGCTGCCCGCTGTCGAGGTGCATATTTCCGATGTATCGAAGCGCGAATCGTTCAGAAGCATAAGCTATATACGCCCCGCCTGTATCGGATCGGTTATCGGGCGCGGAATTGCCGGCTATTCCGATGCGATCGATATTCTGATTAACCGTCTGTCGGAGGGGAAGAGCGAATGAGAGCAGTTATAAAAAACGGCACGGCGCGGGGCAGAATAACCGCACCGCCATCCAAAAGCATTGCTCACCGCCTGCTTATCTGCGCCGCAATGGCGGAAGGAGAAAGCGTTATAAGAGGCGTATCGGATTGTGACGACGTCGAGGCTACCTCCGACTGTCTCCGCGCAATGGGCGTGCCGGTTATACGCGAAGGAGACACGGTAAAAGTCCGCGGTATAGACTTCCGCACGGCGTCGCCGTCGGCGCCGCTATGCTGCCGTGAGAGCGGAAGCACTCTGAGGTTCCTCGTGCCGGTATGCCTTGCCTGCGGAAAAAACGTAATGCTTACCGCATCGCAGTCGCTGCTGCGCCGTCCCATGAGCGTTTATTCCGCTCTTGCCGCCGAAAAAGGCTATATGTATTCGCAGGACGAAACCTCGGTTATGGTACGCGGTCCGCTTCAGTCCGGAGAATACAGGGTGCCGGGCAATATAAGCAGCCAGTTCGTAAGCGGACTTCTGTTTGCTCTGCCGCTTAACCCTCACGACAGTACGATAGTGCTCGTGCCGCCGGTCGAGAGCCGTCCGTACATTGATCTTACAATAGACGCACTCGCAAAGGCCGGAGTAAAAGCGGAGTGGCGGGACGATCGCACTCTGTTTGTACCGGGTTCTCAGCGATATAAACCGTTTGATGCACAGGTCGAGGGAGATTATTCGGGCGCCGCTTTCTTTATGGCATTGTCCGCTCTCGGCGGAAGTGTCGGAATAGACGGGCTGAACCGGGACAGCATACAGGGCGACAGGGTGTGCGAAGAGTATATATCTCTGCTCAGGAAGGGATCACCGGCGCTGTATATAGGCGACTGCCCCGATCTCGGACCGTTGCTTTTTGCGGTAGCGGCCGCCGGACACGGCGGAGTGTTCACCGGAACATCGCGGCTAAGGCTTAAGGAGAGCGACCGGGCGGAGGCAATGGCAGAGGAACTCCGGTGCTTCGGAACAGCCGTAACCGTCCGCGACGACAGCGTGGTGGTGTATCCCGCATCCTTCCATGCGCCGCAGGAGCCGCTTCACGGTCACGGCGACCATCGCATAGTTATGGCGCTTGCCGTTTTGCTTACGATCACGGGCGGTTCAATCCTCGGAGCCGAGGCGGTAAGCAAGAGCTTCCCGGACTTCTTCAAAAAGCTTTCCGATCTCGGGATAGGAGTTGAACTGTATGACGATTAATTCCGAAACAAGATTCCTTATAGTCGGACTCGGCGTAATGGGCGGAAGCTATGCAAAGGCACTTTCCCGCAGAGGCTGTTCGGTAAGCGGCATTACGCTGGAGCAGAAGGATATCGATTATGCGGTTGCACAGGGAATCATTGCCCGCGGTTCGACCGTTCCCGATCCCGGGCTTGTCGCTTCTGCCGATGTAATAGTGTTCGCACTGTATCCGCATACCTTTGTGGAGTGGATAGAACGGTATCAGCATCTGCTGAGCCCCGGAGCTCTTGTAACCGATGTATGCGGCGTAAAAACATCGGTGATTAAAAAGATTCAGAGCATTCTTCGCCCGGATGTGGAATTTATATCAGCTCATCCGATGGCGGGCAGAGAGGGAAGCGGTATCGAATTCAGCGACGATGCGGTGTTCAGGGGTGCTAACTATATTGTAACGCCGACTCCGTCGAACACGCCCGAGGCTGTCGAAGCGGCGAAGGAGATAGGACGCATGCTCGGATTCGGGTCGATATCGGAGCTGACTCCGGAGCGCCACGACGAGATAGTCGGTTATCTTTCGCAGCTGACCCACTGCATTGCGGTATCGCTTATGACCTGCCGTCAAAGCGAGGGTATGGAGCTGTATACAGGCGATTCTTTCCGGGACCTTACGAGGATAGCCCGGATAAACGACGACATGTGGAGCGAGCTGTTCCTGCTTAACCGCGAGCAGCTGCTTATGCAGATGGACGAATTCGAAAACGAATTCCGACGTTTAAGATCGTTCATCTCGTACGGCGACCGCGAGAGTATGCGCGAGATGATGCGCGAATCCACCCGTCGCAGGGCGCTTTTCGATAAAAAGAAGCAGGGAGACCAATAAATATGGAATTTATAAGAAAGCTGCCGATACCTCAGGAGGTAAAGGCAATGTATCCCGCCACGCCGGAGATGCTTAGAATCAAAGAGGAACGTGATTCCGAAATACGCAGGGTATTCACGGGTGAATCCAACCTTTTTCTGCTTATAATAGGGCCGTGCTCCGCCGACCGTGAGGATGCGGTTCTGGATTATGTTTCGCGTCTTCGCAGGGTACAGGAAAAGGTGCAGGATAAGATATTGATAATCCCGCGCATCTACACCAACAAGCCGCGTACCACCGGGGAAGGCTATAAGGGCATGCTGCATCAGCCGAATCCGACCGAAAAGCCGGATATGTTCAAAGGCATAGTTGCCATACGCAAGCTGCATATGCGAGCGCTGGCCGAAACGGGCTTGGGCTGCGCGGACGAAATGCTTTACCCCGAAAACCACCGTTATCTGTCCGACCTGCTGTCGTATGTTGCCGTCGGTGCAAGGTCGGTCGAGGATCAGCAGCACCGCCTTACCGCAAGCGGTTTGGATATACCCGTAGGCATGAAGAATCCGACAGGCGGCGATCTGCGCGTAATGATGAATTCGATAAAAGCCGCACAGCATCCGCACACCTTTATTTACAGAGGCTGGGAGGTTGTTTCGTCGGGTAATCCGTACGCTCACGCTATACTTCGCGGATATGTCAACAAGCACGGACAGTCGCTTCCGAATTATCATTATGAGGATCTTATGTTTCTGTGCGGACTGTACGCCGAATCCGGACTTTCCAATCCTTCGGTTATAGTTGATACCAACCATTCAAATTCGGACAAGAAATATATGGAACAGATACGCATAGCCAAGGAGGTACTGCACAGCTGCCGTCATTCCCGGGACATAAAAAAGCTTGTAAAGGGCTTAATGATAGAGAGCTATATCGAGGACGGTTGTCAGCGTATCGGAAGCGACGACATTTACGGCAAATCGCTTACCGATCCGTGCCTCGGTTGGGATAAGACCGAAAAGCTTATACTTGAGCTCGCGGATCAGCTCTGAAAGCACGTCAGTATCTGCAGCTTCGGCAAGAATATCATAATCCGTAAACACAGATTAAAAGGACTGAACGAATCAGATCGTTCAGTCCTTATTTTGCAGTAATGAATTCACGGGTATATCTGAAAAGGCAGATTAAAAAATTGAACAGCAGGGAACAGACCGTTCTTCATTTCAGATTTACAGCTTGAATATATCCTCGTATGAAGCTTTCAAAATCTTTTTTAACAGTATGATTTCGTCCGGATATAAATGCCGCTGCGGTGATGCCGGGTATATTCCGTTCACATTGACCTTCATTGACATTGATCTCCCTGGCATTGCGACGATGGACGCCATCTAGAGATCGACCTTTCAATTACCCTGTACCGTGAAACGAGCGGCGACATCCGGTTTTTTGTCGCCGAGTCATTTCATCCGCATCTTCAAGGAAAAC
>SFLA01000048.1 GCA_004553575.1 Clostridiales bacterium
TTGTATACGTCCACTGGGCAGTATTTGCAGGCGCCTCGATATAATTGCCCTCTGCATCAGCAATAATTGTAACCGATGCGCTGTTGATGCTGCTGCTATTCAAATTAACAGCATTTGCCGATCCTGCCTGATTGCTGCTTACAATCAGATATTTCTTTCCGCCGGTTAAGCTATTCACCAAACGGAAAACCGTTTTCTGACCACCGGAAATCGTCACCCAATCGCCGCCGGAAGGATCGACGGTTCCCGTTGACGTAAGACGGTAGATATAAAACACCGTACTCGGAGTCTTATTATATCCATTGATCACACCAGCGCTGGAATGGTCAAAGGCATAATTTCCGGATTTGAAAGTAAAATTATCCGCGCTTCCGGCAATCGTAAATTTCGTATTATTCGTAGTAGAAAATACCGCCTGTGCGCGAGTTCCGTCCGCATTGGCAAAGTAGGCATCGCCGGAAGCCGCGCTCAGAATCCATTCACTGCCAGATGCGGTTAACTCCCATTCTTTAGCGCTGTAATCGCCGGTAATGGTATCGGAACCTGCCAAAGTAGTAGTTTCAATGTCAAATCCAATTCTTTGACTTCCCGTGCTTCCCTTTGTTACGCTTTCGGGCAGCATGAAGTAATCTGTGCTTTCATTGACAATCAGCAGATATTGCCCATCTGTCAAATCGGCAAGGTTTGTCACACGGGTATATGTACGCTCCGCGGTTGCAGCCGAAGCTTCCTGCGCGATGTTATAAGTGCTGAAATGATTGGTTGTGAACGTTACCTTTCCGTCATGTATCCAAACCTCTTGGTCGGAAACAGCGCCGGTCTGATCGATAACCGTCACCCTGCCGGACATATTAAAGCCGTCTTCCGCATCCAGCGTTATCGTTACGCTCGCTGTATCACCCCGGGTATATCCTTCCGGCGTAATGTCATAAGAGACATAAGCGGTATACTTGCTTGTATCGAACGATTCCGTTCTCTTAACGGCAGTTACACCCGTAAGCCCCGGTGCGGTGACCGACACATTCCCATCGTATACAGTTACCGAAGGCGTAACGGTACCCAGCGTAATGTACTGGGGGCTTGCGTATATATCCGTATTCGGGTCGTATCCGCTCTCGTTCTTATAGCTGTTGGTAACGCCCGCCGATTTCAGCAGGTGCTTTCCGTCTGCATCGTAGCGCTCCACGGTCACGGTAGTGGCGGTAACGGTGAACACCGTCATGGTGAGCGTATCATCTGCGTCATTATGATTCTCATAATAACCGGTAAAGCCCGCATTCATGTAGGTGAAGTTCAGGGTCTCTTCCTTAAACACTGTCTTGCTGGCCTGGGCGATGTTGATCTTGTCGCCCTTTGCCAGGTACACTGCGGCGCCGCCGAGATAATCGTCCCAGCCGTTGGAGTGGTCATGTCCGTACAGGAAGATAATATTCAGACCGGAGGCGCCTGCCTCATTCAGTACATCGAAGATGTAGTTGGCGTATTTGCCGTCTCCGTCATTACAGGTACGCATGGTATAATGCAGAGGAAGATGCGAAACCACAAAGACGGGTTTTCCGTAACCTTCCGATACTTTGCCGTTCAGGTACGCTTTCAGAGCAGATGCTGTGTTTCTGATCGTAGCCTCATCGCTGTTGCGCCACATATAGTCGTCTTCATTGATGACATATACGCCGTATGCATCCGTATCGTGGGCGCCGCTGGTGGCTAATCCGGTTGCAGCTGCAGCATCATGGTTGCCCTCTACAAGCACCATACGATCATCTGCCAAGGTGCTATATGTGCCGGTTACTGCATTCTTTAATGCTGTAATGCCTGCTTCTGTACGGGTCTGATTATTCACCGTGGAATAATCATAGTCACCTGCAAACAGGAAACCATCCACAGAGGTATAGTCCTTCTGGATCTGCGTCAGGATACTGGTGACCGTCGCAGCACCAGCTTCGTCGCCAGACTTGTTCTGAAAATCAGAGCCGGCGATAACGACCGTACTATCCGTACCGGCTGCTCCGGACGCAAGATCTTCCGCAAACACATTCGTCGGAAGCAGAGCCAGAAGCATACATACAACCAGCAAATACGCCAGTTGTTTTTTGATCTGTTTCATCAAATTGTCCTCCCGTCTTTTCAACGCTTAATATACATCACGATGTTATTTGCATATTATTATACACGGTATCATTATATTGCTATATACACACCAGTGCATCATACCATAGTATTAGATATATCGAAATTATTTCCGATTTCCGTATTCAGTCAACAATTCCCATTTCCTTCGCCCGTATTATCGCCTGCACCCTGCGGTTTACGCCGAGTTTCTGATACAAACTGTAGATATGGCTCTTCACCGTAGGCAATTTCAGATTCAGCTCGTCGCATATCTCCGCATTGTTCAGACCCCGGCTTATATGCTGCAGGATAACCGTCTCCATCATGGTCAGCCGCTCACCCTGCTGCGGCTCCGGTATACCCGGCGTACTTCGGGTCTCCCGTTTTGTACAGCGCAGCAGGACATTCAGATAATCGCCCTCCGACATCCGGAGCACACTTCCGTAGCTGTACTTTTTCTTTCTGCTCAAGCCCTCCGGCAGGTTGCTTCGCGCCCAGTCCGCATAGAATTTCAAAACGTCGTTTCCCCTTGCGCCGTACTCCGCATAGGAAGCAACATAGCGGCTGCCTCCGCTTACGGAAAACGACTCGATCATGCTTCGAAGGGCACCGCCCCGGTTCCCCGTATTCCAGTGAATAATCGCCTGCTCGAACAAGACTTCCGCCAAAAAACGATTATGACGCCTGCTCTGTAAATAGGGTATCAGCATCTGCAGGATCTTCCGGGATTTTTCGTGCTGATTCAGAAACAGATACCCCTTTGCCCTGCAGAACATGATATTGAAGTTTTCTTCCGTCACCGCCGTGTCTGCCGCGCTCCCGTCGGAAGTCAGCCAGGCGATAAGCTTCCCGGGCTCCTTCCGGCACAATGCATACAGACTTCCCAGCGCCAGCGCGTCCGCACGGCAGACAGATTCATCATCCGAAAGAACCGCTTCCAGATTTTCTATCCTACGCTCTGTTTCTGCGTCCGGGCTGATCCTCTGCAAACGGCACAGAAGATACATGGCGCTCAGCCGGAACCCTGCCGCAAACCGTTCGTCGTCCGCTGCCTGTGCAATACCGTTCAGCAATTCCTTATCTTCTTCCGGAAGTGCATCCTTTCTTTCCGTCTCCAGATAATACTCAATCCGCGCCAGTTGGTACATAGTCCGTTCACTGCTGCCCAGATATGTCGTCCAGAGCTTTTCCTTTCGGCGCTCTTCTTTCCCGGAACAGGCAAACAGCCCCGTGATATCCCGTATTCCGTCCAAGCATGAGAATGACCTTCCCTGAAGCCCATACAGTCGCAGTCCGCCGTGCGGGCAGTCGTTGCCCAGCCATTTTTCTGCCAGCTCCAGCCATTCATCCAACGGCAGTTCCGGATTTGCATAGCACAGATTCAGGTAGATTTCCACCGTCTTCCGGTCCCGCTCCGCAGCCGTCCGAAGGATCTCTTCCAGATTCGCAATCTCCCGGTTCAAGCCGGACAGATTATGATGCTTACGGAAATACATTCCGCGCAGATAGCAGGATTCGGGCGTTCTTTCCTCGATCGATATATATTCCGCCACGTCTGTCATGGGATCACAGGCGCCGCCCAAAAACGGGATACGGTCGTAATACTTCTTCAGAGCCGTTTCCCGGGCTTCTTTATCGTTGAGCTGTTTCAGACAACGGAACATTTCAGGCAGATATCCCCTTGACCCATACCATATGCCCAGCCGCTTCAGAAACCCGCTGTCTTCGTCCGGCTGTTCCCTTTGCGAAACGTCCGAAAAAAGGGGTGCAAGCTTCAGGTAATGCACCCTCTCATGATAAACCATAATCCCTTTCCGGCAAAGCGACTCCATAACTTCGGCTGCCTGTGAATCGCCGAAAACCTCAAGGCACAGTGCTTCATTCATCCACGGGCAGGAACGCCCCCGGCGGACGATTTCCCGCTCTGCCTCCGACAGCGTGTCCAGAATTTGCTTCCGGATATATGTATTCACTTCATAACGCTTTCTCAGTTCCCGCGCATTCACTGCGCCGGCTCCGGATTCGGCGGAAAGCTGCAGCATAAGCGCTACACATCCTGCCCAACCGCCCGTTACCTCATAAATCTCCTGAGAATCCATGCCGCTTTTCATATGCGCCGCAAAAGCAGAAATCTCTTCCCGGCTGAAACAAAGATACTTCTGCGGTATAAGCTTCATCTGCTGTTTCCAGAGAAGATCCAGAAGTCCCTCCGGAAGCATCTCACGACCTGTCATGATGACGCGGGATCCTTCGGGCAAATGTCTTACCAGCCATACCAATTGCCGCGCCGCTTCTGCCGACAGCTCCTTCGGAAGATCCTCAAACACTGCACATACCGGATTCTCCTCCATCCGGTGCAGAACTTCCTCAGTCTTAAGGTTAAACTCCCGTGGATTCTGCTGTTCCCCATTCATCCGGAACACTGCCGTTTCCATCTCCGGATGCTTATCCAGAAACATCCGGACCAAAGTCGTTTTTCCGGAAGCGGCAGCTCCCTCAATGTAAACGGAAGGGAATGCTTCGGTTACAGTCTCCAGTACACCCGTCTTATCTATATAATAATCCTGTCCGCTCCGAAACGGACGGTACGTTACCCGCTCACGCTTTTCTTTATCCATGGTCTCAGTCTCTTTTAATAATTCCCCCGCTGACCAGTTTATCCAGGAATTCCTGAATATCCTCCCGTACAACATCCGGCTCCACATCATATTCATCCAGAATCCCCCGGACGAGCTCGTCGAATGTCACTTCATGCTGAAGCATATTCCACAGCGAGACACCTACTTCATTCAGTGTGATCAACCCGTTAAAATCCAATACCGTTTTCCCTGTCGGTATTATTATGAAATCGCCGGCAATCTCCCGCAGGACAAACTCTTTCTCTACTCTCATGGCTTTTCATTCCTTAAGTTTTATTTGCATATATACGGCGACACCCTGCCGCATACATTATATACTGTATCTATATGAAAAGCAACCGTTTTCACTGTTTTTAATCTTTCCGCGTTACCGGCCGCAGAAAGCCGGCAGCAGGAGCCGCAATGCCGTCGCCTCCGGGGAAGCATTATACGGGTTTATATCCGTTTTTTCGGGTATCATACAGGCAAACCGTTTTTATACGGCGTCCGTAACGGAATAATCATATCGGTTAAAACGACTATGCCGCTTTTCTGCAGATAAATCCGGCCGTTAACGCCCGGTATGATAAAAATCCTCTTACCGGGTTATCCGATAAGAGGATTTCGTATTTCTGATGTCACGTGCCGAGGGAAAGCGGCGACGAAAAGCTTTTACCGCGAAGCTTCACCTTAAGACTGCGCAGGTAAGCCTTTTGCCCTTCGGTGATGCGGAAGCTCTCGACCGCCTTCTGTATTGTCTTGTTATGGGTCCACGGATCAAGACGGAAACCGCGAATATACGGGAGCACCGCGTCGTACTGCTTGGCGAGCGCCGTTGCAAAATACCAGGCGATCATCATGTTGACATAGTATTCACCGCTCCGTACTCCCGCCACCCACTCCGGATATTCCGGCAGGAACTGCCCGTCGAGGTAGAAAGCCATAAGCATTTCAATGCCGAAACGAACCGTATAGACATGGCTTTCCGATATCCATTTACGGATCCGGTCCCGAAGCTCCGGCAGATGCTTCCCGAATACTTTCGGCCGTATCTGATCGCAGGTTGCCCAGTTGTTCACATACGGCAAAAATACATCCAAAGCGTCGACAGCCGCGCCGTAATCCTTCATTTCTCCGATAAGAAAACCGTGAAGATTGTTCTCCTCGAAATACTTGTGGGGCAGATGCTCCAAAAACTCCGCCGCCTCCGGCTTCCCGGCAAGAGCTCTTGCATACCTGCGCAGCTCAGGCGTACGGACGCCGATTACGGAACCGGGATCGACCGTGGGCAAAAGCCGGCACTGAAAATCCCGGTATTTCAGATCCTGCAGCTCAAACAGCCGGGACCGTACCTCCCGCTCGATTCCGCTCATATCAACACTCCGCTTCTGCGGTTTATACCGTACAGTCTGTCCGGCTATTTTTTCTTCGGCTTGTATCTGACGGCGAAAATAACCGCGGCGGCTCCGCCGATTACCGCGGCGGCAAGGGCGATATACGGCAGTGCCTTTATAAAGCCGTTTCCGCTTCCGGACACGGATGTGTCTGCGTCGCCGGATACCGACGAATCCTCTCCGGTACCGTCAAATGCCTTCTCCATAAGCTCGCCGACGGCTATCAGAATATGCCCCGCCTCGGCGCAGTAATACGGATACGGATGTCCCGCAGATACGAACTTGGTATACACGCTCTCGACAAAATCCTCGGCGCGCTCCCAATCCTCCATTATAACGGCGGCGCGCAGATTAAGCGCCCACGGATAACCGGAACCGGCGTCGATACGTGTCCAATCCTTCCCGGATACTCCTTTTATCCCGTACAGCGAATTGAACAGTGTATAAAGCGTATCGGACATATCGCTGTCTTTTTCCGTTACTCCGAAGATTATCGGAAACAACTGGGAAGTCGCCTGCGGATAATATTCGAACGAAGCCGTATCGCCCATTTCGTACGCGGACGAGCCGTTCTCGAACACCGCGGGATAGTAATATCCCTTGCCGCTGTCAAGCGCGCCGATTATCCCCTGTCTGATCTGCTCTGCCTTTTCGGCATATTCCGGGAACTTCTCCGATATTGCGGCAAGCCCCTCGTACACCTCGCAGTTGTCCATAAGATAACAGACCATGTAATCCGGCTTGGCACCCGTAAGCCCGATATCTGCACAGTAGGTTGAATATATCGTCCCGACCAGCGTCTCTACAAGCCCGGCTTTATCGTTAAGGAAATCCGAGTCGTAGTTGTCGGTATACGAGCAGAGCAGCTTAAGGAAGGTCGCGGCATATGAATCGGTGCTGTCGTAATTGCGGGTTTTGTCACCGAGCGCGTCCATATAAGTTACTTCTATGACATTCTTCGGATCCGACGGGTCGACAAAGCAGTAATAATCGTACACCGTTCCGGCAACTCCGTTAACATCGCTCTGCGCGGTATTCATATGCGAAATATACCAGTTTATATACGCAAGCACGGTATCCCTGCCGCCCTCGTATGCGTTTTCGCAAAGACCGAGCGCGGCGAATGCGGAAAAATAAGGTACCACGCGGGTGCATGGCCAGGTGGAATAAACCTCCGGAGAAACTCCGTCTGCCTCCGGCATGGTCGCGACGCTTAAGCCGGACGTAACCGACGGCTTACCGAATCCTATAACGCCGTTGCCGAGCGAAAGGCTTATTACATACTCTGATTCATACCTTATGATTTTTTCGTAAAACGAAGGCTTTTTTTTCATAACATACCCCTCTGCGGAAGCCGAAACGGCCGTCAGCAGCGCCAATAATACCGCGGCTGCGGCGGCAAAACACTTTTTCATGACCGAAAGCATCCTTCTTCACTTATTCTGCCTTTATTATACCATTTGCCGGAACCGATGTCAATTATATTGACAGTGTCGGCATCCGCAGATATAATCAGACCGAGGTGAAAAACATGTACGATTTTGCAACCGATTTCCGGAATCTCGGAATACTTCCCGGCGACACCGTGCTTATGCACTCTTCGATGAAGGCTATCGGTACGACCGAGACTCCGGAATATTTTCTGGATTCGCTCTGCGATTATCTCGGCGACCGCGGCACACTGCTGCTCCCGACTCTGACTTATGATAATGTCGGCGAAACTCAGCCTCTGTTTTCGGTAAAAGATACTCCTGCCTGCATCGGACTTCTTCCGAATGTGTTCCGCGGCATGAGCGGGGTGGTGCGCAGCCTGCATCCGACCCATTCCTGCGCGGCAAGGGGATTCCGGGCGAAGGAGCTGACAGAAAAGCATCGGCTCGACCTGACTCCGGTAGGAGAGAACTCTCCGTTCCGGCTGCTCGCGGACGTCGGCGGGAAGATACTCATGGTAGGCGACGTGAACGATCATTGCACCTTCATGCACGGAATGGAGGAAATAGCGCACGCGCCGTACTGTCTTAAAAAAGAGAAAACACGGTACCTGCTGGAGGATTATGACGGCACACGCACCGAGGTTTTTCTGTTCGGACACGATTTTTCGGATATAGCCGATCAGAAATACGGAAGATTCGAAAACATACTCTCATACCCGGATCTTCGCCGCGGAAAGATATGCAAAGCCGACTGTACGCTGATCTATGCCCCTGCCCTGCGCGAAAAATCCGTAAATAAGCTGATCGAAGACCCGTATTATTTCGTAATACGAAAGTAAAAACGGCTGATATGAGACATCCGGAAGCGGTTTTAAGCTTCCGGATATTTATATTTGCCTTTTTTCGTTCCGGACGGAAACGCAGCATGAGCATGTTTTTCCGCTAAACGCGCAGAATATAAAGCAGTTAAAGTCAAAAATGAGACCGATATATATAAAAGCAGCCGGAACTGTCCGACGTATCGACGACTTGGGGCGCATAGTCATACCCAAAGAAATCCGGCGTACACTGCGAATCCGCGAAGGCGAACCGCT
>SFLA01000049.1 GCA_004553575.1 Clostridiales bacterium
GTGATACATTATTAACAGATTGGTATAACCACCAACAAAAAGGGCGGAAACGATAACATTACAGCCGTTCTTATCGGAAAGGAGTAGGCTGCCGTGAACAATAAATACCAAAGCTTCGTCGGGAAGGTGCTCGACGGCAGATACAAAATTCTTGAACTCGTGGGCGTCGGAGGAATGGCGTTCGTGCTGAAGGCAGAGGATCTGCTCATGGACCGAACGGTTGCCATAAAAATCCTGAATGACGAATATAACGGGGATAAACAGGCGGAGGACCGTTTTATCAACGAGTCCAAAGCGGTGGCAATGCTGTCGCATAAGAATCTCGTAAGCATATACGACGTTGCGATATACCCGGATATGAAGTATATCGTTATGGAATTCCTTGACGGCATTACACTTAAGGAGTATCTCGACAAAAAAGGAGTGCTTCCGTGGAAGGAGGCGTGCATCTATACGGTGCAGATTCTCCGCGCGCTCGAGCATACCCACAGCAAGGGAGTTATACACCGCGACATAAAGCCGCAGAATATCGTGCTTCAGAAGAACGGCGAGATTAAGGTTACAGACTTCGGCATTGCCAAGACCCCGCACGAGACACTATCTCCCGCTTCCGAAAGAGCAATCGGTACGGTGTATTATATCAGTCCGGAGCAGGCGAGCAGCAAAGAGACTACCTTCGCCTCCGACTTGTATTCGGTCGGAATCATGCTTTACGAGATGGTTACCGGAGTTCTTCCGTTCACCGCGGATAACCTGCTTGAGATCGCCATGATGCAAATCAATGACGAGCCCCGCAACCCGCGTGATATAAATCCGTCAATACCGGTCGGAGTGGCGCAGATAATTAAAAAGGCAATGGAAAAGGATCCGACCAACCGGTTTTCGTCGGCGCACAATATGCTTAAAGCTCTGGATATGATACTTCGCAACCCGGCGGTAACTTTCTCGTTGGGAAACGATTACCCGGCCGGAGAGAAACTGCCGTACAATGTGGTGCCGATCGATTCCATAGCCACCTCCGAGCTTGAGCCCTACGACGACGGTGCTGGAACGGCATCCGACCGGCCGCGTCAGGTCAAAAAGAAAAAGCGTATTGTAAAAAAACGCCGCGCCAAAACCCGCAAAGAAAGCCGGTCCCTGCTGCCGGTCATATCGGCGGTGGTGCTGTCGTTCCTGCTTATATGCCTTTCCTGCGGAGTTTATTATCTTATCTATGCGCTCGACTGGACTACCGGAGCTTCGAACAGCACCGAGGTGACCGTGCCTAATCTTACGGGCCAGATCTGGTCGGACGAGCTGGAATCGAAGCTGCTGAGCGGCACCTACGATTCGTCCGGAATCAAGTTCAAGGTGCTTAAGGTAATCGAGGTACAGAAGAACGGTTACGAGGACGGCGAGATTATCGAGCAGGATCCCGTGGCGTACCATATCGGCAAGCTGCCGGACGGACAGGCGTTTTTTGAAATAACTTCGCTCAAAGTCAACGAGATCCGTGAAGATATCGTGGTTCCGTATCTCGCCGGATACACCTATAAAACCGCCGAGATCAAGCTGAAGGAGATGGGCTTTGCGGTGGAAAAGGAGCTGGTTTACGACGATTACGCCTTTACCAACCAGGTGATACGCACCGAGCCCGCATACGGAAGCCTTTTGGAATCCGGCAGCACAATAACCGTATACGTGTCCATGGGACGCAACGCAACCACCGCGCTTGCTGTTCCGGATCTTACAGGACTGTCGTTAACCGAGGCAAAAGCGGCTCTCGAGCGGGCAATGCTTTCGCTCGGCACCGTCACCTATACCTTTGACGGTGATATGGACAATACCGTAATGGACCAAAGCGTAAAGGCCGGAACGGAGCGTCTTACCACCTGGGCTCCGATAGATATTGTTATAAGCGGTAAGAAAGACGGCACCGAATACACCGAGGGCATTATGCCCGATCTGTTCGGTATGACGGTCGAGGATGCGGAGGATCTGCTTATACGGTTGGGTCTTGTTCCGGATCAGTACACCGAGATATACTCTTCGGATTACGAAGCGGGTACCGTCTGCGGTCAGAGCATTGACGCCGGTATGGAAGTATCGTACGGCGACAAAATAGACCTTGTGATCTGTATCGGACCGGGAGGAGATACCTCATCGGAGGGGTTGGATTAAATGCCGACGGGCAGGCTGCTCAAGGGTATGAAGGGGCTGTACAGCGTCTTCGACGGCACAGGGACGGTGCTCTGCCGTGCCGGAAGCCGGCTCCGTAAGGGGAGCGATAAGCTTTCGGCGGGCGATATGGTGGAGTTTTCGGCCAATCCCGACGGTACCGGATTCATTACCTCTATACTTCCGAGAAAAAACAGTTTTGTAAGGCCGGCGGTCGCTAATGTCGATAATTTCGTAATAGTGACCGCTGCCGCTTCGCCCGACCCCGATACGATGTATATCGATTCGCTGGCGGCAACGGCGATACACGCCGGGGCGGAGATAATACTTGTTATAAATAAAACCGATCTGCGTGCCCCTTCGGAGCTTCTTTCCGTGTATTCCGGGACTCCGTTCCGCATATTCTGTATACAGGCGGATACAGGCTGCGGGGTCGGTACGCTCCGCGCCGCGCTTACCGGCAGCGTTTCGGTGCTTGCCGGAGCATCGGGTGTGGGAAAGTCGACTCTCGTCAACGCGCTGTATCCGGGCATTAACGCCGAGACGGGCGGGCTTTCCGACCGGATTTCACGCGGAAAGAATACTACCCGTGTAGCGGAGCTTTACCCTCTTCCCGACGGAGGCTGGCTGGCGGACACTCCGGGATTCACCATGCTCGAGCTCGAGCAATACGGGTTTAACGCTCTAAGCGATCCCGCCGACGCTTACCCCGAATTCGCACCGTATATCGGACATTGCCGTTATCGCGACTGTTCGCATACCGTCGAGGAGGGCTGTGCGGTTATAGATGCGGTTAACGGCGGAAAGCTGTCGCCCGTTCGTCACGGGAACTACCGGCGTATGTATTCCGTTATAAGATCAATCAAAAACTATTAAGGTGTGTGCTGTATGTTTATCGGATTCATCAATATAGCCAATGCTATTACCCTGCTCGGGCTTTCGTCTTCGATTACCGCAATTGTGTTTGCCGGCCGGCATTCGTATTGTCTGGCACTGATGTTCTTCCTGATTGCCGGATTATGCGATATGGTTGACGGTACCGCCGCCCGCCGGACTCAGAAACGCACCAACCGATCCAGGATATACGGAGTTCAGCTTGACAGCCTGTGCGATATGGTCAGCTTCGGTGTGGCTCCGTGCTTTATTGCTTATCATCTCGGTTACGATACCGCTTTCGATGTTCTGATATACATAGTGTTTTGTGTTTGCGCCGCAACGAGACTTGCGTATTTCAATGCCGTCGCAATGGAAAAGCCGGATCTTTCGACCAGGTCGTTTATCGGAGTGCCGGTGCCGTTCTCGTGCTTTTCAACGACCGTTCTTATGATGTTCCTGTCCTTCGGCGCGGCTCCCGCGGCGATGGCGTGGGCATTCCGGATTGTGTATCTTCTGGTTGCAGTGGCATATATCCTGCGTGTCCGCGTACCCAAGCCTACGCTTAAGGTCGCCATGATATTCGGAGCGGTCATATTCCTGCTGTTCCTGTTCACAATAATGCGCTGGAACACTTATAGTATCACCACCGCGGTCGAGAATTACATTTCGCTCACAGCATGAACCGAAAGAATACCCGGCTTACGGCCGGGTAAACGATAAAAGCAAATGCTCCGTATCCTGCGTAATACGGAGCATTTGATTTATAAGACTCATTGAGCGTAAAGCCTGCGAAACAGCCCGGAAACCGCTATCTTATGCTGCCGGGTTGCCGGCTGTATGAAGCTTTGCGGGTTTTGCTTTTGATAACAGCCTTTGGGATAATTGTTTTGCACAGTCAATATCTTTTCGGGAATGCCGGAATCAGAATTTAACCGGCATACCGTCGTACGACACCAGGAATCCTTCCTTTGCCGCAACGGGCACAAGCTCGTCGTATATAGCCTTCCCGTTGTGCGAAAAATGGTTTACGCATTTTACCGTGTGTTCTCCGATAACTCCTGCTTCGGTAAGAATGTCACGGACGGTGCAGCAGGTATCAAGTCCCAGATGTCCGCCTCCGCTCGGAAGAAGAACATAAGTGCAGTCGAAGGAAACGAAATCCGCGTGCACCGAATGGGATTTCAGGTAATCCAGCGCGTCGTCATACAGCATACCCGTGTCATGCATATACAGAACCGTCTTCTCGCCGTCGGTTATAAGGTAGAATGCGGCGTCGTTGCCGGTCATATGGTTAGCGCGCAAGGGAGTTACGGTGTATCTGCCCATTGTGACGGGCTTGTAGAATTCGGCGGTTTGTGTTACTATGTATTTGCCGATTCGCTCGTCGGGATAAAACTCAAGATAACGGCGGAAGGTATCGATAACCTTCGGCGGACCGTACAGCAGCATTTGGGGCACTTTAAGATTATGTGCGTAGCAGATATCATCGCGGAAGAACAGATCAACCGGCGCGAAATGGTCAAGATGCGAGTGGGTTACGATAAGATATTTCACGCCGGAATAGTCAAGCCCGTTCTGAAGCATATGCATATTCGCGTCCGGCGGGAAATCGATAAGCAGATCGTCGTTGATTATTGCCTGAGAGCGGGTACGGATATTACGTCCGCCGGCGGCTCTTGCGCGGTTGCAATGTTCACAGCGACAGAATACCGCAGGCCAGCCTTCTGCCGCCGCGGTGCCGAGATAACGGAAATCCATTTTAACACCTCCGGTATTTATTACCGTAATTATACACTGTATCGGGCGGAAACACAATAAAAAAGTGAAAAAAGGTATTGCAATCGTTGTTTTTTTATGATATACTGTATCGGTGAGAAAGTGAGGGATAAATAGATATGAAACAGGGCATACATCCTGAATACAAGGATACCGTCATCAGATGCGCTTGCGGCGAGGAATATGTTACTAAGTCCACAAAGGGCAATATAAAGGTTGATATATGCTCCAAATGCCATCCGTTCTATACCGGTAAGCAGAAGCTTGTCGACAGCGGCGGACGCGTTGAAGCTTTCAAAAAGAAGCACAACCTCAAGTAATTTTATTCACTGTCAGACAGCGCGTTTACGCGCTGTCTTTTTTGCGCGTTTTCAGGCTCTTCGGAATCTTTACGGATGGTGTTAAGTGAATTGAGGTGTTACTAATGGACGAAATATTCAGTAAACAGAAGCAGACCCGCGCCGTTCTTGTTGCGCTTACGCTCGATATGACCGACCGGCAGGTCGAGGTGTCGCTCGATGAGCTCGAGCGGCTGCTCGAGACCGCCGGCGGAGTTGCTGCGGCACGGGTAGTACAGCCCAGATCGCGGCCGGACCCGAGAACCTATATCGGCGCCGGAAAGGCCGAGGAGATACGTGATTTCATCTCCTCGCAGGGAGAGGACGAAATCGATCTCGCCGTGTTTGACAACGAGCTTACTCCGTCGCAGATTGCAGCTCTCGAGGACATTCTGGGAGTGCGGGTTATTGACCGTACAATGCTTATTCTCGATATTTTTGCGCTCCACGCCGTTACGGGCGAAGGAAAGCTTCAGGTCGAGATTGCCTGCCTGCGTTATACCGCGCCGCGTCTTATCGGAAAGGGCAAGCAGCTTTCGCGTCTGGGCGGCGGTATCGGCACCAGAGGACCGGGCGAATCCCAGCTCGAAACCGACCGCAGACATATAAAACGGCGTATTGCCGCGCTTCAGGAAGAGCTTGAGGATATGGAGAAGGTACGCGGGGTAAAGCGTTCCTCGCGTGAAAGGTCGGGTATGGTCTCCGCCGCAATAGTCGGCTACACCAACGCCGGAAAATCAACGCTTTTGAACAGGCTCACCGATGCCGGCATACTTGCCGAGGATAAGCTGTTTGCCACACTTGACCCTACTACGAGACGGCTCACGCTGCCCTCCGGTAACGAACTGCTGCTAACCGATACCGTAGGGTTTATAGACCGGCTGCCTACCCACCTTATCAAGGCATTCCGTTCAACTCTTGAGGAGATGTGTTATGCCGACATCATTATAACACTGACCGATTCGGGCGAATGTGACGAGGAGCGCAGGCGCAAAAACGGTGTAACAAGACAGCTTATCGACGAGCTCGGAGCTTCCGATAAACCGCTTGTTGAGGTTTGGAACAAATGCGATGTCGCAGTCGATACCGATTTTATTCCGCCGCAGGCTATATGCATTTCCGCCGCTACCGGTGAGGGAATCGACGGTCTGCTTGCGCGGCTCGACGAGCTTGCTTCGCAGGGGAAGAGGATTCTTAAGCTGTTCTTCCCGCACGGAAGCCTGCAGGATGCATCGGCCGTTTACCGTCTCGCCCGGGTAATAAGCACCGAATACCTGGATGACGGCGTGTCCGTTACTGCAGAGTGCGACGCACGCGCCGCCGGAAAACTGGCGGATTATATCGTAAAATAAATCTGATTTACGCATATATCTTTCGGATTGAAAACACCCCGTGAAGCTTTTGCATCACGGGGTGAATCTTTTTGTTTTGTTTATTCGTACTTCTTGCGAGCCTTATACGTGGTGTGCAGAAGCTTGTGTGCGAGATGTCCGTTCGGCTCGCCGAGGTATTCCGCGTACAGCTTCTTCAGCTCCTCGTTATCGTGCGATTTTCTCTTCGCCTTTCCCGCGTCCTCGTTGTACAAAGCCTTGGCTCTTTCCGCCTTGGGATCGATGTACATTCTGTCGGTGGAAGAGATTATCGGGGTGCCGCCGCCGGTGACACATCCGCCCGGGCAGCCCATGACTTCTATAAAGTCATACTGCTTCTCGCCGGATTTAATCGATTCGAGCAGCGTCTTCGCATTTCCGGTTCCGTGTGCGACAGCGACTCTGACTTTTTTGCCGTTAAGGTCGACTTCGGCTTCCTTAATTCCTTCGGTGCCGCGAACGGCGGTAAAGTTGACGTCCTCAAGCTCCTTGCCGGTAACTTTCTCGTAAACCGTGCGGAGTGCGGCTTCCATAACGCCGCCGGTGGCTCCGAATATGACACCTGCGCCGGTGGATTCACCGAGCAGACTGTCGAATTCCTCGTCGGGCAGCCGTGCGAAGTCAATGCCGGCGTTCTTTATCATGGTTGCCAGCTCACGGACGGTAATAACGCAGTCGACATCCGCAAGGCCGTCGTTGCTCAGCTCGTCTCTGCCGGCTTCGAACTTTTTGGCAGTACAGGGCATTACCGAAACAACGAATATCTTCGAAGGATCAATACCCGCCTTTTCTGCGTAATAGCTCTTGATTATCGCGCCCTCCATCTCGTGAGGAGATTTGCAGGACGAAAGGTTCGGGATGAACTCGGGGTAGAAGGTTTCGCAGTATTTAATCCAGCCGGGCGAGCAGGAGGTTATCATCGGGAGCACGCCGCCGTTCGTTATACGATCGATCAGCTCGGTGCCCTCCTCCATTATCGTAAGATCGGCTCCGAAATCGGTGTCGAACACCTTATCGAATCCGAGTCTGCGGAGCGCGGATACCAGTTTGCCGGTAACCGAGGTTCCCATCGGCATACCGAATTCCTCGCCGAGAGTGGCTCTTACGGCGGGAGCGGGCTGTACCACGACGTACTTATCCGGGTCGTTCAGAGCTTCCCAGACGTCCTTGATATTGCTCTTCTCGTGCAGAGCGCCGACGGGGCAGGCAAGTATGCACTGACCGCAGTTGACGCACGGTGAATCCGCAAGCGAACGGTCGAACGCGCATCCGACAACGGTTTTGATTCCGCGCTTGGATACGCCGATAGCACCGATCTTCTGAATGCTGTTGCAGGCGGAAACGCAGCGGCGGCAGGAAATGCACTTGCTGTTGTCGCGTACGATAGACGGGGAAACCTCGTCTATCGGATGAGGAATCTTCTCACCGTCGTACGGATAATCGTCCACTCCGTATTCCTTGCAGAGCGCCTGCAGCTCGCAGTTTCCGCTGCGCACACAGGAGGTGCATTCTCTGTTGTGGTTGGAGAGGAGCAGCTCGAGATTTATTTTACGAGCCTTGCGGAGCTTATCGGTGTTGGTGCGTATCTCCATGCCGTCGGAAATCGGAGCAACGCAGGCCGCCTGATATGCGCGCGCACCCTTTATCTCGACAAGACAGATGCGGCAGGCGCCGATCTGCTGAACGTCCTTGAGATAGCACAGGGTGGGGATATTGATATGAGCCTCTCTTGCTGCCTCGAGTACGGTATAATTCTCGGGCACAGTTACTTTTATTCCGTCAATAGTAATCGTTACGTTGTTCATTTTTATTCCCCCTTACTTCTTTTCGATTGCCTTCTTGGGGC
>SFLA01000050.1 GCA_004553575.1 Clostridiales bacterium
GGCGGTATATTTGCGTTGAATGCGTTTGGGGTTACCGACATTCATATCTTCTTTGACGGTTGGTGGACGCTGTTTATTATCGTCCCGTGCCTGATAGGAATTTTCAGCGAAAGAGAAAAGACCGGAAATATTATCGGCTTGCTGATCGGTGTTTTTCTGTTGCTTTGCTGTCAGGATGTTCTGGAATTTGACATGCTGTGGAAGCTCGCGTTCCCTGCGGTTATCGTTATCATTGGATTAAAGCTCATTTTGGGGGCAATATTCGGAGACAAAGCAATAAAACTGCTTGACAGTTCAAAGCAGAGCGGCGAAAACGTAAAAACCGGCTGTGCGACCTTTT
Organism: Clostridiales bacterium; assembly: GCA_004553575.1. GTDB lineage: Bacteria > Bacillota > Clostridia > Oscillospirales > CAG-382 > SFLA01. Next base: position 341 of record SFLA01000050.1, read on the forward strand.
CGGGTCAGGATATCAGTTTTGACGGCGAGGTGTTCAACGGAGCCGAGCTTACGGCGGTATTCGGCGGAGTCAAGTGCGATCTCAGAAATGCGGTCATCGAAAAAGACTGCGCCGTTGCGGCAACAAGCGTGTTCGGCGGAATCACCGTTTTGGTGCCCGAAAACATAAATATAAAAATAAATTCAAACTCGATTTTCGGGGGAGTGTCCGACAGAAAACATCGTCAGACCGTTCAGGGCGCCGTTACCGTGTATATCAACGCGACATGTATGTTCGGGGGTGTTGATATTAAATGAATTCGTTTCAAAGAGTAATAAAATCTCTTGCCTTTGCTTTTGCAATCATCCTGAGCGTCAGTATTATCGGCGGTATAATAACGGGACTTACCGGTATTTCATATATCATTTCGGGAAGAGACAGCGAAGTTACGGGCGAAATGCAGTTTTTTCCGGTTGAGGGGGAGATTAATTCGCTTTCGCTTAGCCTCAGCGGGGCGGAGCTGAAAATTAAAACCGCCGATACGTTTTCCGTGCAAAGCAATCACGATTATATTTCCGTAACGTCAGAGGGCGGCAAGCTGTGTATAAAAGAAACTAAAAAGCCGTTTGCGGTTTATCTGAAGAGTACGACGGTTATTCTGTGTATTCCCGACGGCTTTGTTTTTGACAATGCTTCCGTCGAGACGGGCGCGGGCAGGGTCGAAATCGATTCGCTTTCTGCGGATGTGCTGAAGCTGTCACTCGGCGCAGGCGAAGCTGAAATCGGAAATCTGACGGCAAATACCAGTTCCGATATTGAAGGCGGCGCGGGTGAACTTACAATAAACGGCGGACGGCTATGCAATCTTAAGCTTGATATGGGCGTGGGCGAGCTGACGCTGAGAAGCCGTATAGAGGGACAAAGCCTACTGAACTACGGAATCGGCGAAGCCGGGCTGACTCTTTTGGGAAGTCCCGAGGATTATCAGATAGAGATTGACAAGGGTATCGGCGAAGCCAGAATAGAAGGAAAAAGCATGAGCGACGGTTCCGTTTACGGCACGGGCGAGAACATTATCGAAATCGACGGCGGTATAGGAGCAATCAGTATTGAGTTTTCTGAAGGCTGAGTCCGGAGAGGCACTTCGGGATTAGCCGGAGCGCTGACGGTTTCCGGCAGTATTTGCACTTAATAAACGATCGTCTTCCCGGGTTCGGGCGGACGGTCGCTTTGTTTAATGGGCATGGGATACGGTTCTCCGGCGGTATTCGGCGGCGAAACTGTTTATATAATGTCCGTCCGCTATTGACAACCGACCGATCGGTAGTTATAATATGCAAGGTGCTTAATACTCGGTGAAGGAGCTTTCGCTATGGATCGAGGGAATACAAAACATGAGATTCTGGAATCCGCGCTGGATCTGTTCTCTGTACAGGGATTCGAGGCTACCTCTGTCTCGCAGATTGCAAACGCCGTCGGTATCAGAAAGGCGTCGCTTTACAGTCATGTCGAAAATAAACAGGCAATTCTGGATGCCCTGGTGAAAGAAGTACTGGAGCAGTATGCTGAGCATTCGATTTTTGCCGGAACGGATTGGGAGAATGATGCAGGCACTCTTCCGCTTACCTCCGACGAAGCCGTCCGGATGATTGAAGGACAGATTAGTTATATCCTGCACGACCCATATATAAGTAAGGCACGGAAAATGCTTATGATCGAACAGTTTCAGAACCTGGAGCTGGCAAAGCTGCAGACCAAACAGAACTATTCGGACGTGTTTGAGTATTTTACCGGACTTGTAAAGCAACTGATACGAAGGCGAGTTCTTAAAGATGATGATCCTGAGCTTATGGCGGCACAGCTTTGCTTCCCGATTTCCGTTTGGATAAACCTATGCGACCGTGAACCGGAGCGTGAGGCCGAGGCTGTCGAGCTTGTAAAAAGGCACATCCGGCAGTTTTTCCGGGTATACCGGAATCCGGCACGGTGATTTTTGTCCGGCTAACGGGTGGATAATTATTCCGACACCTCTAAAAACGACACATACGGATATAAAAATCACCTATATTCATTTGTAAATATAATGTAGAATGCTGTATGTAAACCGATATTAATACAGAAAAAGGCTTTAAGCTGCAAACGCGGTGAATAAATGGAGAACGATCGGTTCACTGATTGTCCGTGCAGGCGCGTAAACTGTCCCCGACACGGCGACTGTACTGCCTGTCGTGAACACCACAGCAGGCGGATGCCCCGTTGCGAAAAGCTCGAGCGGAAGGCATTACGCAGGGCAGAAAGAACAATGAGAAAGCGGAATAAAACTAATTGAGGTCTGCATTTATGAAGATTCTTATAATTCACGGACAGAGCCATGAAGGAAGCACTTGTATGGCGGCGAGAAAGATTGCCGATAAAGTCGGCGGCGAAATTAAAGAATTTTTCCTGCCGCGGGATTTTAACAGGTCATGCCTTGGCTGCTATACCTGCTTCAGAACGGAATTATCCGAATGCCCGCATTATCGGGAACTCGAACCGTTCGTGAAAGCAATTCTGGATGCGGATTTACTTATATTCGAAAGCCCGGTCTATGTGTATCATGCCACCGGACCTATGATGAGCTTTCTGGATCATTTCGGGACCTGGTGGATGGTTCACAGGCCGATGCCGGAAATGAGCGGCAAGCAGGCGGTCGCTGTCTCAACTGCCGCCGGCGGTGGAATGAAAAGCACCGCACGGGATATGGCGGACAGTCTTGAAATGTGGGGAATACGCAGGGTATATAAACTGGGCTTTGGCGTTCAGGCCCTTAAGCCGGATGAGATACCGGAAAGAATACTGCGAAAAATAGAAAAAAGTACGGACCGTCTTGCGCGTCGGATCCGGTACGGCGCAGGCAGACGCGGCTGCAACGGACGTGCAAAAAAGTGGTTTTATCTTATGCGTTTTGCTCACAGGCATTTTCCTCCCATGGAGCCGGACTACGGTTATTGGGAGAAGAACGGCTGGCACAAGAACGGCCGGCCGTGGAACACACAGTAATCATATCGGAGGTAAATATAATGCTTAAAATCGAACATCTGACCAAAACCTACGGAGAGAAAAAAGCCGTGGACGATCTTAATCTGCATATCATGCCGGGCGAGATATACGGCTTTATCGGTCACAACGGCGCAGGTAAAACCACAACGCTAAAGGCGGTGGCGGGTATTCTTCAGTTTGATGCCGGAGAGATTCTGATCGACGGTAAATCCGTTCGCACCTCGCCGCTGTCCTGCAAGCGCGAGATTGCATACATACCCGATAATCCCGATTTATATGACTATATGACGGGCATAAAATATCTCGGTTTTATTGCTGACGTATTCGGTGTTTCCGCCGGGGATCGTCAGGAACGTATCCGCAAATACTCCGATCTTTTTGAGCTTACGTCGGATTTGGCGCAGCCTATTGCCGCATATTCCCACGGCATGAAGCAGAAGCTGGCAATAATTGCCGCGTGGCTGCACAGTCCGAAGCTGATCATAATGGACGAACCCTTTGTCGGGCTGGATCCGAAGGCATCTCATCTGCTGAAGGGCATGATGCGCGACATGTGCGACGCGGGAGGAGCTATCTTCTTCTCCACCCATGTTCTGGAGGTGGCGGAAAAGCTGTGCGACAAGGTGGCAATAATAAAGGGAGGAAAGCTCGTCCGCTCCGGAACGATGGAGGAGGTCAAGGGCGACGACTCTCTTGAGGAAGTATTCCTTGAGCTGGAGGGAGAATAATGCTTGGCATTCTTTTGAAAAAACAGATGGCGGAGATATTCCGCGGTTACTTCTACGATTCAAAAAAGAACAAATCCCGCTCCAAAGCCGCTACGGCTGCATACATCGTTTTGTTTTTGGGAATCATGATAGGTTTGCTGGGCGGTATGTTCACACTCCTTTCACTGTCACTGTGCGGTGCTCTGGCGGATGTCGGTATGGACTGGCTGTACTTTGCGCTTATAGGACTGCTGGCGGTGCTGCTGGGTGTTTTCGGCAGCGTGTTCAATACATATTCCAGCCTGTATCTCTCGAAAGACAACGATCTTATGCTGTCGCTGCCGATTCCGGTCAACGTGATTATTGCGTCACGTCTGCTCAGCGTCTATTTAATGGGGCTGATGTATTCGATGGTCGTTATTCTTCCGGCTGTTATTGTCTACTGGGTTACAGTATCGGTGAATGCGGGCGTTGTTTTCGGCTGTCTGCTTCTGATGCTGCTGATCTCCGTTTTTGTTCTTACGCTTTCCTGCGCGTTGGGTTGGGTAGTGGCAAAAATCAGCCTTAAGCTGAAGAATAAAAGCTTTATTACGGTTGTGGTTTCCCTGGCGTTTATCGGCGGTTATTATTTCTTCTATTTCAAGGCTCAGACTCTTATTCAGGCTCTGCTCGCAAACGCCGCTGTTTACGGCGAAAAAATCAAGGGCGCAGCCTACCCGCTCTATCTGTTCGGCAGGGTCGGGACAGGAGACGCTTTTGCAATGGCGGTCGTTTCGGCAGTTATTCTCGTTCTTTTTGCACTGATGTGGGCGATTCTTTCCCGCAGCTTCTTAAAAATAGCGACTTCCTCGGGACGTACCTCCAAAAAAGAATATAAAGAAGGCGCAGTAAAGCAGAAGGGTATTTCATCGGCGCTTCTTGCAAAAGAATTCGCGCGCTTTACTTACAGTCCGAACTATATGCTTAACTGCGGACTCGGAATTCTGCTTCTTCCTATATGCGGAGTATTGCTGCTGTGGCAGGGCGGAGCCGTGATTTCGGCATTTAACGAGATATTCGGCGAACGGTCAGGCTCGATACCCGTGCTTCTCTGTGCGGCGGTGTGTATGCTTGCGTCAATGAACGATATGGCGGCGCCGTCGGTTTCGCTCGAGGGTAACAGCCTGTGGCTTATACAGTCCTTGCCGGTAACACCGTGGCAGGTACTGCGTGCAAAGCTCGGTATGCAGTTGATACTTACCGGGATACCCGCTCTGTTCTGCACGGTATGTATTGTTTTTATATATCCTTTTACTCCGTTGGAGCTTATTTCGGTGTTTCTCGTTCCGGCGTCATTTGTACTGTTCTCCGCACTGTTCGGGCTGTTTCTGGGGGTTAAAATGCCCAACCTTAACTGGAAGAGCGAAATCACGCCCATAAAGCAGAGTGCCTGCGTTACATTTGCTCTGTTCGGCGGCTTTGCATATACCGCTTTACTGTGTGTCGGATATATGCTTATGAATGGCTGGAAGCTCGGCTTCGCCGGATATATGATCGGCTTCGGGGCGGTAACGCTTGCTTTGTGCGCCGTGCTTTACTTATGGCTTAAGAAGAGGGGCTGCAGACTTCTTGCGTCTCTGTAGTCTGCAATCCCGTCGATGGAACGAACCGGCATTCCGGCGGAGGCATTTTCCGCCGGAATGCCGATATGAATTCAGACAGGCGACGATATTACGGAATCGGTGTAAAGTAAATGAAGAAAACGAATAAAGCTGCTGCGTTTTTACTGATTTTGCATGTTCTTATGTGGGCAGCGGTGCTCGTGTCATGTTCCGGTAAGGAACAATTCACGGGCAGTCGGGTCAGGAACCCGGACTCGTACTTACTGGATATAGAAAAGATGAACGGAACCGATCTGCACACGCTTGAGCTGAACGAGGGGGATGTGCTTCAGATTCTGTTTGAAACAGAGAAAGGCAATCTGTACATGGAGATCAAGGCTCCGGACGGGACGACGGTTTACCGCGGTAACGGTAAAGATACCCACGAGTTCACATTGCACATTCGCGACAGCGGCGTTTACACGATTATTGTGGAAGCGCGTAACGCAAAAGGGACCGTTCATATTCAGCTTAAGAAGTAACCGAATAAACGATCGTTTTGTAAAACCGTTAACCGATTCATTATTCTTTACCGTATAACTATAGTTTGACAGGTATTACTAATCAACGCAGTACGGTTTGCTTGCTGTTTGGTAAATAAGCTTACTGACAAGCAGATTTCACACAGACGGAGATTTGGTATGAATAAGGTCACGCTTCGCCGGTTTCGGCCGGGTGACGAATATGCAGTCTCGGATTTGATATGTAAAACGCTGGCGGTCAGCAACCGAAAGGATTATCCTCCCGAGTTTATCAAAGAAAACATAAGCAGTCACTCCCCGGAGGTGATTGCCGCAAAAGCTTCGATATGTATTCGCGGTTCTTGCCGCAGCGCAGCCGGTTCGGCATTAAAAAACTTTGGTATAAAATGAAATCCGCCCGAGGGTATACATATGATGATGAACGAGATTACAATCAGGCCGGAAGAACATAGGGATTATAAAAGTATTGTTTCGCTTATCCTTCGTTCGTTCAGGGAAGGAACGGATTATTCCGACGGAACGGATATCATTGCTTTGGTCGAGGAAATCCGCGATTCCCGTTATTATATTCCGGAGTTGTCGTTTGTGGCTGAAACTGATAACAGGATTGTGGGACATTTTATGTTTTCGGAGTTTCCGCTGTCACCGACGCGGGAGGGCGGACACAACGGCGTTACGGATTCCGGTATTGTTATGCTGGCGCCGGTATCAGTTCACGCGGATTATTTTCGCCGCGGAATCGGAACCGCTATGTTAAGGCTGGGAATTGAAAAAGTGAGGGAATCGGGCTATAAGGGGGTAACCGTTGAGGGTAACTACAGGTTTTATAATCGGATAGGGTTCCGGACCTCATCGGAATTCAATATTTATCCGACAAGCGGATATCCGATGAAAGAACCGAGGTGCATGATGTGTCAGGAGACCTATGAGGGAGCGTTGGAAGGCATACACGGATATATCGTTTATGATATGTACTGCAACGCATAGACTGCGGCGGTTTCCCGAATACAGCTTATAAACAGCCTGCATACGGATTTTTGATTATTCTTTTATCCGGTATCGGCGTGCTGAAGCTGACGGAATCTGAGCGGAATCGCGGGCTGGTGCCGGAATGGATTGACATAAGTTCCTTTGCATTGTATCCAAACACCGGGAATATGCCGCCGTAAACGAAGAAAAGAGAGGCGCGTATTTACGCGAATACACCGCGATAACGCAGTATCCGGACTCGCTGAAAACCGCAGAATAATTCCCCTGCTTCGGGGTGTTTGCTTTTTGCTCCGTACCGTGCTATAATCGGTCGCGGGATCATGACAGTATAATTCATTCGGAGGATAGCTATGAAAGAAGGCAAGACCTTTGTGACCGATCTGCCGGACGGGTATACGGCGGCGGCGACGGTAGATGCTAAGGATAAGAAAACCATAATCATTATGAATGCCGCGGCGCTGGCGGTGATGGTTTTAACGGCTGGTATCGCCTGGGCGGTAATACGACCGTCGGAACCATTGTACGAGTATATCGGTTTCGCACGGTATATGTTGTTCTTGGCGGCAATTCTGCTCTATATCGTACTGCACGAGCTGGTGCACGGAGCCGCTTACCGTTTGCTTACCGGCCGCAAACTGACCTTCGGCCTTACGTTATCGGTTGCATACTGCGGGGTGCCCGATATTTACGTATACAGAAAAACGGCGCTTATATCGCTGCTTGCGCCGTTTACGGTGTTTATTCCCGTGTTTCTGCTGCCTGCGGTGCTGCTTCCCGGGGAATGGGACCGCTTCTTTGCGTCGGTATTGCTGGCGATACATCTTAGCGGCTGCGTAGGGGATCTGTACGATACTCTGTTATACGCGTTGAAGTTCCGCAATCCGCTAACACTTATGCGAGATACCGGTCCGAAGCAGACCTTTTATATTCCGCAGCGGTAAGAGATGTCCGTAAAAAACGGCAGAGGCATTTGGATGCCTCTGCCGTTTATTTGTATAATCAACTTATATAATTACGTAAGTTCCGAGGAAGTGCCGCTTTATCATAGAAGCATCCGCGTTGTATGTACCCAGCACGATACGCTTTGCCATAAGATAGTCCGCGGCGGTAATGGCACCGTCCCCGTTGACATCGCCGGGAAGCGCGTACGCGGAATCTTCC
>SFLA01000051.1 GCA_004553575.1 Clostridiales bacterium
CAGCCATGCGCAGAATCGAAACCGAGCGCGAAATAACCGCCGATGAGTACGCTGAATTCCTTAGATCGGCAGATCCGTCCCGCCGCACTCTGCACAAAACGAGGTATATTATCCCGTATCTCGGCAAAAGCTTCGAACTTGACGATTTCGGTCCGGAATACCGCCACGCACTGCTCGAGATAGAACTCGAAAACGAGGAAGAATCATTTACAATTCCTCCGTTTCTTACCGTAGTACGCGAGGTTACGGATGAACGCCGTTACCGCAACAGCAGGATTGCCTCCGAAGGCTTTCCGGATGAATAACATATAAAAAGGCTCCCGCCGGAAGCGGGAGCCTTTATTCGGTTTATTTATACAAAGGCATAAGCTTGTCACGCATCAGCCACATAAGGAATCCTGTGGGTATCTGCGCCATCGTCCAGCCGGTTTCTATAGACCACGGCGCCCAGCCTACGTCATTGGTAACACCGTAAACCTCTTGACCCTCTGCGTCGAATGCCCGTGCCCATCCGCCGTCTATAAGCGGATTCGACGATCTTATCTGCACCGATATAAGGAACCTCGAGGTGCTTTCGAACAGCTCGGCAATATGATTGTCTCCGGTTATGAAATATGCCTGTGCCAGAGCCGACGGCAGCCAGTTCATCGAATACAGCAGATCCACCACCGGGTCTCCGTTCTCTGCCAGCACCGAGCATTCGGTTCCGGCGGTACCTGCACAGCAGGCAATATATCCAGTGTCCCATTCTGTGAACGAACCGTCCGGGCGCTGCTTTTCTTCAAGCGATTCGAGCACGGTATATAGCCATTTGCGGTGTTTTTCTTCTTTTGTTACCCAATACAGGTACGCGAGCGGAAGTACCAGCCGGCACAGCTCCTCGGTTTCGCTGTGCTCCCGCGCAGTTTCCGGGTAATACACTTCCATTATCGTGGTAAGCCCCTTAACTGCGGTGTCACGGTATTTTTTATCACCGGTAACCTTGTATGCGAGCAGTAAAGCGGCGAGATAATACCCGTTGTAATGAACGGACGGGGTTCGAGCCTCGGTCAGCGAAAGCTCCTGCGCAGGTCTCGCCGGGGCGGAGCCCCAGTGCCATTTTCCGTCGGTCTTTTCAAGTGAAAACAGCGAAAGCACTCCGGTGTTCTTGTCAGTGATGTCCGTGCGGCAGTATCTCAGGCCGTCGGTACCGGTGGTTCTTACAAGAAAATCCAGACCCTTTATTATCTCGGGCGGAAGCTTCCCGCCGTCCTTGAATACCCGGAACAATTCCGGGATCAGTATCCCGCGGGAAACATCGTCACCGTAGCAGGCATTCCACCAGGCGCCGTCTCCGCTGCTTCCGTATCCGTCGAGCGCTCCGCCGTAATCTCGAATATGAGAGAGCGCGTATTTCGAGAATGCCTTTACGTAATCCGTTTTCTCGCCTTTTCCCGTAAAATCGTCTTGCAGGCGGAACATCATTGCCGTTTCGCCGGTCGAATCCACCGTCGTACCGCGATTTGGTACCTGCCGTCCGTCGGAGAGTATTTCCGATGTCATTCCTTCGCTGACGGCGTATATTCCGCTGCCGTCCTCGATTATTGATCCCGAAGCGAAATGCCATTCCACCGCGCGGCGAACGCTTTCTGCAAGCAGGCTGTCAATAGGTCCGTCCTCGCGGCAGACCGAATACCCGCGCTTTGCATACATTGTGCGGTAAGCGTTCTCGCCGATATCCGCGCCGAACATCTCGGCACAGATGTGACGGAGCAGGGAATACCACTTCATTTTCGGCGAAAACCTGGAGGAAGCGAAGTTTGAAATACCGAATCCGATCATAAGCAGGCTTTCGCTTTCGAACCAAATCGCGGCAGTTCCGGGCTCGGGCTCCCGTACCGGATCGGTGAAGTAAAAACCGCGCGGATTGTCGCGGTAATACAGAAGCGGAACTATCTTTTTTGAAGACGTATAGCATCTGAATCTTGCGTTGCACTGCTCGTCAAGCAGCTCACCTTCCGACAGTCCGTCACAGTCCAGCGCGGCGGATACCACCGGACGCGAAAAGCGCGTGCTCACCGGGCCGTCACAGCAAACGCAGGATATAAACGGACAGGCAATGGCTATAACCGGCTTTCCGCTTTCTGCGGCAGTGTCGGCTGCCACGCGCTCGTCCGGTCGGAACAGCAGGCCCTTTTCGGCGCCGGTGCCGTCAAATATAAAACCGTCATAGCGGGAAAGGTCGCAGTTTGCCAGAAACTTCGGATAGTTAAGCTCACAGCGTATCCCGCTTTCCGAAAGAAGATCGTACAAATCTGTCTTTCCGGAAGAAGATATGTATAGAATATTCATATTGGACCTCCGATAAAAAGGCTTCCGCGTATTACCGTGGAAGCCTTTGTAACAATGCGTTTGCGATTTCTCAGGCTTTGAACGCTTCCTCGACTGCGACAGCGCAGGCGACGGTAGCGCCGACCATCGGGTTGTTGCCCATTCCGATAAGGCCCATCATTTCGACGTGGGCGGGGACGGAGGAGGAGCCGGCGAACTGAGCGTCGCTGTGCATTCTGCCCATGGTATCGGTCATTCCGTAGGAGGAGGGACCGGCAGCCATGTTATCGGGGTGGAGAGTTCTGCCGGTGCCGCCGCCGGAAGCGACCGAGAAGTACTTAATGCCCTGCTCGACACAAAGCTTCTTGTAAATACCGGCAACGGGGTGCTGGAATCTGGTGGGGTTGGTGGAATTTCCGGTAATGGAAACGCCGACGTGCTCGAGCTGCATTATCGCAACGCCCTCGGGTACGTTGTCAGCACCGTAGCATCTTACCGCCGCACGCGGACCGTCTGAATACGGAGTCTCGGAAACAATCTTAACCTGCTCGGTGTACGGGTCGAATTCGGTCTTTACATAAGTGAAACCGTTGATTCTGGAAATAATGAAGGCGGCATCCTTGCCGAGTCCGTTAAGAATGACGCGGAGCGGCTTTACTCTTACTTTATTTGCGTTGAGAGCGATTTTGATAGCGCCCTCTGCGGCGGCAAAGGATTCGTGTCCGGCGAGGAAGCAGAAGCACTCGGTTTCTTCGGATAGAAGCATCTTGCCGAGGTTTCCGTGGCCGAGACCGACCTTGCGGTTTTCCGCGACCGAACCGGGAATGCAGAAGCTCTGAAGCCCTATACCGATTGCGGCGGCGGCGTCTGCAGCCTTGGTGCAGCCGGTTTTTACGGCAATTGCACAACCGACGGTATATGCCCATACTGCGTTCTCGAAGCAGATGGGCTGTGTCTCGCGGACAATCTTATCGCAGTTAATGCCCTTTGCAAGGGTTATATCGCGGCATTCCTCGACCGAGGATATACCGTACTGCTTAAGTACGCCGTTAATTTTATCAATACGGCGCTCGTAGTTTTCAAAAAGTGCCATTGTATTTCCTCCTTACTGCTTACGGGGATCGATGAAGGTCTTGCCTTCTTCGAATCTGCCGTAGTGACCGAGCGCCTTGTTGTAGGCGGTGGAAGGATCGTCGCCTTTTTTAATGAAATCAGTCATTTTGCCGAGCGAAACAAATTCGTAGCCGATGACCTGATTGTCGTCATCGAGAGCCATTCTGGTAACATAGCCCTCTGCCATTTCGAGATAGCGCACGCCCTTTTCACGGGTTCCGTACATGGTGCCGACCTGCGAACGTGTGCCTTTTCCGAGATCTTCGAGTCCCGCGCCGATCGAAAGTCCGTCCTCGGAGAAAGCGGACTGGGAACGTCCGTAAACAATCTGAAGGAAGAGCTCGCGCATGGCGGTGTTGATGGCATCGCATACAAGGTCGGTGTTAAGAGCCTCGAGAATGGTCTTGCCGGGAAGTATCTCGGCTGCCATTGCGGCGGAGTGGGTCATTCCGGAGCAGCCGATCGTCTCGACCAGGGCTTCTTCGATAATGCCGTTTTTAACGTTGAGGGTGAGCTTGCAGGCGCCCTGCTGGGGAGCGCACCAGCCGATACCGTGCGTAAATGCGGAGATATCCTTAATCTCCTTTGCCTGTACCCATTTGCCCTCTTCGGGAATGGGAGCGGGACCGTGATTCGGACCCTTGGCGACCACACACATGTTCTCGACTTCTTTTGAATAGTTGATCATGTTACAGTCCTTTCTTTTATGTAGGGGTGTGTTAATCTATAATCTCGCCGTAGACCTGCCCGAATGCGCAGGCTGCGTTGGATTCGTCGGTGTCTATGTGCATGGCATCCGCAAAATCCGCTCTTACTCTCACCACGACATTGTCGAACACGAGCGAGCGGGGGGAATCGATCTTAACTTTAACTATCTGCTTGTCCTTAAGTCCGCGCTGTTCGGCGGATTCCGGAGTGAGGTGGATATGTCTCATGGCTGCGATAACTCCCTCCGGGATCTCTATCTCGCCGCACGGACCTACCAGTTTAACTCCGGGGGTGCCCGCAATATCGCCGGATTCCCTTACCGGTGCGGCAATACCGAGAGTTCTCGCGTCGGTCAGCGAAATCTCTACCTGGTCGGCTTTTCTTGCCGGACCGAGCACGGATACGTTTTTGATGGTGTTTTTCGGGCCTACTACGTCAACCCTTTCTTCGCAGGCGAACTGCCCTGGCTGGGAAAGCATTTTTTTAACGGTCAGCGTGTGACCCTCGCCGAACAGCTTTTCGATATCCGCCTGTGTCAGATGCACATGACGCGCGGATGTTTCGACGAGTACCGTATTTGCCATATATCGTGTCTCCTTATATCATTTTTCAGGATATTATACTACATTTAACCGACCTTGTAAACAGCAAAATGCAAAAAAGTGTTGAATTTTTATACCCCGTATGATATAATGCTATGATGTTATTGTGGAGTAGTATTATGGAGTAGTATTATGGAATTCGAGTATTCAAAAAATGTCAGGGATGTAAAGCCCTCAGCCATCAGAGAGATATTCAAATCGCTTTCCGTTCCGGGTATGATCTCGTTTGCCGCCGGCAACCCGTCGCCGGAGTCGTTTCCGGCATCGGATATGCGCCGTATAGCCGACGGAATTTTCGCTTCCGCCGCGTCCGAGGCACTTCAGTACGGCACTACCGAGGGATATCTTCCGCTGCGCGGTCAGATCGAAGACCGGCTTAAACAGAAGTTTTCCTCCTGTTCGGACGGAGATTCGGTTATAGTAACAACGGGAGGACAGCAGGGTATAGACCTGATATCCCGCGTGCTTATCGACCCGGGCGATACCGTCGTATGCGAAGATCCGACTTTTATCGGGGCACTGAATTCCTTCCGCGTCTGCGGAGCGAAGACTGTGGGAGTGCCAATGGATTCCGACGGGATAAATACTGATAAACTGGAAAAGGTTCTTTCCGATAACCCCCGCTGCAAGCTTCTTTATCTGATACCCACCTTTCAGAATCCGTCCGGCGTTACCTGCTCGGCAGAGAAGCGCCGCGAGATATATCGTATTGCCGCTTCGCACGGCGTTGTGATTCTTGAGGATAACCCATACGGAGAGCTGCGTTTTTCTGGAGAGGACGTTCCGACCTTCAAGTCGATAGACACAGAAGGCATTGTCGCATACTGCTCGTCGTTCTCAAAGATTCTGTCATCGGGTATGCGCGTCGGCTTTCTGTGCGGCCCCAAGGCTCTTATCGAGCGTGCAGTCGTCGTAAAGCAGGCCAACGATGTTCATACAAATCTGTTTTTCCAGATGCTTGTCAGCCGCTATATGAGCGAATGCGATCTCGATTCGCATATAGAGAGTATACGCGATCTGTATCGCCGCAAGTGCGAGCTTATGGTTTCCGAGCTCGCCCGTCAGCTCCCGCCGGAGGTGACGTTCACCCGTCCGCAGGGAGGATTGTTCCTGTGGCTCACGCTTCCTCGCGGTGATTCAAGCGAGTTCTTCCGTCTCTGTATGGACAGAACGGTCGCCGTAGTTGACGGCAAGACCTTTCAGCCGTCCCCGGCACCCTGCCGCTCCGTAAGGCTGAATTATTCCACTCCGTCCGACGAACAGATAATCACCGGCGTATCGCGGCTTGCCGCCGCAGCCGCAGAATATATCGGGAGTTAACTGAAATGGCTAAGTTTTCAAAAGATAAAAAAACAATTCTTTCGGGCATAAAGCCCTCCGGTGAGCTGACGCTCGGTTCTTATATCGGAGCCATACGCAACTGGGCGTCGCTTCAAAGCGATTACAACTGCATATACTGCATAGCCGATATGCACGCAATAACCGTCCGTCAGGATCCCGCACTGCTGCGTAAGCGCACGCTTATTCAGCTCGCTCAGTATATCGCCTGCGGTATCGACCCGGATAAAAACGTTCTGTTTATACAGAGCCATGTTCCCGCCCACGCCGAGCTCGGATGGGTGCTTAACTGCTACACCATGGTCGGCGAGCTTAACCGCATGACCCAGTTCAAGGATAAATCCGCCCGCCACGCCGATAACATTAACGCAGGATTATACGATTATCCGGTTCTTATGGCGGCTGACATACTGCTGTATCAGGCAGACCTTGTTCCGGTCGGCGAGGACCAGAAGCAGCATGTCGAGATCTGCCGTGACATTGCACGCAGGTTCAACGGGATATACGGCAATGTTTTTACTCTGCCCGATCCTTATATTCCGTCGGTAGGCGCTCGGGTAATGAGCCTGGCCGACCCGGAATCAAAGATGAGCAAATCCGAGGACGATTCGGGCTGCATACTGCTGCTCGACCGTCCCGAGGATATAATGGCGCGTTTTAAGCGCGCCGTCACCGACAGCGAGACCGAAATCAGATACGATCCGGTGTCCAAAAAGGGAATTTCAAATCTGATTTCGATATATTCCGCCGTCACCGGAAAATCAATACCCGATGTTGAGCGCGAGTTTGCCGGCTGCGGATACGGATCATTCAAGCAGACGGTGGGCGAGGCGGTAGTCGAGCTTCTTCGCCCCATGCGTGAAGAAACCGAGCGGCTTCTTGCAGATCGTGCATATCTCAATACCGTGCTCGCTTCCGGAGCGGATCAGGCGGCACGCATAGCGGCCCGTACTCTCGGAAAGGTATACAAAAAGGTCGGTTTCTACACGGCGGACAAATAAATACAGAGGTGTTAAGTTGTCAGTAAAGAAGTCTGAATACGGCAGCCAGTCTATCTCCGCGCTTAAGGGAGCCGACAGGGTTCGCAAGCGCCCTGCGGTCATATTCGGAAGCGACGGTCTCGAGGGCTGTGAGCATTCGTTTTTCGAAATACTATCGAATTCAATTGACGAATCACGTGAGGGGTACGGTAAGCTTATAAATGTCACCGTTACCGACGACCGCGTTATAACCGTCGAGGATCACGGCAGGGGAGTGCCGCTCGGCTGGAACGAAAAGGAACAGCGTTATAACTGGGAGCTGGTTTACTGCGAGATGTATGCCGGCGGCAAATACGAAAAAAACGGTTCGTCAGCATACGGTTATTCGCTCGGAACGAACGGGCTGGGCGCATGCGCCACCCAGTATGCTTCCGAGTTTATGACAGTGGTATCCTGCTCGAACGGAATCCGCTCAAAAATGGAGTTCGAGCGCGGCAACCCGGTTGGTGAGCTGGTTACCGAGCCGTGCGCCCGCGGGCTTACCGGCACTACCGTAAGATGGAAGCCGGATTACAGCGTTTTTACGGATATTTCAATACCGTACGAGTTTTTTGCCGATACCATGCATAAGCAGGCGGTCGTAAATGCGGGTCTTACCTTAGTGCTCAACTTCCAGGGCGAGGACGGTGAATGGCGCCGCGACGAGTTCCTGTATCCGAACGGAATAGTAGATTATATTAACGAGCAGGTTGGCGTTAACTATCTGACGGAACCGGTGGATTTTTCCTGTGAGCGCCGCGGCAGAGACCGCGCCGATCAGGATGATTACGACCTTCTCATCAGTTTTGCGTTCTGCTTTTCCAACGAGGTCAACCTTATTGAGTATT
>SFLA01000052.1 GCA_004553575.1 Clostridiales bacterium
ATGCCGATAACGAACATAATATACCCGACCGGCTTGCGGGTAAGTCTCGGACGAAGCGGAAATGCGTTGCAAAAACGTTCTCCGCAGGCGAGCATCCATATAAGAAACGGCACAAACAGCGACAGACTGAATATTACTATCTCGAAACCGAGATAGTATGTGTCGGTAGAAGCGCCGTTGAAAAACGCATGGTATATTCTGCGGTAAAGCCAAATTATCGGCTCGGAGCAAAGGTTTATCAGCGCTATCGATATACACGATGCAATAAAAACAAATGCTATGCGTTTCTTTCCGGCGCGATAGGCGCGCTTGTTTTCGGCTGCGTTGCAGTATGCCGCGTCTTCAAAGGTCATTATTGTTTCCTTTCGACGGAATTCGAGTATTCGCATATTGCGGATACGGCTTGCCGCCGCACCCGCAATATGCATCCGGTGTATTACTTGCCGTATTTGTTCTGGCTTGCAGGGGAAATAACAAGGTCAGCGGATTTTATTGCTTCCCTTCGTTAATGGCAGCCTGAGCCGCCGCCAGACGCGCTATCGGCACCCTAAACGGTGAGCATGATACATAAGTCAGTCCGACCTTATGGCAGAACTCGACAGAGGACGGATCTCCTCCGTGCTCGCCGCATATTCCGAGTTTTATGTCCGGACGGGTTTTACGCCCGAGCTCCGCCGCCATCTGTATCAGTCTTCCGACACCGTTGCGGTCGATGCGTGCAAACGGGTCGTTTTCGTATATCTTGCTCTCGTAATAAGAATCGAGGAACTTGCCCGCATCGTCTCTCGAGAATCCGAACGTCATCTGCGTTAGGTCGTTGGTGCCGAACGAGAAGAACTCCGCCTCCTTGGCAATTTCGTCGGCGGTAAGGGCGGCGCGCGGGATTTCGATCATTGTGCCGACCTTGTACTTCATGTCGCTTCCGGCGCTTGTAAGTATGGCGTCGGCGGTGGCGGTAACGGTATTCTTAACGAACCTGAGTTCTTTTACGTCGCCTATCAGCGGTATCATTATTTCGGGAACTATATCCCATTCGGGATGCTTTGCCTGAACATTCAACGCCGCCTGTATAACAGCGGTGGTCTGCATTGCGGCAATCTCGGGGTAGGTCACCGCAAGACGGCATCCTCTGTGGCCCATCATCGGGTTGAATTCATGAAGTGAGGCGATTATCTCTTTTATCTGCTGCACGGATTTACCCTGTGCCGCAGCAAGTTCTTCGATGTCCTTTTCTTCCGTGGGAACGAATTCATGCAGGGGAGGGTCAAGGAAGCGTATGGTTACGGGGCAGCCGTTCATCGCTTCGAACAGCGATTCGAAATCGGCCTGCTGCAGAGGAAGTATTTTGTCCAGCGCTTTTTCGCGCTGTTCTTTTGTATCCGCACAGATCATTTCGCGTATTGCGGAGATCTTATCGAAGAACATATGCTCGGTGCGGCAAAGACCGATTCCCTCTGCGCCCAATTCATATGCTTTGCGGGCGTCGCGCTCGGTGTCGGCGTTTGCGCGAACCTTAAGCTTTCTGAACTTGTCCGCCCATTTCATTATTCTGCCGAATTCTCCGGCGATAACTGCGTCTACGGTGGGGATTATTCCTTCGTATACACAGCCGGTTGACCCGTCAATGGATATTTCGTCACCCTCGCGGAAGGTCTTTCCGTCCAGCGTGAAGCGCTTGTTTTCTTCATCCATCGCAATGGCGGAGCATCCGGAAACGCAGCAAGTTCCCATTCCTCGCGCTACTACCGCGGCGTGGCTGGTCATGCCGCCGCGCACGGTCAGTATTCCCTGCGAAGCCTTCATACCTTCTATGTCTTCGGGTGAGGTCTCCAGACGTACGAGTATGACCTTCCCGCCGTTTTCGTTGGCGCGCTTGGCGTCCTCGGCAGTGAAAACGATTTTACCGGAAGCCGCTCCGGGTGATGCCGCCAGAGCCTTTGCAAGCGGGACGGCTTTTTTTATTGCCTTGGGGTCGAATTGCGGGTGAAGCAGCGTGTCGAGGTTGCGCGGGTCTATCATAAGCACCGCCTGCTCCTCGGTTATCATTCCCTCGTCCACGAGATCGCAGGCAATGCGCAGCGCTGCCTGAGCGGTTCTCTTACCGTTGCGGGTTTGCAGCATAAATAGCTTGCGGTCTTCTATGGTGAATTCCATATCCTGCATATCGCGGTAATGCTTCTCGAGAATACCGCATATTCCGGTGAATTTCTCGAACACTTCGGGCATTATCTCAGCCATTTTGGATATGGGGAGGGGAGTGCGGACTCCGGCGACGACATCCTCGCCCTGGGCATTCATAAGAAATTCGCCCATAAGCTTTTTCTCGCCGGTCGCGGGATCGCGGGTGAAGGCAACACCGGTTCCGGAGGTGTCGCCCATATTGCCGAACACCATCATCTGAACATTAACGGCGGTGCCCCAACTGTAAGGAATATCGTGGTCGCGGCGGTAAACGTTTGCGCGGTTGTTGTCCCAACTGCGGAATACCGCCTGTATCGCTCCGAAGAGCTGCTCGGTGGGATCGTCGGGGAATTCGCATCCCTTCTTAAGACGATATTCTTCCTTGAACATCATAGCGAGACGTTTAAGATCATCGGCGTCGAGCTCTACATCCTGCTTTACGCCCTTTTCGGCTTTAAGCTTGTCGATAAGTTCTTCAAAGTACTTTTTACCGACTTCCATAACGACATCGGAATACATCTGTATGAATCTCCGATAACAGTCCCAAGCCCAGCGGGGATTTCCGGATTTTGCGGCTATAACGTTGACGACGCGCTCGTTCAGACCGAGATTGAGGATGGTGTCCATCATGCCGGGCATTGAAGCGCGCGCTCCGGATCTTACCGATACGAGAAGCGGGTTCTGTTCGTCCCCGAACTTCTTTCCTGTAAGCTGTTCGAGACGCTCGACGTATTCGAGTATCTGATCGTGTATATCTTCTCCTATCTTTTTCCCGTCATCGTAATACCGGGTGCAGGCCTCCGTTGTGATAGTGAATCCGCTTGGGACGGGCAAGCCGAGATTTGTCATCTCCGCAAGGTTAGCTCCCTTGCCGCCGAGAAGCTCGCGCATCGAGCCGTTGCCCTCCGAGAACATATAGACGTATTTTTTCGCCATGTGTTTACCTCCGTATTTAATGTTTGACTTCACTTCATATTATTATAACATATTTTTCCGTTTTGTCTATACCCTTTTATCAATAATATTATGCTTGAAGCGACCGGACTTGACAAAAGCGTAAAAAGGTTATAAACTTACTCGGAAAGGAGCTGATACTGCGTGCTGTTCGCAAAAAAGCCGGTCGAGTTTATCGTTGCGGGGCTTGGCAATCCCGAGCAAAAATACTGTTTCACACGGCATAACGCCGGATTTCTGGCGATCGACAGCCTTGCCTCGAAATACGGGTGCAGAATCGGCTCGCTGAAGCATCGCGGACTTTGCGGAAGCGCCGTTATATCAGACAAAAAGGTACTGCTTGTCAAGCCGCAGACATATATGAATTCCTCCGGCGAATGCATTGCCGCCGCGGCGAGATATTACGGCGTGCCGGCCGAACGAATAATTATCATCTGCGACGACTGTGCGCTCCCGGTCGGGCAGATACGTATCCGCCGCAAGGGTAGCGACGGCGGGCACAACGGGCTGAAATCCATAAACGCTTGCATCGGTTCGCAGGAGTATCCGCGCATACGTATCGGAGTGGGTGAGAAGCCGCATCCGGATTACGATCTTGCAGATTGGGTGCTTTCCCGATTCTCCGAAAGTGAACTTAAGACGCTTACGTCACGCTTCGACGATGTTTGCACCGCCGCCGAGCTAATAATATCAGGTGACGCCGACGCGGCGATGAACAGATATAATCAGGTAAAAAATGGAAACAGTAATATCACAATTCGGTAAAGACATAGAGTTCCGGGCTCTTACGGAAGGATTTACAGAGGGACGGGTGCCGTGCATAACCACAGGGGTATGCGATTCGGCCCGCCCCCTTTTCTGCAAGGCGTTTTCCGGTGCAGTAAATAAAAAGCTGTTGATTATTATGCCCGACGAGCGGGAGGCTCAGCGCCTCCGCGCCGAGCTCGAATACTTTTTCGACAGTGTCCTTTTCTTTCCCGCAAGGGATTTCGTCTTTGACAACGTAAAAGGATATTCCCGCGAATTCGAGCAGCAGCGCATAGGCGTCCTTTCCGCATTGCTCGAAGGCAAAACAGACGTTGTTATTACGGTGCCCGATGCCGTAATGCAGTATACGGTTCCTTCCGAGGTTCTCTCCGATGTCACCCTTCATGTCGGAACCGGTGAGAGAATGAGTGTCACACAGCTCACCTCGTGGCTGAATCTTCTCGGCTATGTCCGTGCGGATCAGGTCGAGGGAGAGGGACAGTATGCCGTCCGCGGCGGTATAGTCGATGTCTTTTCTCCGTCATATCCAAACCCGTTCCGTATAGACTTCTTCGGCGATGAGATCGATCTGATCGGCTTTTTTGATGTTACCACGCAGCGCAGGTATGAAAACGCTCCCTCGGTCGGAATACTTCCGGTTTATGAGCTGCTGCCCGACAATCTCGCTTACGAGAATATTGCCCGCAATATAGAAAAGCTGCTTAAGAAGTTTACCGGTCAGGAAAAAATCAGGGAAATGCTCGCTTACGAGCGTGAATCGTGCGAAAATCATATGCGCATAAACGCGCTTGACAAATACGCATCGTTTGTCTATGACCGACGAGAGACGGTGCTCGATTACGCAAAGGATTTTGCCGTCATTGCAGTGAACACCCCGCGTATCCGCGAGCGTGCCGAGGCCTTTTGCTGGCAAACGGAACAAACAATTTCCGGATTGGCCGAAAGCGGAATGCTTCCGCCCAAATCTCCGTTGCCCCATCTGGCTTTTGACGAATTCATATCTGCAATATCTCCGCGTACGGTTGCTCTGGATTATTTTTCCGGCGGCTCAAGGCTGCTTGATTACCGCGAAGAGTACAATGTTATAACCAAATCCGTAAATTCCTATCTTTCGAACATCGAGCTTCTTGCCGATGAGCTAAGGGCTTCAGTTGAGCTTAAGCGAAGTGTGCTGGTATTAACGGTAAGCGAGCGTGCAGCCGGAAATATGCTGTCCGCTCTAAACGATCGTGGGATAGGTTGCTACCGGTACACCGGAACGCTTTACGACGGACTTGCCGGAGTCGGAACACTTGACGGCAACCGCCTACTCGGCGGATTCGAACTGCCGCGCGCAAACTTTCTTCTTTGCACCGACGCCGATACCCTGCAGAACGTTACAGCCCGACGCAGGGAAAAGGTGAAGAAAAAGCTCACCAAGAGCGAAAAAATCTCCTCATGTGCAGATATTGCGGTCGGCGACCTTGTGGTTCATGCCAATCACGGTATCGGAAGATACGAAGGTATAACCAATCTCACGGTAGAGGGCGTATCGAAGGATTACATAAAAATACGATACGCGGGCACGGACGTACTGTATGTGCCCTGTAATCAACTTGATCTTATCGGCAAATATATCGGCAGCGAGAATACCAAGCTGTCCAAAATGGGATCGTCGGAGTGGCAGCGCACCAAAGCGCGGGCAAAAACCGCCGCAAAGGATATAGCGAAGGAGCTGATAGCGCTTTACGCAGCGCGCCGTTCCCGCGAGGGATTCGCATTCCCGCCTGATGATGAACTTCAGGACGAGTTTGAGTCCATGTTCGGCTATGACGAGACGGTCGATCAGCTTCGTGCAGCCGACGAGATTAAAAAGGATATGGAGCTCGCGTCCCCCATGGACAGGCTGCTGTGCGGCGATGTCGGATTCGGGAAAACCGAGGTTGCGCTCCGTGCCGCCTTCAAGTGCGTAGTCTCCGGAAAGCAGGTAGCGATTCTCGTTCCGACCACAATTCTGGCAATGCAGCATTATCAGACGCTGCTCTCCCGCTTCCGCTCGTTTCCGGTGCGAAGCACAATGCTTTCCAGATTCCGGACGCCTGCCGAACAGAAACAGACGCTTGAGGATCTGCGTCTGGGGAAAACAGATATTGTCGTCGGCACGCACAGGCTTCTTCAGAAGGATATCCGGTTCAAGGATCTCGGGCTTCTTATTGTGGACGAGGAGCAACGGTTCGGAGTCACCCATAAAGAAAAGCTTAAGATGCTTTCCGAGAATATAGATGTTCTTACCCTTACAGCAACACCTATTCCGCGCACATTGAATATGGCGTTGTCCGGTATCCGCGATATGTCCGTGCTTGAGGAAGCTCCCGCCGACCGGACTCCGGTGCAGACATTTGTGCTCGAGCATGACGAAACCATTATATACGAGGCAATCCGCCGCGAGCTGCGCCGCGGAGGACAGGTCTTTTATCTTCACAATTTTATAGATTCGATATATTCCGCTTCCCGCAAGCTGAGCGAGGCGTTTCCGGATTCGGTTGTCGGAGTCGCTCACGGTAAAATGAGCAAGGATGAGCTCGGTGAGATTTGGGAGAGCATGGTCCGGGGAGAAATCGACATTCTTGTCTGTACTACCATAATCGAGACGGGCATCGATGTTCCGAACGCAAACACCCTGATTATCGAGTCCGCGGATAAAATGGGGCTTTCGCAGCTCCACCAGCTTCGCGGCAGGGTGGGAAGATCGGCACGCAAGGCGTATGCGTATTTTACCTACCGAGAGGGCGCGGCGCTTACCGAAATAGCCGAAAAACGTCTTGATGCCATACGCCAGTTTACAGAATTCGGAAGCGGATTCAAAATAGCCATGCGCGACCTCGAGCTTCGCGGAGCCGGCAATCTTCTGGGCGCCGAGCAGAGCGGACATATGGAAGCGATCGGCTATGACCTGTACATAAAGATTCTCGAGGAAGCGGTAAGCGAGCTTAAGGGCGAGCCGAAGATGCAAAAAAGCGACTGCACGGTCGATATCGCCGTATCGGCGTTTATACCTGACGATTACATTCCTTCGCCCGAGATGCGTATAGACGTTTACCGGAAGATCGCAGCCATAGAAGGCGAGGACGACCGGGACGACCTTGCTGACGAGCTGCTCGACAGGTTCGGTGATCTTCCGCAGACTGTCGAGAATCTTATAAACATTTCGCTTGCTCGGTGTACGGCGTGCACATGCGGTATAAAGCTTATCGAACAGAAAGCGGGGCTTATCTGCTTTTATCCCGATAAAGTCGATGCGCGAGCCTGCACTATGCTGGCAGCATCGGAAAAGCTGCGCGGCAGAATAATGCTTTCGCTGGGCGGTAAACCTCATATTGCGTATCGGGTCGGAAAAAACGAGGGCGGTCTTTCCGCAGTAAACACAGTTCTCGGCGAATATGAAAAAATCCTGCGGGACAGTGTAGACAACTGCTGAAAAAAGTATTATAATAAACGAATGATAAATGCGGAGGATAACACGATGCTAAAAAAGATAATGTGTGCGGTTCTTTGCGCCGCAATGC
>SFLA01000053.1 GCA_004553575.1 Clostridiales bacterium
CTCGGCGTCGGTCATACCCTTTTCGTCTATCTTGCGGAGAAGCATCTGTGAAAAGCTCTCGTCAATCTGTTTCAGCTTTGAGTCAAGGTCATCGGCTGCCGCCATTGCCTTGCATTCGCACACTTCCTCCGCGACAATTGACCGTATCGGCATATTGAACCGCATACTTTCACGGCGATAATCGGTATGCTTGTCCACATAATTATCGTCTATGTATTCGGCAATGTCGGAGAATAATTTCTCGCTGATTTTATACGCCGCCTTATCGAAAATAACGATATAGACGGTCATATCATTTTCAAGCAAAAATGCGCTGATAACATCGATAGCAACCCTGAGCGCCTGGTCCTTGGGATAGCCGTAAACACCCGAGGATATAAGCGGAAAGGCAACCGTTTCGCATCGGTACTCTTTTGCCAGAGCGAGTGACTCCCGGTAGCAGGATTCAAGCATCTCCTTCTCGCCGTGCTTACCGTCCCTGTACACGGGGCCTACGGTGTGTATTACATACTTCGCGGGCAGGTTGCAGCCGCCGGTGATCTTCGCCATGCCCGTTTTACACCCGCCGAGAGTTCTGCACTCGGCGAGCAATCCCGGACCTGCGGCGTCGTGTATCGCGCCGTCAACGCCTCCGCCGCCCGAAAGAGACTCATTGGCGGCATTAACAACGGCATCCACCGCCATCTTTGTTATATCGTTGCGCACCATTACAAGCGGCATTTTGATTCATTCTCCTTTGAAAACCGGCATTTAATTCTTACAGTCGTTACAGAAGGCAGAGCCTAAGCGGATTTCAGGCGCTGCAGCGCAACGCGGCGTTATTGCCCGGCAGAATACGAGCGGAAAACAAAGCACCGTCAGCCGAAAATCAGCATGGCATAACCCGAGAAAACGCCTGCCGGAATCGTAACACTGTAACCGCCCGTTGCATCGTGAATAATATCTGTCACGGCTTCGTCATCTCTCTCGGGAGTGGCGATGCGGCAGACGGTACAGCCGCCTATATCGACACCGTTCAGGGACAGCGTGAGTGCCGGAAGCATTTCACGGCCGGGGTCCGTATCGTCGAACTGCGGAATAAGATCGCTGCGTCCGACAAAAGTATCGTGATCGGAAAGCATACCGTGAGTGTTCACGAGATGTATTACGGTTCCCGCGGCGGTAACGAAAACGGTGGGAATAACATCTTCGGCGCCGGACACAGCAACACGTCTGCCTGCAAGCAGCGAAAGAAGCGCGCCGTTGCCGG
This sequence comes from Clostridiales bacterium, assembly GCA_004553575.1. GTDB lineage: Bacteria > Bacillota > Clostridia > Oscillospirales > CAG-382 > SFLA01. The sequence goes on from SFLA01000053.1 coordinate 1,250, forward strand.
ACTTCATTTCCTCGGTCTGCGAGGCCTGAACAAACGTCTTTTCACCCGTCTGCCAGATTGCAGGCTGAATGGGGTTTTCGCCGGTTTCACACGGGAAAACGGTTATCCTGCCCTTCCCTACCCGTTCGGTAACGCCGCAGCAGGCACCGTCCGGAGTTACGGCGAAAACTTCGCCCCTGACGCGGGTGAAAACGTGATGTACGTCCGCCTTGGGGAACACGGCTGTATTACCGCCGAAGCTTACCGTAACCGGTGATACCGCCATGCGGGGAGCAACGCGGGACGTCATTCCGAGCGATCCGAGGGCGCAGTTAAGCGTACGGGGATTATAGCTGTCGTCCTTTTCGGCAAAAACGCCGGAGATAAACAGGTGTCCGCCGGATTCGGCATACTCCCTGAGACGGGCGAGCTCTGCATCGTCGGCCTGCTCGACGCTTACCGCGGCGATAAGGCGGCTGCGGGAAAGCGTATCTGCGGTATCGTCCTCGAACACCATGTCGCAGCCTATACCGGACAGATATGCGGATTCTATACAGCTCATAAGGGGTTTCATATATTTGCGGGGCGCATCATGGTCGCAGTAATCGCGTGTTTTCTTGGAAAACCAGAATGAAATATCGGATACCTTATCCGGCGCGCGGTAATATTCGGCATACTTTTTTTCGAACGCACGGCATTTGCCCTCGTACAGCACGGGATTTGAGGAATCTCCGCCCGTATACAGTTGTCCCCACGAGCGGCACAGAGCCCATGCGGCGTAGGTGGCGTCCCGGGAAGCAGGGTACATAAGCGCCATAGACGGGACTCCGTGTCTGCGTGCGAGAGCATATCTGTGCACCGCCTCTCCGGCAAAACACACGTAGGATTCGCGGATAATGCCGCAGCATTCCTGAAAGATATAATCCCACAGCCCGGCACCGCCCTCGAAGCCGTAGCAGGTGCTGTCGAACGGGAGTACCTCTGCGCAGTAGGCGGGACGAAGCGGCTGAAAGCCGAGCGATTTATAGAATTCGTCAAGCCGGTAATGAAATTCCGCACTGCTGTTCTTCTTGAATTTCTTCCAGGCGATATACTTCGGGTCTGAATAATTTTCATAAAACCCGTCCCATTCGTCAGGAGACGGAAGCTCGTATCCGGTGAGAGAACGGAATCTGTCGCGGCAATAACGGCAGGTGCAGGCGTTTCCACCGCCGAACCACTGGACGTCGTCGTTCATTATACCGTCAACTCCGACAGCGATAATATTGCGAAGATGCTCCTTGTAGGCGGACTCGTAGGCGGGATTATTAAAGCAGTGCGCATTGCCGTTGTAGTGCTTGAATATCCAGTCCATGTTCCTGCCTTCGGTATGAATATAAGAGCTTAACGCCTTTTCGCCCGTACTGCCGTCGATCTGTGCGAAATCATCAAGGCGGACTCCTCCGAACGGCGGATTCGACTGCGAGGTGGCACGGAAACCGGGGAATCCGCCCAAGCCCCATTTACCGTCCGAGGCAAGCAGAGTGTCCCATACCGATTCGGAAAGCGGCGCGTAGGTCAGGTGTGAGCTGTGATGCTCGATAACCTTAATGCCGCGGGCGTGAAAAGCGGTCACAAAGCGTCCGATTGTACGGACGATATCGTCCCAATAAGCATGGAACGAAAAGCGGAAATGAGCGCCGAAAAGAATGACGGCTGTTATGCCGTTATCCTGATAACGTGCCGCCTCTGACTCGAACCGTGCATCATCCCAACGGTAAACGGCCTCGGAGCCGTACCACAGCCAGCCGAAGCGTTCTTCCCATTTATTTGTTATATCTTTCATATGCATTTACTCCTTACGGATTTTATACAAGCATAGCATGGTGCGGCAGATATGTCAAGTGTGATGAATTCCGTATATAACGATAAAAGTTTGCATTCCGTACTATAAAAACTCCCTCCAGTCCTTTTAGACGGGAGGGAAACGGGTGAATGCGTAAAACCGCGCTCACCGTTTGTTATTCTCTTCTTTTCCTTCTTCCGAACAGGATTAATGCAAGCGCGCCGAAGCCGCTTATGAACAGCTCCGCAAGCCACATAATCATCCTGCCGTTGTCACCGAGCTGAGGAGTATCTCCCCCGCCCGGATTGTCAGACGGGTTGCCGGATTCGCTCGTATCGGTATCGCTTGTTTCGGTGCCGGCAGGCGGAATCTCCACCGGATCTTTGGCGTAACCGCAAACTGTGTATGATCGGATCCGAGCGCCGGGACGGCTTCTGTATCTTGCCTTCATTTAATTCTTCCGGACATTCGTATTATTAATACTGCTAATCATTTCACTTTACGCCGCACTATGTAACAGTTCCGGACGCCGGCTGTGCTCTTCCGCAGCCCGGATTGTTAAATATACGCATGTCGTCACAATCCGACAGTTGTCAACGGTAGCATTACAGCAGTTTTTACGCACTTTTCACTCCGAAAACGGAGGTTTTAACGATGCACATAACAACACCCGGCTTACCGCAAGAACAATAAGCCGGGCAGCATACGATGTGTTCTACGAGAAAATATGGCGGACGCTGCAGTTTTGAGCGTCCGCCGCAACCTTATAACAATTATTCTACGGATTTAAGCGATTCAGCCATATCGATTGAAGCGAGCTTACGCCGCATAAGAAGATCCGCGAAGATATCAAGTGATACGGTAATAAGGAAAGCATACAGAAAACTGACCGGCAGTATGCGCACGTTGAAGGAAACCATATCGATGTTGATATTGCTCATGACAAAACGATGAAGTATTATTCCGAGCGGAAGCCCGACTGCGGCACCTGTAAGCGTGAGCACTATGTTTTCGCGGAAGACATATGCGCCGGTCTCGGCGGAGTTAAAGCCCAGTACCTTTATGGTTGCTATCTCCCTCTCTCTTTCGGTTATGTTAATATTGCTCAGGTTGAAAATCACGACCAGCGCTAGCGCGGCGGCGCAAAAAATCACCAGCCAGACGATATAGTTCAGGCTTTTCATCATATTTGCCACACGGTCGCAAAGATCCTGTATTACCGTTACCGACGAGGCTCCGTGATCGTTTATGAGTGCGGCGGCGGCGGAATGAATATCGGCTGAGTCGACAGCCGTCGCAAAGGCGGTAGAGCAGCCCGTTTCGTCACCGTACAGCTCCGCGCAGGAGGACATATTCATGAATACATAGTCATATACGTAATTATCGAATATACCGGTTACGGTAAACGAACACTCAGAGTCTCCCGAACGAAGGGTTATTTCGTCGCCTACCGACACGCCACAGCGCGAGGCAAGCTTGGTATTGATTATAACTCCTCCGGCAAAGGGATACGGAACGGTCTTATCGCCGGAAGCAAAGGTTATGAGATCTGTCACGGACGAATCGTCGGTGGCTACCACATTGACGGATACGACGCCGGAGGATGCGGCAGCTTCTGCACTCGATGTTCGGACAAACACCGTATCCGCGAGCAGCTCCGAGGCACCTGATACAAATGCATGCTGCATATCATACGATACGGGACCGTCGAATTCTACAATATAATCGTAATGCATTATACCCTCGTACTGATCTTCGGCAATATTGGAAATCGAATCGCGGATACCGAACCCGGTGAGCACGAGAGCGGTGCAGCCGGATATGCCGAGCACCATCATAAGCAAGCGTTTTTTATAACGAAGTATATTACGCGCAGAAACCTTACCGAAAAATCCGAGACGGTTCCAGATAAAACCGATATGCTCGAGCAGCACACGCTTGCCGGGCTTCGGTGCACGGGGACGCATAAGCGAAGCGGGAAGCTCGGTAAGTGTGGCACGACAGGCTGCCCAGGTTGCACCGGCAGAACAGAGCAGCGAGAAGAAAAGTGAAACCAGCGCGAGCGACAGATCAAAGACGTAAGCGATATCCGAAAATCCGTACAGAATGCCGTACGCCTCCCATATCGCACGGGGGAACAGAGCGGTTCCGACAAAATACCCGGCGGCACAGCCGAGCACGGCGGCAGATCCGGAATAACCTACATATTTAAGGGCAATTATTCCGTTGCCGTAGCCGAGCGCCTTCAGCGTGCCGATCTCGGTGCGCTGTTCTTCTACCATCCTCGCCATTGTTGTGACGCAAACCAGCGCCGCTACCATAAAGAAGAACAGCGGAAACACGCGGGCTATACCGTCGACAACTGATGAATCACTGTCAAAGCATACATAGCCGGTGTTGGAGTCTCTGCCGAGGCAGTAAACCGAGGGACGCGCAATTGCACCGATATCCGTCCGTGCGTTTTCTATCTCTGCGGCTGCTTCGTCGATCGCGGCTTTCGCTTCTGCAAACTCCGCATTGGCTTTTTCAAGAGCGGCGTTATATTCGGCGTACGCCTCGGGGGCGTTATCCTCGCCGCCGTAAACCGAATCAAGCCCGAGCTTTACCGAATTCAGATAATCGTATGTCTCTTTATAAGAGCTGTTATAATCTTCGAGTAAGGCTTCATATTCCGTGCGCGCGGCTTCGAGCTGTTCTTCAGCGTCCGACACGATAGAAGAGTAGCGTATATCCGCCCGATCGGAAAGAATATCTGAAATTGTACCGGCGGCAGAATCGATACCGGATTTATATTCGTCGGAAAACAAGGCGCCCTGAGTATCGGTATCGAGATAAATCTCGGTATAATAATCGAGCGTAAATGCTTCCGGCAGGACAAGCAGGAACGAGCCGACCTTTCCGTCACCGAGTGTGGTGGTTCCGCGCTCTACATTCAGATACAGCACGGAATTCGCCGTTCCGACGGCGGTAAGCTCTGTTGCTTCAATACCGTTGCAGTCCTTCAGAACCACGGTCGCGCCGATATATTCGCTCCCGTATCTGTTTGCATCCAGAAGACACTCCGATGCGTCAGCAGGCATTCTTCCCGCTACAAGCGACGGAATATTTACCTTGCTGCCAGCAGGCAATACCGTTACGACCGTATCTTTTCCGCCGCCAACCGATGCAACCGAATCGGTCCGGAATCCGCCCTCGGCGGAAATGACGCCTTCGGCTTCGGAAAAAACAGCGAGGTCCTCCTCGGTAAAGCCAAGGGTTGAGATAAGACGGAAATCGTACATATTACAGCCGGATATGTATGTGTCTCCTGCCGTAATCATTGCTTTGCGGGTAATTTTAAGCCCGGAAAAGAATCCTACGCCGAGAGCGACTATAGCAAAAATAGCAATATATCTGCCGATCGATCCCGTTATTTCACGCAGGCAGTGCTTTTTCCATGCTGACGGACGCGCTACCATTCGATCATCTCCACCGGCATGGCGTGTTCGTTGACCGTTACCGATTCAACTGTTCCGTTACGCACTCGGACAACCCGGTCAGCCATAGCGGTTAACGCGGAATTGTGAGTGATTATGACAACGGTTATACCGCGGAGTCGGCTCTGCTCCTGCAGCAGCGAAAGTATCTGCTTTCCGGTGGAATAGTCAAGCGCGCCGGTCGGCTCGTCGCACAGAAGGAGCTCGGGCGATTTGGCTATGGCACGGGCAATGGCAACGCGCTGTTGTTCGCCGCCGGAAAGCTGTGCCGGGAAATTGCCGGCGCGGTCTCCGAGTCCGACCCTGCCAAGTGTTTCTGCCGCCGGAGACGCCGAACCGGTAAGCTGAGAAGCGATTTCAACGTTTTCGAGCGCGGTGAGATTCGGAATAAGATTATAAAACTGAAATACAAAGCCTACCGAACGACGGCGATAATCTGCAAGCTCGCGGCGGGAAAAAGCGGTAATATCGCGGTCGCCGAGAAAAACCCTGCCGCTGTCGGCAGTATCCATTCCGCCGAGAATGTTGAGCAGCGTGGTCTTTCCCGCACCGGACTGACCCACAATTACACAAACCTCTCCCCTGCCGATATCGAAGCTGACGTCGTGAAGAGCCGTCACGCTTATACTTCCGGTATTATATATCTTGCCGACATTTTCAAATCTGACGAAGGATTCCATTTGCTCACTCCTATAATATTTAGTAAAGTTTAGCATTTATTTATTTTACTTTTCCGGATAATATGTTAATAAATCTTACAGCCGAAAAACATAAAGCCCTATTTAGTGGGTGTTCGTAAGACAGAAAAACAGGCAAAGGCATGACGAAAGCAGCTGCGTTTTTTGCTTTAAGAGGATAGCCGCTTT
>SFLA01000054.1 GCA_004553575.1 Clostridiales bacterium
TAAAAATAAGAAAAGGAGAAAAACATGAAAAAACTTATTGCAATCCTCATCACAGCCGTTATGGTCGTTTCCTTATGTACCGTATTTGCGTCCGCAGAGGAAGAGAACATAGCGGTCGGCAAATCCTATGTTACAAAGGGAATAATGTATCAGGAAGAAACCGAATGGGGCGTATACCCCGATACCGACGGCAAAAAGCTCACCGACGGAACTTACGCAGAGTCCGTCGAATACAGCGACGCCGCATGGGTAGGCTTCAACGGCAACTGCAGAGAATACAGCGAAGCCAACCTCGCATACATAATCGTTGATCTCGGAGAAGCAACCGCAATAAGCAAGGTGCTCGTTTCCGTCAACAATGTCTGCCAGAACGGTATCGGAGCTCCCGCCGGTTTTACCTACTATGTATCCGAGGACAATTCGTCCTGGAGCAAGCTCGGTGAGGGCACTTACAGCAGCACCGACGAGGGTATAATCGTTACAAACAGTATCGAAATGACCGTTTCCGCACGCTATGTCAAAGCGGAATTCACTGTCGGCGGCGGCGGAGCCTGGATGTTTATCGACGAAATCGCGGTTTATGCCGGTAACGCCGACGAAGTCGTCGACCTGCCGTCAGAAGACCCCGCCGAATCCGAGACTCCCGCCGAGTCCGAGACTCCTGCCGAATCCGAGACTCCCGCCGAATCCGTCGCCGAGTCCTCCGCAGATGACACCTCTGCCTCTGCCGACAACGCCGGATTCCCCACCTGGGCGATAGTAGTTATCGCCGCAGTCGCAGTCGCGGTCATAGTCGCAGTCGCGCTCGCACTCACCAGAAAAAAGAAGTAAGTCCGCTCTGAAAGCTTACGCAGCCCGTTTTCGCAAACGGACTGCGTATGATTCCGGACAGACAAAACTTACCCGCCGATAAGCAACAGCTTTCCGGCGGGTATTGTTATTTGTTTAATATAATGCTTCTCAGTCGTTATCGCCGGACTTCAGCTTCTCGGCGCGGTCTGCCGTTATCAGCGCGTCGATCATATCGTCGAGCCTTCCGTTCATAAACGATTCGAGCGAATAAAGTGTAAGCCCTATGCGGTGATCCGTTACCCTGCCCTGCGGAAAATTATATGTGCGGATACGCTCGCTTCGGTCACCTGTGCCGATCTGGCTTCGGCGCTCGCTGGCAAGTGCGCTGTCGCGCTTTCTCTTTTCAAGATCGGCAAGACGGCTCTTCATAACCTTAAGCGCCTTTTCTTTGTTCTTGCCCTGGCTTCGCTCGTCCTGGCAGTCCACAACGGTGCCCGTAGGAATATGGATAATACGTATTGCGCTCTCGGTTTTATTTACATGCTGACCTCCGGCGCCTGCGGAACGGTGTGTAGTGATCTCGAGCTCGTCCATGTTCAGTTCGAAATCCGATTCCTCTGCCTCCGGAAGCACTGCTACCGTGACGGTTGAGGTGTGTATCCTGCCCTGTGACTCGGTGTCGGGCACACGCTGGACGCGGTGAACGCCGCTTTCGAACTTGAAGCGTGAATACGCTCCCTCGCCGCTTACGGTAAAGGATATCTCTTTAAATCCGCCGAGCTCTGTTTCGTTGGCATACAGCAGATCGCATTTATATCCCGCCTGCTCGGCGTACATATTGTACATGCGGTACAGATCGCCGGCAAACAGCGCGGCCTCCTCGCCGCCGGCTCCTCCGCGGATCTCGATAATTACGTTTTTATCGTCATTGGGGTCCCGCGGCAAAAGAAGAAGCTTTAGCTCGTCCGCGCAGGCGGCAAGGCTTTTTCTGGCGGATTCCGCCTGCTCCTCGGCAAGCGTACGCATCTCCGGATCGTCGGAAACGCCGAGTATCTCCTCCGCATCGGCAAGGTCTTTCTCGTACGTGCGGTATTCGCGGTACTTTTCTACCACGGGCGTCAGGCTTTTGTATTCCCTGCTTACTTTTTTATATTCATTAAGATCCGACACTATCTCCGGATCGGACAGCTTTTCTTCAATGGCAATATATCTCTTTTCTATATCGCGCAGTTTTTCAGTCAATTGACATTCCTCCGAATATATGATTTGCGTGCTTCATAAAATAGAACAAAAACGAAAGGACAAGGCAAAATGAAGCGCAATGAATATCTGCCGGAAGGGTCGCTTACCGGTACGCCGCGCAACAGCTCAATGCTGAGAAGCTATGAGACGATCGAAAAAGCACTTATTGACGGCACCATTCTGGAGGCGCGCTGCGTGCTCTGCGATTTATTCCGAAAGCGGGAAAATAAAGGATATTGCGGTACTTTCCCGGGTTGGAAAGCATATATGCTTCAAGGTCTCCGATATACGCGGTGACGGATACGGAAGCCGCACGGTTATACTGTCGCGGCGTGCGGCAATGCGCGAATGCATGCTGGCATATGTGGACGGCCTTATCCCCGGCGACGTAATACCCGCACGTATAACCCACCTTGAAAGCTACGGCGCATTCGCGGACATCGGCTGCGGAATTGTATCTCTGCTTCCGATCGACTGTATGTCGGTGTCACGCATAGGGCATCCGTCGGACAGATTCTCGGTCGGGCAGCAAATACGGGCGGTCGTACGGACTTCGGCAGATAAAAACGGGTACATATCGCTCACCCACCGTGAACTTTTGGGCACATGGGAGGAGAACGCGTCTCGGTTTCTTCCCGGCCAGACTGCAGCCGGGATTATAAGAAGCGTCGAAAGCTACGGAATATTCGTAGAGCTTACCCCGAACCTCGCAGGGCTTGCGGAGTACCGCGAGGGGTTGACCCCGGGGATGCATGCCGCGGTCTATATTAAAAGCATTATCCGCGAAAAAATGAAGATCAAGCTGGTGATAGTCGATGCGGGCGATCCCGGACCGGCGCGGCAGGTATACGATTACCCGGACATCGACCATATCGATTACTGGAGGTATTCACCCGACACCTGCTCAAAGGTTATCGAAACCTCGTTTTAATACATGAAGTCGAACTGTATTCCGTATATATCTACGGTGTCGCCCTCCTGTATTCCGGCGTCCTCGAGCTTCTGTATAACTCCGCCGTTGCGCAGAACGCGCTGGAAATAGCTAAGCGATTCGCTGTCGTCAAAATTGACGTTTCCGCATACACGCACCAGCCATTCGCCGGTAACGTAATACACTCCGCCCTCTTTGGTAACCTCGGTTTCGCGCAGGGCGCCGTCCTCCGGCTCGGGCAGTTCTTCGGATTCGTACACCCGTACCGGCGGCAGCTTCTGAAGCTCGTTATAAACCGCATTTATAAGCTCGGGAACGCCTTCCCCGGTCGCCGCCGAAATCAGAAACACCGGATACCCCTTTTCCTCAGCCCATTCCCGAAGCTCCGCCAGCTTGTCCTCGTCGAAACCTATATCGCTTTTGTTTGCCGCAATTATCTGCGGCCGCTCCGAAAGTTCGGCGCTGAACACCGCAAGCTCGGAATTTATACTTAGAACATCTCCGATCGGAGAAGGACGCTCAGAAGCCGAGATATCCACAAGATGCAGAATAAGACGGCATCTTTCTATGTGACGCAGGAAATCATGACCGAGTCCCCTTCCCTCGCCCGCGCCGTCGATAAGCCCCGGAATGTCCGCGACAACGAAGCTGCCGCCGTGCACGGATACTACTCCGAGCTGCGGCTGAAGGGTAGTGAACGGGTAATCGGCAATTTTGGGACGTGCCGCAGAAATCACCGATAGCAGAGTGGATTTCCCGGCGTTGGGATATCCGACCAGACCTACGTCCGCAATGGTTTTAAGCTCGAGCGTGATATTGGCTTCCCTTCCGGTTATACCGCTCTTCGCGAACCGTGGCGCCTGACGGGTCGGAGTTGCGAAATGCACATTACCCCATCCGCCCTTTCCGCCCTTAAGGAACACAAACGGCTCGTCGGAGGACATATCTTTAATAATCCTGCCGGTGTCGCGGTCGCGTATTACCGTTCCCCGCGGCACCGCGATAAGTGTATCGGCGCCGGAAGCGCCGTAAAACTTACGCTTCATACCGTCCGCACCGTTGGCGGCGATGAATCTGCGGCGGTTCTTGAACGCGAGCAGGGTGCTCGCGCCGGGGTCGATAACAAAGACTATGTCCCCGCCCTTGCCGCCGTCTCCGCCGTCCGGTCCGCCGTGTGACACGTATTTCTCCCGACGGAATGACACGCAGCCGTTACCTCCGTTGCCCGCCTTGACGTATATGTCGACTTTATCGATAAACACTCCGGTGCCTCGCTTTCATGCCGTGTTCGTTCGTAAGGAATCCCGGACGGGATCAAGCGTCGACGGGAAGTTCCCATAACAAAAGGAGCCGCAGCCTAAAAAAGCCTGCAAGCTCCCTGAAATGCGTATGACTAATCGGCGGAAACGGCGTTCACGCTAACCTTTTTTCTGCCGCCGACCATCGGCTCGAAACGCACGACGCCGTCCGCAAGAGCGTAAAGAGTGTCGTCGGATCCGCGGCCTACGTTTTTGCCCGGATGGATTTTGGTTCCGCGCTGACGGACCAGAATGTTGCCGGCGGTCACAAACTGACCGTCCGCACGCTTTGCGCCGAGACGCTTGGACTCGGAATCGCGTCCGTTCTTGGTGGAACCGACGCCCTTCTTATGTGCAAAAAACTGAATTGATAATCTGAGCATATCGTATTTACTCCTTTCTCACATGTCGGCAATTACCGCAACATTCGCGGGGTACTGCCCCGCAAGCGCCGTAAGTTCGCTCCCGAAAGCCTTAATAAGGCCGAGCGCGCACTCCGGCAGACCGGTCACGGTTACGAACACCTCAGTGTCCCTTTCGTTCACCCGTGCATCGGCTTTACAGCCCGGAAACCCGTTCAGGGCGTTCACCGTAAGCATCAGCATTGAACTGACCGAGGCACAGACAATGTCGCTCCCCGCTTCGGAATATCCGGAATGGCCGCATACCCGTATGTTACAGCCTCCGGACGTTAAGCGGATCTCTGCCCGTATCATCTGTTTGTCAGGCCGTGATCGAAGTGATCTGAAGCTTGGTGTACGGCTGTCTGTGACCGATATGCTTCTTCTCGTTCTTCTTCGCCTTGTAGCGGATGACGTGGATTTTCTTTCCCTTGCCGTTCTTAATAACACTGGCCTCAACCTTTGCCGGGACAGTGGGATTACCGGCGACAAAGCCGTCCGCGGTGGAAACTGCCAATACCTTGTCAAAAGTGTAGGTATCGCCTTCGTTGACGTTAAGCTTCTCTACAAAGATAACGTCGCCCTCACTGACTTTGTACTGCTTTCCTCCTGTTTCGACTATTGCGAACATAAGTGCAGCACCTCTCTTTCTTTCAGACTCGCTGCTTAGAAGGTGTGTGCTTATTCTGCACAGCTTACAAAACCCCATACACGCGGCAAGTGCTATGTTACCACAAATATAAGCCGTTGTCAATACTTTTTTCGCATTTTACCCGGCAACAGGAGATACGGTTTTTAAAAAATCTAACATTTACGTGCACATTTGCCGCTTTTCCCATGCATGATACTGTTTATTCCGCATAAAAAATCAAATTTCGTAAAATTTACGGTTGACAAACCGGATAATGCGGTGTATAATGCCGCACATAAAGGCAATGGCGTCTTTCATTCTTCGGATGAAAGGCGCCTTATTCTTTTTACAAAAGGAGACAGAAAAATGAAAAACGTATCCGAATACTTCGGCAGTCTCGTGTTCGACGGCAGAGTAATGAAGGCGACCCTTTCCGCCGAGGTCTATCGCTCGCTCCGAAAGACGATAAACGAGGGCGCAAAGCTCGATATCGGAGTAGCCAATGCTGTCGCGGCAGCGATGAAAAACTGGGCGGTCGCACACGGCGCCACCCATTATACCCACTGGTTCCAGCCGCTCACCGGCATAACCGCCGAAAAGCACGACAGCTTCATTTCTCCATCTCCGGACGGCGGAGTTATAATGGAGTTTTCCGGAAAAGAACTCATAAAGGGTGAGCCGGACGCTTCCTCCTTCCCTTCGGGCGGACTAAGGGCGACTTTCGAGGCAAGAGGCTATACCGCCTGGGACCCCACCTCCTACGCGTTTATAAAAGGAAAGACCCTCTGCATACCGACGGCGTTCTGCTCGTATACCGGAGAGGCTCTTGATAAAAAGACGCCGCTGCTCAGATCCATGGAGGCGCTGAACCGCCAGTCGCTCCGCATACTCCGGCTGTTCGGTAATACGGAAGCGCGCCGTGTCACCTCGTCGGTCGGTCCCGAGCAGGAATACTTCCTTATAGACAAGGAGATGTACGAAAAGAGAAAGGACCTCGTATTCACCGGGCGCACTCTGTTCGGCGCAAAGCCGCCGAAGGGTCAGGAAATGGACGACCATTACTTCGGAGTCATACGTCCCCGCGTTGCTGAATACATGGAGGATCTTAACGAAGAGCTCTGGAAGCTCGGAATACTTGCAAAGACGGAGCATAACGAGGTCGCACCCGCACAGCACGAGCTCGCACCGATATACACAACCACCAACGTCGCGGCAGACCACAACCAGCTCACAATGGAGATAATGCAGCGTGTGGCGGCAAGGCACGGGCTTGTCTGCCTGCTCCACGAGAAGCCCTTTGCCGGAGTTAACGGAAGCGGAAAACACAACAACTGGTCTATATCCACCGATACCGGCGTAAACCTGCTCTCCCCCGGCGACACCCCCTATGAAAACGCACAGTTCCTGCTGTTCCTTTGCGCCGTTATAAAGGCGGTTGATGATTATCAGGATCTGCTCCGCATATCCGTCGCTACCGCCGGTAACGATCACCGTCTCGGAGCGAACGAGGCGCCTCCCGCCGTTGTTTCAATATTCCTCGGAGACGAGCTGGACGCGATACTTACATCGATAGAAAAGGACGAGCCGTACAGCGGCACAAAGAAGTCGACCATAAAGCTCGGCGTTGATGTACTTCCCAAGTTCCCGCGTGACACGACCGACCGCAACCGTACCTCGCCGTTTGCCTTCACCGGAAACAAATTCGAATTCCGTATGCTGGGCTCCTCCAACAGCATTTCCTGCGCAAACATAATGTTGAACGCCGCGACTGCCGAATCGCTTCGTATATTCGCGGACAAGCTCGAAGGCGCAGACAACTTCGAGGAGGCTCTGCACGACCTTATCAGGGATACCATTCGCGAGCATAAGCGTATTATCTTCAACGGCAACGGATACGACGACGGTTGGATAAAGGAAGCAACCGAAAAACGCGGACTTCTTAACTACCGTACCACTCCCGACTGCATACCTCATGTCCTCGACAAAAAGAATGTGGATATGCTCACCTCGCAGAAGGTCTTTTCGGAATCCGAGCTGAGGTCGCGTTGTGAGATTACGCTTGAAAACTACTGCAAGACGGTGATTATTGAAGCGTCGACGATGGTTGATATGGCAAGAAAGCAGATTCTTCCCGCCGTCGGCAAATACACGGCATCGCTCGCAGAGGCGGCTATTGCAAAGAAATCCGTTTCCGAGGAGCTTGCCTGCGGTTATGAAAAGTCGCTTATCGCCAAGCTTTCGGTACTCGCCGACCGTATTTCCATCGGAATCGACGAGCTTGAGGAGGCCGTGACCTCGGTAAAGAAGAACGAGGACGTTATTTCCGAATCCGCCGAGATACGCGACAAGGTGCTCGGCAAGATGAGCCTGCTGCGGCTTGCCTGCGACGAAGCGGAAACCGTTACCGCCGCGGAATACTGGCCCTTCCCGACTTACGGCGATCTGCTGTTCGGAGTGTAATTACAGGAGAAATGACGGAATAGTTATATGTGTTCTATTATGGGTTACTGCGGTCCCGCTTCAATCGCAGCATTCAAGAAGGGATTTTCCGCAACCGTTTCACGCGGGCCGGACGATACCAGAATAGTGGACACCGGTAAAGGTCTGCTCGGATTTCACCGGCTCGCCATAATGGGGCTGCACCCGGAGGGTATGCAGCCCTTCGGACTTGACGGCGATTATATTGTCTGCAACGGCGAGATTTACGGTTTCGAAGAGATACGTAAAAGGCTTTCGGGCAAATATGTATTCAAAAGCGATTCCGACTGCGAAGTACTGCTCCCGATGTACCGCGAATACGGCACGGATATGTTTTCAATGCTTGATGCGGAATTCGCGCTTATACTCTACGACGGCAAAAAGAACGACTATATCGCCGCGCGCGATCCGATCGGTATACGACCGCTGTATTACGGATACGACTCCGCCGGGACAATAGTTTTTGCAAGCGAACCGAAAAACCTTATGGGAATAGCGGAAAAGATTTTCCCTTTCCCGCCCGGTCACTACTACGCCGACGGGCGGTTTGTGTGCTACCGCGACATCACCGCTGTCGGCTCTGTCGTGCGGGGCAATATCGACGATGTGTGCGGCGGTATACGTGAGCGGCTTACCGCCGGTGTGAAGAAGCGGCTTGTGTCGGACGCAAAAGTCGGATTCCTGCTTTCGGGCGGACTTGATTCTTCTCTGGTCTGTGCAATAGCCGCAAAGGAGAGCAGCGTACCGATACGCACCTTCGCTATCGGCATGGACAAGGACGCGATAGACCTTAAATACGCCCGTCAGACGGCGGAATATATCGGCAGTGAGCACACCGAGGTCATTATAGACCGTGAAACGGTGCTTCATTCGATCGAACGTACGGTCGAAATCCTCGCCTCCTATGATATAACCACCGTCCGTGCGAGTATCGGAATGTATCTTGTCTGCAAAGCGATACACGAAACGACAGATGTGCGCGTAATACTTACCGGCGAAATTTCAGACGAGCTGTTCGGGTACAAATACACGGACTTCGCTCCGGACGCAGATTCCTTCCAACGCGAATCGGAAAAGCGTCTGCGCGAGATTAACGTGTACGACGTGCTCCGTGCCGACAGATGCATATCGGTAAACTCGCTCGAGGCGCGTGTGCCGTTCGGCGATCTGGATTTCGTAAGCTATGTCATGGCAATCGACCCTGCTCTCAAGATGAATGTCTACGGCAAGGGTAAATACCTGCTCCGTCACGCCTTTGAAGGTACCGGGTTACTGCCAGACAACATCCTCTGGCGCGAAAAGGCGGCGTTTTCGGACGCGGTAGGACATTCCATGGCGGACGGGATAAAGGAATACGCCGAAGAACTGTATTCCGATGCCGAATTCGCCGAAAAATGCGAAAAATATCCCTATTCGCGTCCTTTTACGAAGGAATCGCTTCTGTACCGCCTACGGTGACAGCGGAAAATAACCGCTGTGACATTATGTAACCAACATATTATAAAATCCGCGGCAGACGAAAAACCGTCAGCCGCGGATTTGTTGATTATTACAGCCGTTTAACATCTAAACTGCATTTGCGTAATTGTACCGCAAAACGCAGGTCTCTGTATTATGTAAACATTGTGCCGGCAGCGAACGGTATACAAGGCATACCCCTGAATTCTATTCTGACGGGAGAAGTAAACTTTACGCCGCAGTATTCCGTACCGCACGTTCCGGCAGACGGTTGGTTTATTCCGACCGCAACGCTACGACAGGATCCTTCTTGGCGGCGCTTCTCGACGGAATAATTCCCGCAAACAGCGTAAGCGCAACGCTGATAAGAATTAGAACGAGAGCGGCGGGTACGGGCAGATACGCCTTCAGACTGCCGATACCGGTCAGGCTGCGGAGTATCATATTCACCGCTATGCAAAGCAGATATGTTACAGACACGCCGAGCAATCCCGACGAAAAGCCGATAATCACCGTTTCCGCATTGAACATACTTGAAACATTCTTCTTTGACGCGCCGATTGCGCGGAGAATACCTATCTCCTTTGTCCTTTCCTGAACGGAGATAAGAGTTATCACTCCGATCATTATTGAGGAAACTATTAGCGAAACCGCCACGAACGCAATGAGAACATAGGTTACGGCGTTTATAATGGCGGTTACCGACGACATCATAATGCCAACGTAATCGGTATACCGGATCTCCTCAAGATCGCCGACCGTATTATTGTATGCCGCTATCGCGTCCTCGATTATATCTTTATCTTCAAAAGTGGTCGCATACAGATTAATCGTCGCAGGACTGTCAAGATCGACATATCCCAGCAGACTCAGGTTGCCGTCGTAACCGTATTCGGAAAACTCGAGCACTTCGTCGTAATACCGGGCGCACTGCTCTGTTGTATAACCCCGGATATCGGTATCCAGAGCGGCGGCAAGCTGTGCGGAGGTCATGCCGGAAAGCTGCGACTGCACCTGTGCGGCATACTGTGCAGTGAACTGCTTGGCTGCTATTCCGGAAAACAGCTCATAAATATCGCCGTCGCTCATCGCGGCCAGGTATTCGCTGATATCGGATTCGCTCATCCCCGTCTGATCGGCCAGCGCCGCCGTCATTGCGGCTTCCATTTCATCCCGTGTCACCGAAGACAGCGCCTGCATAACAGCCGCGTCGACTTGTTCAAGGGACGGAATACACATAATACGTGTATATGCCGCTGCCTTGCCCTGCTCATCCAGCGCGGCAATACAGGATTTGAATTCCGCTTCCTTCTCCGTATCGGTCATACTGCCCGAGTTTTCCTTAAACGGAAGTCCGGTAAAAATATCGGTTGTGGGATCGGAAAGCTGAGCGTTTACTGCGGGTGAATTCTTTGAATGTTCGATAACGTATTCCGTAAGCATGCTTGTGTATCCGATCGAGCCGGTCAGCATGGAAGCAACGGAATCTCCGTTGGGGCGTATTATTCCGGAAACCTTAAGCGATATGCCGTTATCGTACAGATACCTGAGCCCGGCGTCGGTGTTACGCAGGTCGGTATACAGACCCGTACTCTCGTCAAGCCTGTAGCAATCGGAATTCAGTATTATGCGGAACTCCATATTGCAGATTTCCTCATATGACCACTTATGCTCCTCGATTTCGAGCACGGTCTTATTAAGCGCGGCATCGACCACCCTGTCAATATCGTCTTTCGACTTAAGCCCCAGCGCGTAAAGCGTCATATCGTCCAGCTCGTTGTTCTCGTCAACGACCAGCACTATTTCGTCGTACTGAGTCGGCCAACAGCCGTACACAAGATCGTACTGTTTTTCCAAAACGGGGCTTACCGGCCTTCCGTTATCGCCCGGAAGCATTTCCTGCCACAACACGACGGAGCCGGACATGGCTCCCGCGCCGCCGAAAATTCCCGATTCGCCTCCAGAGCCGAACAAACCGGTAAGATCCATTCCGAAGTATTTCAGCAGAATATCCTGCAGAAGTGATTTTGTATCCGACCTGATGACCGTGCCGTCGGTGTTTTTTGTATATACCAGCAGATCCATATCATAGGTATACTGAACGCCGCTCACGGCGTCTCTGAGACCCGACGTGCTGTTTTCGTCTGCACGCTCGCTTTCAAGAAACTCCTTAAAGGCCTTCAGATCGTTCTCTTTTGTTTCCATGCTGTTGAGCGAATTAATCATTTCATACATCATGGATTTCTGATATACCGCGTCTTTTTCGTGTTCTCCGGAGGTGTGCGCCTTCCCGATAAAGGTTTCCATCAGCGTGCCCATGTCCATATGATGAGCTTCCAGCGTAAGCGGATACGATGACAGTGTTTCCTCCTGAATGGTGTTGATATATGCCGTCATGCCCTGCGAAACGGCAAAAATCAATGCAATTCCGATTATTCCGATACTGCCTGCAAACGCCGTAAGCGCGGTCCTGCCTTTTTTGGTAAACAGATTCTTAAGCGAAAGACCGAAAGAGGTTGCAAATGACATGGAGGGCTTTCGGTCCTTTTTGCCCTTTTGTTCCTTTTCCTTCAACCGCGCTGCATCATTTTCACGTTCTGCACGGAGCTCCGAATCGGTAAGCGGCGCCGAATCCCCCTTCACTTCTCCGTCCAGCATGCGGATAATACGGGTTGAATATTTTTCCGCAAGCTCCGGGTTGTGCGTGACCATAATGATAAGGCGGTCCTTCGAGATTTCTTTTAATATGTCCATAACCTGGATACTTGTCTCGGTATCGAGCGCGCCGGTTGGCTCGTCCGCAAGAATAATATCCGGGTTGTTTACAATGGCCCGAGCAATGGCGACGCGCTGCGTCTGACCGCCCGACATCTCGCCGGGCTTTTTGTTAAGCTGATTGCCCAGTCCTACCTTTTCCAGCGCTTCCTTTGCCCTGCGCCTGCGGTCGGATTTCGACACGCCGGAGAGACTGAGCGCCAGTTCCACGTTCTGCAGAACCGTCTGATGCGGAATAAGGTTGTAGCTCTGAAAAACGAAGCCGATCGAATGGTTGCGGTAGCTGTCCCAGTCACGGTCGCGGAAATCCTTGGTGGATCTCCCGTTGATTATAAGATCGCCGTCGGTATACTGATCCAGACCGCCGATAATATTAAGCATGGTCGTCTTTCCGCAGCCGGACGGTCCGAGAACGGAAACAAATTCGCTTTCGCGGAACTGCAGATCGATTTTCTTCAGTGCGGCAACGACACCGTCCCCCGCGGGATAATCCTTTTTAATGTTTTTCAGCTCCAGCATTCAATTACCTTCTTCCGTGTACGCGTCCGGATTATATCCGTCAAAGTCATTCCAGAATTCTTTTGCCTTTTTTTCATAGGCTTTTTTATCCGCAATATAGCTCATACCGTGACCGGCGCCCGGTACGACAAGCAGTCGCTTGGGCGATCTGCACGCTTTGTAGTTCTCGTAGGTCATATCTATCGGCACGAATTTGTCGTCCGTTCCGTGTATGAAGAGTACGGGCACCCTGCAGACACGCATTGCGTCCGTCGTTGAGTAATCCTTCGTTCCAATTCGTATTTTCTTTCTGCAAATGTCGTCTGCTACGGTCGCTGCGATTCCCTTGTAGGACACCCGCAGGTTTTCCTCTGCCACGTGCTTCCATATCTCGTGAACGGAGGTATATCCGCAGTCCGCCATAATCCCGTGAACGTTCTCCGGAAGCTCAAGACCCGCCGCCATCAATACGGTTGAGGCTCCCATTGAAATCCCGCACAGATATATCGGAATACCGGCATATCCGTTTCTGTTTGCCCATTTAACCCATTCGATACAATCGTAGCGCTCGATAAGTCCGAACCCCATATATTCGCCGCCGCTTTCGCCCTGTCCGCGCTGCTCGGCGTAAAGCACGCTGCAGCCGTTCTCATGCCAGAAATCGGATATTGCTCCGAAATCGTTTGTCCATGAGGAGCGCCAGCCGTGCATGGCAATTATCAGCCGCTTTTCGTTTTCGCATCTGCGCAGGTGTCCGACCAGCTTCACGCCGTCGTAAGACAGAATCTCCGCCGTCTCGCACACGCAGTTTTTCAGCGCTTCGGACGCCGCGGCAAGCTTTTCGTCTATCCGGTTTGCCGTGCCGTCTGAACCGGAGAGCTTTCCTGCGGCTTTAGGCGAAGCCTTGGGTCTTTTACGGTCAAGGGCGACATTGACCAGCGCTTCGGTCAGCTTGCAGTATGCAACCGTGAATGCCGCGGCTCCTGCCGCCGCAATGCCCGAACCGATAATTATCTTCTTCGTACTTTTCTTCATTACCGTTCATCCTTTCCGATTATTGCTGTGTGCGGTCGAAAGCATAAGCTTTATCCGGTTAAGCTGATTGACCTCACTGGCGCCCGAATCATAATCCACGGCAACGATATTCGCCGCAGGATATGCTTTTCTTACGATATTTGGTGTTCCGTGCGTAATAAGCTCCAGCATCTCCCCCGCAAGGAACCAGCCCTCGCCGTATTGGTTTCCGAGCGACAAAAACGGTTTTGTCATCTCTGCTATGTCGTATACTGAAACGGGAGGATCGAAGCGGCGGCTCTTTTTAAGCACTGCGGTTGCCGGCCTGCGCAGCGCCCTCCGGTCTGGGTCATTGCAATTTCAGGACGGTCGGTGCCGTATTTACCGGACAAAACCGCCTCCATTATCTGTACACCACGGTTATTGAAGGATAACAGGCGTTGTTATTGACATATCTGAGCCCTGTATCGATTACGGTACGGTTGTAATTAATAGGGCCCGGGGACCGTGTATTCGCCTGATTATCCGTATTGTAATAAACAAATAACAACCTTACATCAATTCAACCTCAACAATTGTTGACAAACGGCGGAGGCCCGAAAGCCGCCGCCGCTTTATTATAACAAAACAGTTAAGAATTGAGAATATTCATGAACTCTTCGCCGGTAATGGTCTCGTTCCGGTAAAGATGACGGGCGAGTTCATCGAGCTTATCCTTGTTTTCGGTGATGATACGCTTTGCTTTTTCGTATTGCTTCTTAACCAGCGAAACCACCTGACGGTCGATCTCCCGCGCCGTTTCCGGCGAGCATGTAAGCGAAGCGTCTCCGCCCAGGTACTGGTTGGTAACCGTCTCCAGAGCCACCATACCGAAGTCCTCGCTCATGCCGTAGCGCGTAATCATTGCCCGTGCAATCCTGGTTGCCTGCTCGATATCGTTGGAGGCGCCCGTAGTAACGGAGCCTATCGCAACTTCCTCGGCGGCGCGTCCGCCGGTAACGGTGGCAATCTTATTCTCCATTTCCTCCTTGCTCATAAGATAGTGGTTGCCCTCCTCGACCTGCATTGTGTAGCCGAGTGCGCCCGAAGTGCGGGGTACTATCGTTATCTTCTGAACCGGAGCGGAATCCGTCTGTCTTGCCGCCACCAGAGCGTGACCGATTTCATGATATGCCACAATCATTTTTTCCTTGTCGGTCATAATGGCGTTCTTTTTCTGGTATCCGGCAATGACAACCTCTATACTCTCTTCCAGGTCGTCCTGCGTCGCTTCTTTCCTGCCGGAACGAACGGCGCGGAGAGCCGCCTCGTTTACGATATTCGCAAGCTCGGCGCCCGAAGCTCCGGATGCCATTCGTGCAATATGCCCGAAATCCACATCCGCCGCAACTTTGATCTTCTTTGCGTGAACCTTAAGGATTTCCTCCCTGCCCTTTAGATCCGGCAGTTCGACCGGTACCCGGCGGTCAAAACGTCCGGGACGCGTAAGAGCAGGATCAAGCGTTTCGGGACGATTGGTTGCCGCAAGAATAATAACGCCGGTATCGCCCTCAAAGCCGTCCATCTCGGTAAGCAGCTGGTTTAAAGTCTGCTCCCGCTCGTCGTTGCCGCCGGCACGCCCGTCACGCTTTCCGCCTATTGCGTCTATCTCGTCGATAAACACGATACAGGGCGCCTTTTCCTTTGCCTGTTTGAACAGGTCGCGCACCTTGGAAGCTCCCATTCCGACGAACATTTCGACAAATTCCGACCCGGACATGGAAAAGAAAGGTACGTTGGCTTCCCCCGCGACTGCCTTTGCCAGCAGGGTTTTACCGGTGCCGGGAGGACCCACCAGCAGTATTCCCTTCGGCATCGAAGCGCCGATTTCGGTATATTTGCCCGGATTATGAAGGTAATCCACTATTTCGGCAAGATTTTCTTTTGCCTCGTCTTCGCCCGCGACGTCGGAAAATTTAATCCCGTCGGAGGATTTGACGTAAACCTTGGCGTTGCTTTTGCCCATATTGAACATCATGGAGTTCTGCCCGCCGGCTTTCCTCATGAGCTGCTTGGTCATAAACTGGCCGAGCCCTATAAATATAACCATCGGGAGTATCCAGGTTAGCAGAAAGCTTAGAAAAGGCGAAGTTTCCTCTATTATTTCGCTTGAAAACACCGCATCCGAGTTGTGCAGACGGTCTATCAGCCCCGGGTCGTCCATAAGTCCGGTTTTGTAGATCTGAGTGTTGTCCTTATCGGTAAATACGATACGGTTGTTCTGAACATTTACGCGGCCTATGTTGTTTTCCTCGGTCATTGCCATAAACGTACCGTAATCGACTTCTTTTATCTGCCTCTCTGCCATCCACGGGACGGCAATAAGATTAAACAGCAGGATTACAAGCAGCACGATACCGTAGTAAAATATCAGCGGCTTTTTCGGTTTTTGTACTTCGTTCATCAATTATCCTCCTGAACCTGTTCGGATTATACCCGGCGCACCGGTTGCTTTCCCGCGGAAGCCCCGGGAGTTTTACAGCCCACGGCATTTATCGCCGGCACACTGCGGCGGGTAAACGGGCAAGCCCTTCAAGCCGCCGGTTGACTGTTTATCTGACTTCCTTATGCTGTTCGAGAACGCGTGCGTTCCTCATATTGTAAAGCACAGCCGAAAGCAACATCATTGCGGTGCAAACGACGATAAGAATATCGGACACAACCGCCGGAATGCGGAACCATACAAGGTGAATAACCATCATTGAATACAGCAGAACCGTATTCAGCTTCCCGTGCCATACCGCGCCCATTACTTCGCCGGTCTTTTTTATCGTAATCATGTTGAAGATTGCCGCCAGCACTTCCTTTACGGTTAGAACGACAAGCGGGATTATCATATGCGGAAATCTTACAACCAGACAAAACAGCGTTACTATCTGCGTAAGCTTGTCGGCGACCGG
>SFLA01000012.1 GCA_004553575.1 Clostridiales bacterium
GAGCGTAATAATGGAGCTTCCGTACGTTCTGGAATGCGGCGTGTCCGCCGCTCCGGACGAGGTGAGAGGGCAGGTGGTCAAGGCGAGCATAGTGCTGGTCAAGGGAACACAGCCCACCGAGGAGCTGAAAAAGGAAATACAGGATTACGTAAAAAAGCATACCGCTCCGTATAAATATCCGCGCATCGTCGTCTTCCGCGACGAGCTGCCCAAGACGGTAAGCGGTAAGATAATGAGAAATAAACTGTAATGGATTTCAAAAGGATAACCGTTATTTCCGGTCATTTCGGGAGCGGAAAGACCGGCATAGCCGTGAATATGGCGTTTGACCTTAAGAAGCGGCACGGCAGCGCGGCTATTGCCGACCTCGACATAGTCAATCCGTATTTCCGCACCAAGGACAGCGAGAAAATGCTGTCCGGGGCGGGGATAAGGCTTATATGCTCGGAGTATGCGAACACCAATGTCGATATACCCGCGCTTCCGCAGGATATATACGCCATAACCGACGACCGCTCGCTTTACAGCATAATCGACGTCGGAGGCGACGACCGGGGCGCACTCGCGCTCGGAAGGATATCTCCGGAAATACGCAGGGAAAACGATTACGATATGCTCTATGTCGTGAATATGTACCGTCCGCTCACCTCCGACCCGGAGAGCGCGGCGGAGGTAATGCGCGAGATAGAGGCGGCGTGCGGCTTAAGGTTCACCGCGATTGTGAATAATTCCAACTTGGGGCGCGAAACCACCGCGGAAACGGTGCTTCGAAGCTGCGGGTATGCGGATGAAATATGCCGTATTACCGGTCTGCCGCTGCGTATGACTTCGGCAGTGCAAAGCCTGTGTCCGGTGCTGTCCGGAAAAATCAATGGGCTGTATCCGCTTGTATTAAAAGAACAACAGTAAAGGAGATAGAAAAATGGCTGTTTTGACCTTCAGAACCGATCTTTGCAAGGGCTGCGGTCTGTGCGTGGACGCCTGTCCGAAGGGCGTTATCAGGCTGGCGGCGGATAAGATCAACAATAAAGGACATCATCCCGCAGAGGCGGCAAAGCCGGAGGCGTGTATCGGATGTGCGTTCTGCGCCGTCATGTGTCCGGACTGCATTATAAAAGTGGAAAGGTGAGTGAGAATAATGGCTGATAAAGTTCTTATGAAGGGTAACGAGGCGATAGCCGAGGCGGCGATAATTGCCGGCTGCCGTTATTACTTCGGATACCCGATAACCCCGCAGACCGAGGTCGCCGCATATATGGCAAAGCGGATGCCAAAAGTCGGCGGCACCTTCCTTCAGGCGGAAAGCGAGATCGCCGCAATAAACATGGTTTACGGCGTATCTTCCACCGGGAAAAGGGTAATGACTTCTTCCTCCAGCCCCGGAATTTCGCTTAAGGGCGAGGGACTTTCGTATCTGGCGGGCGCGGATCTTCCGGCGCTGGTCGTGAATGTCCAGCGCGGCGGTCCCGGGCTCGGCGGAATACAGCCGTCGCAGTCGGATTACTTCCAGGCGACAAAGGGCGCTGCGCACGGGGATTTCAGGATGATAGTTCTGGCGCCCGCGTCGGTTCAGGAAATGGCAGAGCTGACCGTGAAAGGCTTTGCGCTCGCCGACAAATACCGCATGACCTCCATGATACTCGCCGACGGAACCATGGGACAGATGATGGAGCCGGTTTCGCTCGACCTTGAGGTAGAGCCTGCTCCCGAAAAGCCGTGGGCGGCTACCGGTACCGGCATGAAGCGGTCCCACAACATAATCAATTCGCTCTATCTCAAGCCCGAGCAGCTCGAGCGGACCAACTTCGAAAGATACGAGCGTTATAAGGCGATAGAGGAGAACGAGGTTCTGTGTGAGGAATATCTCACCGACGACGCCGATATCTGCATAGCCGCGTTCGGCATTGCCGCTCGTGTATCCAGAAACGCCGTAAATGAGGCGAGAAAGCAGGGAATAAAGGCGGGACTGATACGTCCCATTACTCTTTGGCCGTTCCCGAAAAAGCAGTTTGCGGAAGCGGCGAAGCACGCCCGGGCGTTCATATCCGTCGAGCTTTCAATGGGTCAGATGATCGAGGACGTCAGGCTCGCGACGGAGTGCAGGGTACCGGTAACGCTGTGTAATCGCGCCGGCGGAATGATACCCTCGCCGGATCAGGTCCTTGACGCCATAAAGGCGGCATATAACGGAGGTGACGACAAATGATCGTATTCGACAAACCGAAGGCACTTGCGGATGTCCCGCTTCATTACTGCCCGGGCTGCACACACGGGATAGTTCACCGTCTCGTAGCCGAGGCGATCGACGAGCTCGGAATCGAGGGCAGGACGGTCGGAATAGCTCCCGTCGGCTGCTCGGTAATGGCTTACGACTACTTCAACTGCGATATGATAGAGGCGTCGCACGGACGCGCTCCCGCAGTTGCGACCGGTGTGAAGCGCGCTTTGCCCGACAATATAGTATTTACCTACCAGGGCGACGGTGATCTCGCATCCATCGGTATGGCGGAGACCATTCATTCCGCTGCCCGCAACGAGAACATAACCATTATTTTTATAAACAACGCGATATACGGTATGACCGGCGGTCAGATGGCTCCGACCTCGCTGCCCGGACAGATAACCCAGACCTCTCCGTACGGACGCGACGTCACCCTTTGCGGCTGGCCGATACGCATCTGTGAGCTGCTTTCCGAGCTTGACGGACCGGAATACCTCGAAAGAGTCGCGGTCAACAGCGTAAAGAACGTGCTAAGCGCAAAGAAGGCAATAACCAAAGCATTCCGGAATCAGGTCGAGGGCAAGGGCTTCTCGCTTGTCGAGGTTTTGTCCTCCTGCCCGACCAACTGGGGTCTTACCCCCGCGAAGGCTCTCGAATGGGTCGGCGAAAAAATGATTCCGTATTACCCGCTCGGGGTTTATAAGGACAGAACGGCAGCGAAGGAAGGCGAGGCAAAATGACGACACAATATCTTTTCGCCGGATTCGGCGGTCAGGGAATACTGTTTTCGGGCAAATTCCTTGCGTATAAGGGTCTTACCGAGGGCAAGCATGTCAGCTGGCTCCCGTCCTACGGCCCCGAGATGCGCGGCGGTACCGCAAGCTGCAGCGTTATAGTCGGCGACGAGCCTATCGGGTCGCCGATCGTAACAAAGCCGGATGTGCTTATTGCAATGAACCTCCCTTCACTTGATAAATACGAGCCGAGCGTAGCCGAGGGCGGTATGATATTCGTGGATTCCACCCTTGTGGAGCGCAGGGTTCAGCGCACCGATGTAAAAACGTATTATATCCCCGCGACCAAGCTCGCGTCGGACGGAGGCATACCCACTCTTGCCAATATGATAATTATGGGAAAGGTGCTTGCCGCTACCGACGGTTTTAACGACGAAAGCGGCGTAGTGAACGCACTCAAAAAAGTTATCTCAGCCAAGCACAGCGATATGCTCGAGGTCAACCTCGCCGCAATGCGCACAGGCAGAGACTGCTAAGGAAAGGCGGTATACATATGGACATTACCATTACCAGAAATCCCTCTCCGGCGGAAAAGCCGGATCCTTCGACTCTCGGCTTCGGCAAAATATTTACCGACCATATGTTTGTTATGAACTATACCGCCGGTCAGGGCTGGCATGACGCGCGCATAGTTCCGTTCGGAACAATATCGCTGCACCCCGCTTCCACCGTGCTGCATTACGGCTCCGAGATATTCGAGGGGCTTAAGGCGTACCGCAGAGCCGACGGAAAGGTTCAGCTCTTCCGTCCGATCGAAAACATCCGCAGAATGAACCGCTCCGCGGAGCGTATGTGCCTGCCGCAGATACCCGAATCCGACGCTATGGAAATACTTACTGCTTTCATACGTCTCGAACAGGATTGGGTCCCCTCGGCGCCCGGCACCTCGCTGTATATCCGTCCGTTCATGTTCGGCAACGACGAAACGCTCGGAGTTCACTCGGTTAAGAATGCGGTGTTCATGATAATTACCTCGCCGGTGGGAAGCTATTACAAAGAAGGCATAAACCCGGTAAAGATAATGATCGAATCCACCGACGTCCGCGCCGTAAGAGGCGGTACCGGCGAAGCAAAGTGCGGCGGCAACTACGCCGCAAGCAACCGCGCCGGCGAAAAGGCTGAGGAGAAGGGTTATTCTCAGGTACTGTGGCTCGACGGAGTGGAGCGCAGGTATATCGAGGAGGTCGGAGCCATGAATGTTATGTTCAAGATCTCCGGCGAGATAGTAACCCCGCGCCTGTCCGGATCGATACTTCCCGGAATAACACGCAAATCCTGTATAGAGCTGCTCAGAAGCGAGGGCTATACGGTCAGCGAACGGCTTATCAGCGTGGACGAGCTCGAGCAGGCAATGGAAACGGGCACTCTCGAAGAAGCGTGGGGCTGCGGTACCGCCGCAGTAGTTTCGCC
Source organism: Clostridiales bacterium (assembly GCA_004553575.1). Classification (GTDB taxonomy): domain Bacteria; phylum Bacillota; class Clostridia; order Oscillospirales; family CAG-382; genus SFLA01. The sequence continues at coordinate 4,426 of SFLA01000012.1, forward strand.
TATCGGAGAGCTTTGCTACAACGACAGAAAATTCACGGTAAACGGCGGCAGAATCGGCAAGGTCACTCAGCACCTGTACGATACCCTGACCGGGATACAGTGGGGCACGCTCGCCGACAGCTTCGGCTGGACTCAGGAAATATAATCATATAATAACGAAAAAGGGTGTAAATGAACATGAAACGGATAACGGTAACCGATATGACTCTTGTCAGCAATTCCGCGTCGCTGTCTTTCAGAGAGAAGATAGAAACGGCTCGTCAGCTGGATAATCTACAGGTGGACGTAATAGACCTACCCGAGATTGTCAATCCGACGGCCGACGCGCTACTGATAAGGACCGTTTCCGCGTTCGTAAAGAACAGCGCAGTCAGCGTCGGAACGGGCATGACGGCCGCGGGGGTATCCGCGGCGGCGTCCGCAGCGGCGGGCGCAAAAAAAGCGAGACTGCGCATAAACATACCGGTATCTGCGGTCCAGATGGAGTATTTTTGCCATAAAAAGGCTCCGAAGCTGCTCGAGGAGGCGTCGGCACTGTTTGCAGAGGCTGTCGCCACCGGTATCGAGACCGAATTCTGCGCGGGCGACGCCACCCGTGCCGACCGCAAATTTCTTACCGATATTATTTCCGCTGCCGCAAATGCGGGAGTCGGCGTTATTACCCTGTGCGACGACGAGGGCGCAATGCTTCCCGACGAATTCGCGTCCTTTATAAGCGGACTTCGCGACAGTATTCCTTCTCTTTCCGGATTAAAACTCGGTGTGCTCTGCCGCAGTGAAAACGGCATGGCGGTTTCCTCCGCGCTTATGGCGGTTAAGGCGGGCGCCGACGAGATAAAGTGCTGTGCCTGCGGAGATGATATGCCGCGGGTGGACCTGCTTGCCGGGGTTATTTCGCACAGCGGAGAACGTATAGGCATATCCGCAGGGCTTAATTTCACAACGCTCCGCCGCACCGTAAAACAGATCGAATGGATAACATCGCCGTCGGACGGCTCACAGCGCGCAGTCGGATTCTCCGGTTCTGCGGATGCCGCCGTTACGGTGCTCGATGTTAACGATACCGCCGAAACGGTTACCGCCGCCGTAAGAGCGCTAGGGTACGACCTTTCGGACGATGATTATGCCAAGATATACGAAGAATTCCGCCGTATCGCCGGTGACCGCACCGTCGGCTCAAAGGAGCTGGAGGCGGTGGTTGCCAGCGTTGCGCTTCAGGTGCCGCCTACCTACAAGCTGATAAGCTATGTAATAAATAACGGCAATATCATTTCCGCGTCCGCCCAGATCAAGCTGGAAAAGGACGGCAGAGAGCTGACCGGGATCAGTCTCGGCGACGGACCCGTCGACGCATCGTTCCGCGCACTCGAGCAGATGATAGGTCATCATTTCGAACTGGACGATTTCCAGATACAGTCGGTGACCGAGGGACGCGAGGCAATGGGTTCTGCGCTGGTCAGGCTGCGTCACGACGGGAAGCTGTATTCCGGTAACGGAATATCGACCGATATAATCGGGTCGTCCATACGTGCGTATATCAACGCCGTTAACAAGATAGTATACGAGGAGATATAATATGAAGCTCTCATTTTCAACGAAGGGATGGCACGGAAGAACCTTTCCCGAGCTCTGCTCGGAGGCAAAGGAGCTCAGATTCTCCGGAATCGAGCTGCACAATGTACGCAACAGCCTTTTCACCGGGCATGACAGTTCTTTCCGGGATTACGCGGCGGCTGCGACTCTCCGTATGCTTTACGAGAACAGGTTAAGCATTCCCTGTATAGACAGTATCTGCGATGCGGCGGACGAATCCGCGCGCGCCGATTCGCTGTCCGAGCTCCGCGAATGTATCAGGATAGCCCGCAATCTCCATATTCCGAACGTGCGCGTGCACGCTTCGGCTCACGGCGACGGCGACGAAGCCGCGGTCGCGGTGCTGATCACCGATCTGCTTCCGGAGGCGGAGTCCGCCGGGGTTACTCTGCTGCTCGAGACCAGCGGACTGTTCTGCGATACTGCGAAGCTCCGCGAAATACTCGAATCCTTCGCCTGCGACAATCTTGCCGCGCTCTGGGATATGTATTCGCCCTATTTTCTTGCGGACGAAAAGCCGGAAAAAACGGTCGAGAATCTCGGCGCATATATCAGACATATTCATATCAAGGACGCGCGCCGGGCAGACGGCGAAACCCGTTTCTGTCTTATGGGAGAAGGCGAGCTGCCCGTAGGTGATATGATGCTCGCGCTGAGATCGGTGGATTACGACGGCTTCATTTCGCTCGAATGGGATCCGGCATGGTGCCCCGAGATAAACGATATGGAAATCGTTATGTCCCAGTTCGAAAACTTCATGTCTCAGTTTGCAGATCCGGCAGGCTCCGGGAATACTCTCTATTATAACAACAGACATACCGGCAGATTCGTCTGGAAGAAGGATCTTCTTATTGACTGTACCTTCTCTCAGGTGCTCGACAGAATGGTCGAGGAATTTCCGGATCAGCTCGCTTTCAAGTATACAACGCTCGATTATACGCGCACCTATTACGAATTCCGCCGCGATGTCGATACTTTTGCTCGGTCGCTTATTTCGCTCGGCGTCAGGGCGGGTCACCATGTGGCGGTATGGGCTACCAACGTACCGCAGTGGTATATCGCCTTCTGGGCGGTCACCAAGATCGGCGCGGTGCTGGTTTCGATGAACACCGCATATAAGATTCACGAGGCGGAGTATCTGCTTAAGCAGTCGGACACCCATACCCTCGTGATGATAAACGGTTACCGCGATTCGGATTACGCCGGTATTATGGCGGAGCTTTGTCCCGAGCTCGAAAACACCGAGCCGGGCAAGCCGCTCCACAGCCGCCGTCTGCCTTTCCTTCGCAATATCATAACCGTCGGATACCGTCAGAAGGGCTGTATCACCTGGGAGGATGCCATAGCACGGGCTTCGACCGTGCCTGTGGAGGAGGTTTACCGCATGGCGGCCGCCGTTGACAAGGACGACGTCTGCAATATGCAGTATACCTCCGGCACGACCGGATTCCCCAAGGGAGTTATGCTTACACACTATAATGTTGTCAACAACGGCAAATGTATCGGCGACCGTATGGATCTTTCCACCGCGGACCGCATGATGGTGCAGGTTCCGATGTTCCATTGCTTCGGAATGGTGCTGGCTATGACTGCAAGCATGACCCATGGCGTTACGCTGCTTCCGCTTCCGTATTATTCGCCGAAGCCCGCGCTCGCCTGCATCAATTCCGAGCGTATCACCGCCTTCCACGGCGTTCCGACCATGTTTATTGCGATGCTCGAGCACGAGGACTTTGCGAAAACCGATTTTTCGTATATGCGCACCGGAATAATGGCGGGCAGCCCGTGTCCCATATCGGTAATGCGTGACGTTATCAAGAAGATGCATATGGACGAGATAACCATCGTTTACGGTCAGACCGAGGCGTCGCCGGGCTGTACCATGAGCTCGACAGACGATCCTATCGAGGTTCGCGTCGGAACCGTCGGCAGGGCAATGCCCGAAATAGAATGCCGGATAATAAATCCCGAAACGGGCGAGGAGTGTCCGGACGGAGTGACCGGCGAATTCGTGGCGCGCGGCTACAACATTATGAAGGGATATTACAAGATGCCGAAGGCGACCGCTGCGGCGATAGATTCCGAAGGCTGGCTGCACACCGGCGACCTTGCCTGCCGTACGCCGGAGGGCAATTACCGTATCACCGGAAGGCTTAAGGATATGATAATCCGCGGAGGCGAGAATATATATCCCAAGGAAATAGAGGAATTCATCTATACCCACCCCAAGGTGAAGGATGTTCAGGTAATCGGCGTTCCGGACGAGCAGTACGGCGAGGAAATAATGGCGTGCATTATACTCAAGGACGGCGAAACGGCGACCGAGAAGGAAATGAAGGATTATATTAATGCGCACATGGCGCATCATAAGGTGCCCAAGTACATTGATTTCGTTACCGAGTTTCCGATGAATGTCGCGGGAAAGATACTTAAGTACAAGATGCGCGAAGACGCCATAGAGAAGCTCGGGCTTCAGAAGGCTGCCAAGGTGGTGACGGCGTAATGGTCGGAAACGGATATTACGTAATCGACGCGCACTGTCATATATATCCCGAAAAAATCGCTGCCGCTGCGGTCGGAAATACCGACAGGTTTTACGGTGTAACCTCCGCGTGTCTCGGTACGGTTCAGGACCTGCTCGCGCGGGATGAGGAGGCGGGTATCGATCATGCCGTAGTACAGTCGGTGGCGACAACACCTAAGCAGGTAAAGAGCATAAACGAATTTATCGCCGGGCAGGTGTCGGCTTCCGGAGGTCGGTTTACCGGGCTCGGTACACTGCATCCCGACAGCGCGGATCAGGAGGGAGACCTCGAATATCTTATTTCGCTCGGGCTTCACGGCGTTAAGCTGCATCCCGATATACAGAATTTCAAGATTGACGATTACCGTTGCCTTAAGATCTACGAGCTTTGCGAGAAGCACCGTATTCCGGTGCTTATGCATACCGGAGACATCCGTTACGACCGTTCAAATCCCAATCGGCTTATGCCTGTTCTCAGCATTTACACCGGTCTTACGGTTATCGGAGCACATTTCGGCGGCTGGTCGATATGGGAATCCGCGGCGGACGAGCTGCACGGAAGGTTCCCGAATCTGTACGTGGACTGCTCGTCGTCGCTGTACCGTCTCACCCCGGACGCCGCTCGTCGTATAATCAGCGAATTCGGCGCCGACCGTGTACTGTTCGGCACCGATTACCCCATGTGGTCGCCGGCAAGCGAGATTAAGTCGTTTCTGTCCCTCGGATTCGACGACGAAACCAACCGTAAAATACTCGGCGAAAACGCCCGACGCGTATACGGTATACAATAAACTACCCCCCGTGCGAAGCCTTACGCTTCACGCGGGGGACGTTTTTCGTTATAGCAAAGCAAATACTAAAGGATTCTTACCGTACTTTTACCGCTGCGGATTTGCGGCGCGGTAAAACCCGCCGTCCCTGTCGTCCGATTCAGGAATGCCCGGCGGAAAAAACAAAAAGAAGGACGGATATACCCGTCCTTCTCGTAACCGTAATTGTTTATTTTTCGAACGGAACCGCCTGGCCGAGACGGTCGGATTCGAAGCAGGCCTCCATAAGCTTCATTACGCGCATCATTTGCGGGTGGGTTATAAGCTGAGGTTCAAGCCCGTCTATCGCACGGGTGAAGTTGCGGTAGAAATCGTGCACGTCGGAATCGATAACGGGTATCGGGTGGGTGTGGGTGGTCTCGTCGGTGCGGGGCGCCATCGTCTTGGTCAGACCTGCCGCGGTGCGAACCGGCACCACATCCTTTTCGTCCCAGTTTTCTACGCATACGATTTTACCGTCGCAGGAGAAATCGTTAATAACGGCGGTTCCGTTCTCGCCCTGCATATACCAGCGGGGGAGGTTCACGAAGTTGCTGGTGCCGACCTCGAGAAACGCACGTATTCCGCCCTCGAAGTTAAGCGTGAGATGAAATCCGTCGTCAACCTCGTAGTTGGTAACATGATCGAACTGTGCGAAGACCGATTCAACCTTACCGTCAATAAGCAGCAGCATCTGGTCGATGATATGTACGCCCCAGTCGAGCATCATTCCGCCTCCCTGTGCCTTTCTTCCGCGCCAGTCTCCGGGTATCCCGCGGGAACCGTGCACGCGCGATTCAACGTTGAACACAGGTCCGAGAATTCCGCTTCCGAGCACCTGCTTTATCGCAAGATAATCGCAGTCCCAGCGACGGTTCTGGTGGACGGTAAACAGCTTTCCGCTCTCCTCGCTCGCCTTTATCATTGCGGCGAGATCCTCGGAAGAAACCGTAACCGGCTTTTCGCTTATAACGTTCTTGCCGCCGCCGAGCGCCTTTACCGCGATCTCGCGGTGAACGTCGTTCGGGGTGGCTATCGTAATAATATCGACGGAATCGTCCGCGAGCACTTCGTCAAGCGACGAATAAGCCCGGATACCCTTGGAGCGCGCTTCGTCTCTGCGGGCGGGATTTATATCCCATATACCGGCGAGATTACACACGTCGCTTTTTTCAAGATATTCGGCATGCCAGTGCCCCATGCCTCCGTAACCGACGATTACAACGTTTTTTTTCATAATATAATACCTCTTGTGAACGGAGGAGTTACCCTTCTCCGAAAGTTAAGAGTATTATATCAAGAAACAAAAAATAGTCAAGGCTTTTTCAGCATTTAACTTTATTTTTGGGAATCGTCAGGTTTATTTCAATATACTCATCCCCGACCGTCTTTTTTGCGTCGACATTGATACCCGCCTTGCGTATCATCTTAACCGCATTGTCGATCGAATTAACAAAAAAACGTACGTCGACCATACCGATAACCCTGCGTCCGGTTCGTTTTATCTCTTCGGACTGATGCTTAAGAAACAGATCTACCGCTTTTTCGGTTTCAGCCGCGCTCATGTTCCGTTCGGCTATCCGTTTTATCATGAATATCCGGTCGCCCTTAGATTCTATCCGCAGCAGAGCCCGCGCCTGTCTTTCCGATATTCCCAGCCGGAGTATCATCTCGCGCTCCTCCGCCGAAAGTCTAAGCAGCCTTACCTTGTTTGCCACCTGCGATTGGCTTATACCCAGGCTTTCCGCAAGCTCGCTCTGGGTAGATTCGGTCATGAGCATAAGCCTTTGCATCGCAAAGCCCTGCTCGAAGCAGTTCAGCTCGCGCCGCTGAAGATTCTCGGTAAGAGCAATCAGCGCGCTGCCGTTGTCGTCCGACCGGGCGATAATACACGGCACCTTCTTGAGACCCGCCCGCATGGCGGCTCTTAGCCGTCGTTCCCCTGCAATCAGCTCGTACTGCTCGGGCGTTACCGCTTCGTTCCCTATCCTTACGCACCCGGTGTCGGTCACCTTACGGACAATCAGCGGCGACAGCACTCCTACCTTACGTATACTTTCTGAAAGATTGGCTATCTCGTCGGCATCGAAGCTCCGACGCGGCTGCGACGGATTAGGACGTATGCTCTGTACCGGGAGAAGCACAAGCTTGTCCTTACGTCTTACGTCATACTCCATTTCATTAACACCTCCGTAAACGACGAATAACAAAAAGATAAGCTGCGGTACATGTATGATACCACAGCTTCTATGTCGTTTTATGCCGCATCGGGGCGGAAATATAGTATTTTTCCGGTTTGAGCGCCGGTCCGTCGGGAAAATCCAGAACCTGTGCCGTAGCATAAAAACCGTTATTGCCGTAAATCCTGAACCTGTCGCCCGGAGAGGCATTAAGCCCGATCTTCTTAAGGTATATCTCCTGTCCGTTGGAAAACAGTCTGTCGAAAAAATCCGGGAGTCTGAGAGCGGGGAAGCCGAATACCTCTTCGACCGGTATTATCCGGTAATCGCCCTTTTCAATATCCTCGAGCGTTACCGATTCATCTGCGCGGAACATTCCCACTCCGGTCCGCTCAAGCGACCGCATACACCCTCCGCAGCCGAGCACGGCGCCTATATCCTCGCACAGTGTGCGTATGTAGGTTCCGCGAGAGCATGCAACCCGGATGGTGAATCCGCCATCGTCCTGCCCCGGTTCGATGGAATATATTTCGATTTTTCGCGGTGCGCGTTCCACGCTTATGCCTTTCCGAGCGAGATCGACGAGTTTTTTACCGTCCTTCTTAAGCGCGGAATACATAGGAGGCACCTGCTCCTGCTTACCGGCAAAACGCGCCGCGGCGGCAGCAAACGCACCGAAGCCGGGGAGCTCGCCCGAATACTCGGATAATACGTTTCCGGTAATGTCTCCCGTGTCGGTAGTAATGCCGAGAGTTATTCCTGCAAGATATTCCTTGTCGTGATCCGCGAGATATTCGCTCGCCTTGACCGCACATCCGACCATAACCGGCAGAACTCCGGTCGCCATAGGGTCGAGTGTACCGCAGTGCCCCGCTTTTTCGGCTCCGAGCAGCCTTTTAACCCGGGTTACCGCCGACTGCGAGGTCATTCCGGAGGGCTTGAACAGATTAATGATTCCGTCCATTACAGCTTACCGTCTAATGCTTTTATCAGCATTTCGCGCGCCTGTTCCGGCGTTCCGTCAATGTGGAACCCCGCCGCGCGCACGTGGCCGCCTCCGCCGAAGCCCTGACATACGGCAGCTACATCGAAGTAATCGTTGGATCTGAGCGATACCTGAGTCCCTTGCGCATTCGGGCGGATAAGCGCCGAAACCTCGACTCCCGCTATCCGGCGAGGGACACTCTTCACCTCGTCGAGATCGGCGTCGGTTGCTCCGCTTTCGTCGAATTCTTCGCGGGAAACGGTAACTATTGCGAGCTTACCACCGTAAAACAGTTCGAACGAATTGTACGCTGCTTTCAGCAGCGCAAGCGTGGCAGGGGAAAGGCGGTCGAATAGCTGTCTGCATATTTCCGGGGCGTCGATACCCGTTTCCATAAGCCTTGCCGCAAGACGCATCGTCTCCGGGCGGGTATTCATGTAGCGGAATCCGCCGCTGTCGGAGCAGATACCGGCGTAAAGCGGCTTCGCCGCTTCGCGATCGATTCCGACCGAAAGCTGATCGTACAGTGCCGCAATAATCTCGCAGTTGGATATGTATCCGCTTTTTATAAGAAGATTTTCGCATTTTACGGTGTTTACCGTATGATGATCGATCGACAGATCAAACGGGGGCAGTAAATCCCTCATATTCCCGAGCATGGCCGGGGTGGCAACATCCACGCTTACGAGGGTATCGCACCGCTCCGGATCCCCGGTAAAAATACCGTCGCCTGCAAATACGGCAAGCCGTTCGGGTATTGCGTCGGGGCAGAAGGCTGCCGCGGTCTTTCCCTTTTTACGCAGCAATAAAACCAGCGCCGCGGCCGAGCCGACAGTATCGGCATCCGGAGCGGCGTGGCAAACGATTGTATATCTGTCATGTGAAAGAAGAAACTGTGCCGCGGATTCAAAATCAAGTACGGTCATTTCCGTCTTCCTCGCTGTAAGTGATGTTTTTCAGCATTTCGGAGATGTGAAGCGCTTTCTCCGCCGAATGATCCGGTACGAAGATAAGTTTGGGGGTAAGACGCAGGTTCAGCCGCGCAGCCAGCTCGCGCCGTATATATCCGGACGCGGATTTAAGCCCCTCGGCTACTCCCGCGTCCTCGCCGAGCACGCTGTAATACACCTTCGCATAGGAAAGATCGCGGGTGACCTCACAGCCCGTTACGCTGACGAAGGCACTGCCGATACGCGGATCTTTAACGGTACGCAATATCTCTGTAAGCTCCCTCGCGGTCTCCTCGTTTATCTTGTCCTGCCTGAAAGAACCCATTAGCGCTCAATCTCCTCCATTGTGTATGCCTCGAGGACGTCGCCGACCTTTATATCGTTGAACTTCTCGAGTCCGATACCGCATTCAAAAGACTGCAGTACCTCGCGCGCATCGTCCTTGAAGCGCTTAAGAGACGATACCTTGTCCTCGTATATCACGACTCCGGAACGGAGTACGCGTATGCTGCTGTTTCTGGTTATCTTTCCGTCGGTAACGTACGAGCCTGCAATCGTACCGACCGAAGGTACGCGTATGGTCTGTCTGACCTCGGCTCTGCCGAGAAATACCTCGCGGTATTTGGGCGCAAGCATTCCCTTCAGAGCGGCGGTTACCTCGTCAATACATTCGTAAATCACGCGGTAGGTGCGTATATCGACTCCGTCACGCGCGGCGAGGTCGAGGGCGATCCTGTCGGGGCGGATATTAAAGCCGATAATAATCGCATTCGATGCGGCCGCAAGCATTACGTCGGATTCGTTTATCGCGCCGACGGCGGAGTGAATGACGTTGACTTTAACTTCCTCGTTGGAAAGCCTGAGCAGTGAGGACTTCACCGCTTCGGCGCTTCCCTGAACGTCGGCTTTAACAATAAGGTTAAGGGTCTTAACGCCGGAGCCTATCTGGTTGAACAGGTCGTCCAGATTTGCCTTGGTATCGGATTTGAACTGTTCTTCCTTCTCCTTGGCCTTGCGCTGCTCGACAAGTTCCTTTGCGAGCTTCTCGTCTGTGACGGCGCGGAAATAATCACCAGCCGCCGGCACCTCCGAAAGGCCCATTATCTCGACAGGGGTGGACGGACCCGCCTCGCGGACCTTCTCGCCTTTGTCGTTGGTCATGGACCGTATCCTTCCGACGGTTGATCCGGCGACGATATAGTCGCCGACTCTCAGGGTGCCGTTCTGTACGAGCACGGTCGCGACCGCGCCTCTGCCCTTGTCGAGCTTTGCCTCGACAACAGCGCCCTGGGCGGGACGCTTGGGATTTGCCTTAAGCTCCATCATATCCGCCGAAAGAGTTATCATTTCGAGCAGTTGGTCTATCCCGGTGTGCTTAAGTGCGGATATCGGCACGCATATCGTGTCTCCGCCCCATTCCTCGGGCAGCAGATCGTAGTTGGTAAGCTCCTGCTTAACCCTCTCGGGGTCGGCGCTGGGACGGTCTATCTTGTTAATGGCAACGATTATCTGTACCCCGGCGGCCTTTGCATGGTTTATGGCTTCGACAGTCTGCGGCATTATACCGTCATCTGCCGCGACAACGAGTACGGCTATATCGGTAAGATTTGCGCCGCGGGCGCGCATTGCGGTAAACGCCTCGTGTCCCGGGGTGTCAAGGAAGGTTATGTCCTTCCCGTTCAGGCTGACGCTGTAAGCGCCGATATGCTGGGTTATTCCGCCCGCTTCGCCCGATGTAACGTGCGAATTGCGTATCGCATCGAGCAACGAGGTCTTGCCGTGATCGACGTGACCCATAACGACGATTACCGGTGCGCGCGGGACGAGATCCTCTTCCTTGTCCTCCTGCTCGGCAAATAACTTTTCCTCGATCGTTACGACTACTTCTTTGGTTACGGTAACGCCGAATTCGTCCGCGATAAGGTATGCGGTATCAAAATCGATCGTCTCGTTAACGGATACCATCATACCCAGCTTCATCAGCTTTTTAATAACCTCGCCCGCCGCGGTTTTCATACGCGAGGCGAGCTCGCCGACACTTATCTCGTCCGGCACCGTTATCGACAGCTTAACAGGCTTCGGCTTCTGCTGAGGCTTCTGCTGCTGACGGCGGTCGCCGAATTTGCGCTGATCCTGCTGGGGACCGCGGTTGTTCTTTTTCTTCAGCTTCTGCTTGCCGCCGGTTGCGGCAGCTGCATTTCCGGCAAGCTTAAGATATTTCTCGTCGTATTTGGACAGGTCTACGTTGGAGGTTCCGCGTGTATCGACCACACGAACCTCTCCGCGCACCTTCTGCTTCTGAGGCTGCTTCGGCGGCAGAGGCTTTCCGGATTTCGCGGCCTGCTCCTCGAGCTTTTTCTGGCGCTCGGACTTAGCCGCAGCCTTTTCGTCGGCACGGCGCTTCTCCTCCTCGTCCTTCTTTGCCTGTTCCTCGGCTTTCTTCGCATCTATCTTGTCCTGATATGACTTGAAAAATGCGGTTATATCGATCTGATTCCGCTGGGTGTAGTACTCGAACACAAGGCTCAGCTCGTCGCTGTTCAATGCGGTCATGTAACTCTTTCCGGTCATCCCGTGCGCGTTGAGCAGATCGATTATATCCTTGCTCTTGACATCGAGATCCTTTGCCAGGGCGTTAACCCTGTATCTGTTGTCTGTCGCAGCCATGTCAATTACCTCCCAAAATGTTCCTTACGGCGTCTGCAAAGCCATTATCGGTGATCGCGGCACAGGCGGTCGCGGTCTTGCCCAATGCATTGCCGAGGGAAACGGTAGTTTCGCTTATATATACGGTTTCGACTCCGTAGGTGCCGGTTTTGTCGCTTATTCGCTTTCTCGTCGCGTCGGATATGTCCGATGCGGCGATTACCAGCTTTGCCTTGCCGCCGCGAACGGCGGCGATTGCGTTCTCGGTGCCTACGGCGAGCCTTCCGGCCTTTTTCGCAAGCCCGAGCATACCGAGCAGTTTTGTCATTCTTCCTCCGTCACGGTACAGATCGAATCGTACAGCTCGTCACATCCGGATATATCCAGCGCCTTTTCTATACGGCGGCCCTTTTTTGCCGCTTTTATGCATTCGGGCGCGCGGCAGATGTAGCAGCCCCGTCCGTCCGCTTTTCCGGTCGGATCGATAACGGCGCCCTCCGGCGTACGCACGATCCGTATAAGTTCTTTTTTAGGCTTTCTCTCCCCGCAGGAAACGCATTTCCTCAGCGGTATTTTCTTCTTTATCAAGCGTTATCATCCCCGGTTTCGGAGTTTTCGGTCGATTTCTCGCTCTTTATATCGATCTTGCAGCCGGTAAGCTTAGCGGCAAGCCGTGCATTCTGGCCCTCCTTGCCTATCGCCAGCGAGAGCTGGTCGGATGCGACAGTAACACGGTAGGAGCGATCGCTGTCAGGCAGCTTGCATACCGATATAACGGACGCCGGTGCAAGTGACGCGGCAATAAATGCCTCGGGTTCATCGCTGTACGGAATAATATCTATTTTTTCGCCCGCCAGCTCCTTGGTTACGTTGTTCTTGCGGACTCCCCGTGCTCCGATACAGGCGCCGATAGGATCGACCTTCGGATCGTTGGATACTACGGCTACCTTGGTTCGGCTGCCCGCCTCGCGTGCGACCGACTTAATCTCGACGGTGCCGTCGGCTACCTCGGGTATCTCAAGCTCGAACAGACGCTTTATCATGCCGGGATGCGTGCGGGAAAGCACTACCGACGGGCTGCGGGTGTCGCGCTTGATTTCGGTTATATAAACCTTTATGCGGTCGCCTACGGCAAGCGTTTCGCCGGCAATCTGCTCGTGACGGAACAGCACCATTTCGTTGCTGCCGACCTCGAGAGTGGCGTGACCGCTTGTCGGATCGACTCTTACGACTACCGCGGATACGATCTTTTCCTGCTTCTCCTCGTATTCTTTTATCATCATGCCGTGCTCAGCCTCGCGTATCGCCTGGACGATGACCTGCTTGGCGGTCTGAGCGGCTATGCGGCAGAAGCCCTTTGTCATTATCTCGGTTTCGTAAATATCGCCGACCTTGTATTTCTTGCTCTTCGCCTGAGCATCCTCCAGCGATATCTCGGTGCGGGGATCCTCGACTGTCTCGACCACCGTAAGCTGTTTGAAAAGGCGGATATCGTTTTTGCTTTCGTCAAGTTTTACACGGGCGTTGGTAAGTCCGCCGCTGTCCTTTTTGAATGCCGCGAGCAGCGCCGCCTCGGTGCGCTCTATCATATAATCCTTGGGAATTCCTTTTTCCTTTTCGAGTGCCTCGAGTGCTCCGAAAAACTCCTTGTTCATTTGTCGTTTGTATCCTCCGTTATTCTATTATCGCAGTAAGTCTGGAAATCTGCTTTCTGTCGATCGCGGTATCTCCGACGGTTATCGTATCGGGATTGAATCCCGTTATGCTTCCGGTAATCTCCTTGCTTCCCGAAACGGAAGTGAAAAGCTTTGCCGTGCAGCTCCAGCCGCAGTCCCTTGCGCGTGAAAGATGCGCATCCGACCGGAGCACGCGGGTGAGACCCGCCCCGGATACGAGCAGCGAATACGATTGCTCGATCGGGTCTGCCTCGTCGACAATCTCGTTTATAAGGTCCGATGCCTTCTGGCAGTCGTCGATCGAAAAGCCGTTCTCGCCGTCTATCTCGACCTCGAGAATCTGCTCCTGACCTTCTTTATAGAAAGTTACGTCCCATATATCGTAGCCGATATCATTCAGCTTTTGCTCGATCAGTTCTCGCACGGCGGACGCTATATTCCGCTTCATAAGCAGCTCCTTTTCGCTTTGCAAAAATCAAGAGTGGGTCGACCCACTCTTGATACCTTCATTCTTCTGTGTACAGTATACCACAACTGTTTGCGTTTTGCAATAGTAATTTGCGTTTTTTTCAGGCAAGAAATCCGCTTTTTTCAACTTTATCCCAATCCGTGAACAGCCCCTTGACCTTCTTCGGACGGTTCCCGTTGCCGTAGCTGTTGACGGTATGCTCGGAGATATATCCGTATTCGATCAGTTTATTAAGCGACTCCGTAACCTTTGCGGGGGTTGCCGCCTTGCTCAGCGCGCAAACCGCAGGTATTATTTTATTAGCGGTAGGGATATCCCGCGAATTTTCGTTCTGCGCTTGCTTGAGGACACCGAAAATCAAACGATAGTACGACCCGTGTACGTCTTCTTCGGTCGGAAGTGTGACGCACCAGCTTGCCGTCTGCTGAAGCTGACGGGAAAATGAATCCTCAATTCCGTAAACGCCGACGTCTTTCTTGCAGAAGTTTTTAAGAAAAGAGACGACTGAACTGAAATGCCCGTCGCCGGAGAAGATGATAAACGTATCTATATCCTCCGAAGACAGTGCTCTCTGGTAAATGTTGTCCAGAATAATGAAATCGGTGAAGTCTTTTTTAACCCCCGTGGTGTTGCGGGTGTCGATAATGCGGTTTGTGTAAGGGCGTATCCTTCCGATTTGTTCGGCAAGCGAGCGGTGGGAGAAGTCGGCAAAGAAGGTGACTTCGACCAGATTGACCTTCGTGTTCAGCTCCTCGAACCAGCCCTTGATGTTCGGCTGTATGCCGAAGTTTCGTTTGAGCGATATGTACCAATGCTCGTAATCGACGAACGCGACCGCCTTCGGCAGTCCGTTGTAAAGATTAATCGCGCGCGGCGCACCGCTCCGGTGCTTTCGCTGTAAAAGTGAAATGAATGCATTCCTCCTTCCGGATTAATAACTACGGTTCATTATACACCTTTGCCCGGATTTGTCAAGTCGTCAGCTCCCGGCGCAGCTTTTCTATAATACGCTTTTCAAGCCGCGAGATATACGACTGCGATATCCCGAGCTCGTCCGCGACCTCCTTCTGTGTTTTTTCCTTCCCGGAGCTGTTCTTTCCGAGTCCGAACCGCATTTCGATAATCTTCCGGTCGCGCTCGGGCAGCCGGCATAAGGCGCGCAGTATGGTTTTCTTTTCTTCGCCTTCCTCTATAGACCTGTAAACGCTGTCGCTGTCGGTACCCAGCAGGTCGGAAAGCAGAAGCTCGTTACCGTCCCAATCGATATTCAGAGGTTCGTCGAGCGAAAGCTCGCAGCGGTGCGGCGTGGACTTGCGTATGAACATAAGTATTTCGTTTTCGATACAGCGCGACGCGTAGGTGGCGAGTTTTATCTGTTTATCCGAACGGAAGGTGTTTATTGCTTTCATAAGCCCTATCGTTCCGATAGAAATCAGGTCTTCGATACCTATGTTCGTGCTTTCAAACTTCCGTGCGATATATACGACCAGCCGCAGATTGCGCTCGACAAGCGTTTTTTTTGCTTCCGGATCCGTGGATATCCTGCTTATAAGCTTTTCTTCCTCCTCCCGTGCGAGCGGTGGGGGAAGCGTCTGCGGACCGTTTATGTACAGAAGCTCCGGCTCCAGACCGAGCACCTGCCGTATCCATTCGATCGTAAGTGAATATAAGCGTACAGTCATCGTTTTCCACCTCTATATGGGCGGCATAAGGCCGTCGTAAGTTCCCGAAAAAAGTGTCTTTCCGGTTATGGCTATTATTGCTCTGACCTCACGCTTCTTTTTCCTTCCGAATTCGCGCACGCAGCATTTCTGCGGGCGGAAGCCGTAAAGAATATCGCTTCCCGCCGCGGTGCGTATCGGTATCGCACGGATAGGCAGCGGGGGAGAAGTGGGGTCGAAGCTCTTGAACAGGTCGCCGAATACTCTGCATGACACGATTATCACCGGATCGAGCGAAAGAGGGTCAGTGACAAGATTTCCGCTGTCACGCATAAGAAACGCCTTGTATTCGGAACCGAGCACCGTAATGTAGGCGCTGACCGCGCCGGAGGACTTTTTCGACCTGCAGACGAACATATATCCCGCGGTTATAGCCGCCGCCGACAGCACGCAGACAGCCACTGCGCCGCCGCCTATTTCGGATATATAACCTTCGTCCTTCCCCGCGAGATGAAACGCTCCGTATACCAGTCCGCCGGTAAGCGCTGACGATGCGATATACACACAGGCGTTAAGCGGCAGTCGCTTCAGGCCGAACGCTGCCGCGCAGATAAGAACGGCGGCAGCGAGATGCAGGGGAAATATGTTTGCAACGCACAGCGAAAAGAATGCATACCCCGTTCCGGCGGCGGAAGCAAGCAGTATTCGCCAGGCTTTCGCGGGCGTACCGGTTATACGGCAGGTAAGACACAGCATAAGCGTATCGAAGACGAAATTTATTATAGCGTAAAGGTCAGCATAAACCGTAACTGTCATCGGGATCACCGTCCGCAGAGAAGTATAGACCCGCGGGCGGCAAAATGTTGTCATTTCGTGCGGAGGAGCGGCATATTTTTACACAGGGAGGTGTCGGATATGAAAAAGGCCGTTTTCAGAACCGGCCGGAGCCTGCCGTCGTCGCTCGCGTTTTTCATGCTGCTGGCAGCGGCGGCGTATACGGCGTACGCCGCGAGGTCCGGCGGAATGCCTGCGTTCGCGCAGGGGTATGCAACGGCAGACAGTATTATCGGGCTGCTTGTGCGGCTGCTGGGGGGATGAACCATATATTTAGTTTTTCCGCGCATTCGGCTGCGGGTGAACATTTTATTTCCGGTATCCTTTGCGGTTATCGCATATATCGAGGGCGTGCTGCCGTTTTTGATGCTGCTTGCGGCTGTGCTGCTTCACGAAGCCGGACATATCGCGGCAGTTGCCGCATCCGGCGGCGGGATACGTCGTATTGATATAGAGCCACTCGGGGCGCGGATAGTGCCGTACGGTCTTATGTCTCATCGCGCGGACGCATATTCTGCCCTGGCGGGAGCGGCATTCAATGTGCTTGCGTTCGCGGCGTCCTCTGCGGTTTTTTCGGTCTGGGGCGGTTTATACGCGCTTTTTTTCGCGCTTGTCAACCTTATGCTGGCTGTCGTAAATCTGTTTCCGATACGCGGTCTCGACGGATATACCGCGCTGTATTCTCTTGTCGCCGACAGGTACGGAGCCGACTGCGCGGATAAGGTTTGCAAAAAGGCGTCTGCGGTCGGTACGGCGTTGTTTTTTTTGCTGTCAGCCGCCGCAGTATGGCTGTCCGGATTCAACCCCGGGGTGGCGGCGATGACCGCCGCCGTCAATTTGTCGAAAAAGGATTGAAATACATATTAAAATATGTTACTATTGCTTTATGTTAAAATCGAAAGGAATCTCCGAAATGAAAAAAGCGTTGTTTTTGGCAATAGCGGTATTGCTGGTATTGCTTGTATCTTGTGAAGCTTCCGATAACGTATCCGGCGGAGCGTCGGAGGAGCCGTCCGCCGCGTCGTCAGAATCGTCTGACGTGTCCGACGGTCCCGCTGTCGATACTTCCGATCCCGGTGATTCGTCGGAGCCTGCGGAATCGACCGATATTTCCGAAGACGGCGAGCAGTCCTCCTCCGGCTTCCCTTCGACCGGCCCGATAGATGTCGATGTGAGCGGCTTCGATGAAACGAGCGTTTCGCCCGAGGAGTGCCGTGTTACAGTCAGAAAGTGCAGCTATTCCGAAAAGCCTTATGCGGTAATCGTCGGTAAATGCGATATCGGAGCCACCGTCACCGCCGAGAGCAAATACGGCAGCGTAAGCTCCGAAAGCTGGTACGGCTGGTATTCGGTAAGAATATATTGTCCGGATTCATCCGTCGATCTCACCATCACCCAAACAATAAACGGCGCCCGTGTAGGGGCGGAGCTTAAGTATACCGCACGCCCCGTAACTCCGGGAAGCGAGATGTGGGGAGTTGTAGCCGGATCCGATTATCAGTTCTTCTTCCAGAAGATGCTGCCGGATTATCAGCGTACCAACAGCTATTCGCAGTACGAAATAGATCGCTTTGTAACCCGTCTCGAGCGCCGTATAGAGACGCTTCAAACCGCTTCGCCTAACACCGAAATAATATATATGATCGTTCCGGCGTCGATGTCCGTATATCCCGAGCTGGTGCCCGACGACTATGCGGTTGTCGGCAAGACAAGCCGCTATGAGCAGGTTGTGAACGCCATAAACAAAGCCGGCGCGGTAGCAATCGATCTGCGCGAGGCCTTTGCCGAGCATAAAAACGACGCGTATCCGCTTTATTTCAAATGCGACAGCCACTGGTCGGATTACGGCGGATATATCGCTTACTGCGAGCTTTTTGACTACATTTCCAAGGAATTCCCGTCTGCCGCTCCGCGTCCCGCTACCGATTTCAAGTGGAAGGGCGGACTGTATAAAACCGGAGACATGCTGTATTACCTTCAGATGACGGTAAACACCTATAACAGCAAAACCATAACGGAATCCGATATTCTCGAATACTCCTGGTACCGCACATTTGCGGACGGTGTTACGGTTCCTTCCGGGGTGACGAATGTGTCCCGTTACCGTGCGTCCACCCAGCTCGTATACAGCGATGCGGTTACGTCTTCGAATACAATACGCACAAACCGCCCGGAGCTTCCCAGTGCAATAGTCATGCGTGATTCGTTCGGAACCCAGGTTTACGATATACTCGCGGAGAGGATGAATACCACCTGGTATAAATCGATGTGGGGCTACACCTACGATATCTCCGATATAACCGCAAAGCAGCCGGACTACATTATTTATATAGTTGCCGAGTGGAATATGGATTACATAGTCGGAAACTGAAGAAAAGCAAAATGAGACCGGAATCCGAAATACTGTCGCTTCTCGTTTCGACTGCGGAAAACGACCCGCGCATACGCGCCGCGTATCTCGAAGGGTCACGGGTCGATCCCGGTGCGAAAAAAGACCTTCTGCGCGATTATGATGTCGAATTCATCGTGCGTGAAACCGCCTCCTTCCGTTCGGACCGCGAATGGATAAAACGCTTCGGAGATATTCTGTTCATGCAGTACCCCGAGGACGGCCCGGAGGGCGACCCGGAAAGGTGCTACGGCTGGCTTATGGTGTTTACCGACGGCAACCGGATCGACCTGCATGTATGTACCGCCGAGGTCGGTATGCCCGGTCGCGACGGTTTTATCGCACTGTGCGATAAAGACGGAATACTGCCCGGCAAAGGGCGGCTCCCGGATCATTCGGTACAGCCGCCGGACGAGGAGCAATACCGCTCAGTCTGCAACGAGTTCTGGTGGTGTCTCGGGAATGTCGCAAAAGGAATACGGAGAGGGGAAACCCCTTACGTGCTCGAGATGCTCGGACAGTGCGTCCGCCCGGCGCTATTGCGTATGCTGGAGTGGTATGTTCAGTTTCACTGCGGAAGCGTTAACACCGGCAAGTTCGGAAAGCATATTGCCCGTTACCTGCCCGAAGACCTGTATAACCGTTATCTGTCAACCTATTGTTTTTCCGACGGCGCCTCGCTCCTGAGTTCGGTAGATGCCATGACAGATCTGTTTTCCGAGGTGTCTGATGATGTTGCCGCAGGGTTCCGGTTTGCCCGGAACGAGTCCGAGCGCGCCGGAAGCCTGAGCTATTACCGGCGTGTGGTATCGCTTCCGGACGGCGAAGGCATTTTCTGATTCATAATGAATCTCTGATATATAACAAAAAGCACGGCAGAAGCTTTATCGCTTCTGCCGTGTGTCATTATAATGACTGAATTTCCGGTATGTTATTCTGCGGCGGATACCGTTCCGTCGGAGTTGGAAGCCTCTTCCTCTGCGGCGTTTATCTTTCTCCAGCCGGACAGCGACAGCTTATCGAAGTCGCGGTAGCCGAAGTAATAAGTCTGACCTATACCGCTCAGCTTTGAGGATTTTACATAAGACGAGGTGTACTGGAACAGGGCAATGGCAGGGCATTCGTCCGCGAGAAGCTCCTCCGCGTCGTGCAGCAGCTCCGCTCTCGCCGCGCGGTCGCTTTCGTAACAAACACGGTCTATAATCGAGTCGAATTCGTCGTTTTCCCAGTTGGTGTAATGCGGGGTGTAAACGTCCTCGCCGGTCAGCGATACTTCAACGGGGCATCCGCTGTAATGTGTCGCATATACCGAAAGCCATGCGTATGCGTCAACCGAATTCACAACGTTACAAACGCCGATAACGTCGTATTCACGGGTTTGAAGTGCCGCACGGTACTCCGCCTCGTGAAGACCGACCGTGTCGACGCTGAAGCCGAGCTCCTCCCAGACCGATGCTGCGTATTCCGCAATATCCTCAAAGACATTTTCGTATACTACGCGGCGCTGATTGTCGGTCATAAGATCTTCGCTTTCGGGGATAAGGTAAGCTATGGTGAACGATCCCTTGCTTACTCCGGCTTCGCCGAGAAGGTTCTCTGCCTTGGCGGTGTCCGCAGAAGTCGAGTACAGATCGCCGCCCACCTTGCGGAAGTCGGTCTTGCGCTTGGTGTTGAACACGCCGGACGGGACATATCCGGTTGCGGCAATCTCGCCGGTCCCGGTCACATTCTCGACGATATAATCCCTGTCGAGCGCGGCGGACAGCGCCTGCCTTACTTTCTTGTCGGAAAGCAGCTCGTTTTCGGTATTGAAGTAGAATACGTACGTCTCCATAAGAGAAGTGGTATCCTTAAGCTTTTTCTCGTATTCTGCGTAGGAGTCCTTGTCGAATCCGCTCATGTAGAAGAGATTGCCTTCGCTGAACCGAAGAGTCTGGAACTGTATATCGGTCTTGCGCAGTTCCTCGTCCACCGAACGGGATATGGTGTTCTCCTGATAAACAATGGTAATGCGGTACGGGGTTACGTACTTGTCGATAGCGGCTTCGTCGTCGCGCATGTAGCCGTTGTTGCGCTCGAGCACTACACGTATTCCTTCCTCGAGGTTTTTGACCGAGTAAGGCCCGTTGCACGCCATTGTTGCGGCGCTGGAATCCCATTCCACTCCTTCTTCAACATCGGTGACAATGTCCTCGCGAAGGGGAACGAGACCGGTGCAGGCGATTTGCTCCGCGAAAAGGGATATATCGTAGTCGCACTCAAAGGTAACGCAAAGAAGAGTGTCGTCAACGGCGGCTATGCCGAGATCGTCACTGGTCATCGCTCCGGATTTGACCGCCTTTGCGTTCTTTATCGGATAGAGCAGAGAAGCATAGGGGCTGTCGAAATCGGGGTCGAGTATGCGTTTCCACGCATAGACTATCTGATCGGCCGATACCTTTCGTCCGTCGTTCCAGCAGGTGTCCTTAAGCTCGAAATACATCTGATATTCGTCGTACACCTTGTCGTAATAGCCGTACCAGTTCTTGGCCAGAGCTCCGACGACCTTACCGCTTGAATCGATCTCGGTAAGTCCCTCATAGATAAGTCCGAGTATCTGTGTGACCTCTGAATCGAGCTGTACTACAGCCGGGTCGAGGCAATAAGGATAGGACGTCATATACACCGATATGTTCGCGCCCTTTTCGTCGCCCTTCAGTGACGAGCAACCTGCGAGAGCGCAGACAGCCGTTATTGCGACGAGAGCCAAAGCAATGATTCTTTTCATTTCTGTTCCTCCGGATATGAATGCTGTAGGCGGTATACAATAATTCATATCATTATAGCATTGCCGTCAAAAATAATCAATAGTAAAAAATCGATTTCTCCGATTTTATGGAATTTGACGAATCCGTTTTTTCAGACGTAAAAAGAGGAGAACACCCGGTGTCCTCCTCCTGATATACGGTCTGATTACTTGTATTTGCGCTTTCTGGCAGCCTCGGACTTCTTCTTGCGTCTTACACTGGGCTTCTCGTAATGCTCTCTCTTGCGAAGCTCTGCCTGAACGCCGCTTCTGAGGTAGCTTCTCTTGAATCTGCGAAGGGCACTGTCTATGCTCTCGTTTTCCTTAACCTTTATTTCAGCCATTCTGTTTCACTCCCTCCGTGCCTGACGGGAAATTTGTCAAATAATTATATCAGAACAAACCCGGTTTGTCAAGTTATTTACAGAGCTGCTTTTGCGGTCTCGACAAGCTTTGCGAACGCTTCCTTGTCGGATACCGCAAGCTCGGCCAGCATTTTGCGGTTGAGAGTGATGCCGCTTCTCTTAAGTCCGCACATAAAACGGGAGTAGTTGATTCCCTCGGCCTTGCACTGAGCGGAAATTCTGGTTATCCAGAGAGAACGGAAGTCTCTCTTCTTCTGCTTTCTGCCTATATAAGCGTAGTTGCCGCTCTTGAGCACGGCCTGCTTCGCCATCTTGAAATGCTTGCTTTTTGCGCCCCAGTAGCCCTTGGCGAGCTTAAGCGTCTTATTTCTTCTCTTTCTCGTGGAAAGGGCAGCCTTTATTCTTGCCATTTCAAATATCCTCCGTTAATGTTCTTGTCTTACTTAGAGTAAGGAATGAGCCGTTTGAGATCGTCCATTCTCGCGGTGCTGACGTATGAAGCCTTACGGAGGGATCTCTTCTGCTTAGCGGTCTTCAGACCGGTCTTGTGACGGTGACCCGGATGACCCATTTTGACCTTGCCGCCGGCAGTCCAGGTCAGTCTCTTGGCGGTCGCCTTGTGTGTCTTGATTTTGCCCATTTTTATCTTCCTTTCGATTGGTTTGCCTGCTTTTTCGGTGCGAGTATCATTATCATGTTGCGTCCGTCAAGCTTGGCCGGTTTTTCTATCACGCCGGTCTCTTCACAGGATTCGGCGAATTTTGCGAGAAGTGCGGTTCCGTTCTCGGTGTGAGCCATCTCACGCCCGAAGAACTTAACAATTACCTTCACGCGGTTTCCCTTGGACAGGAACTCCAGCGCCTTGTTCAGCTTTGTGTTGAAATCGTGAACGTCTATGCGGCAGCGCAGCTGAAGCTCCTTGAGCTCGACCGTCTGCTGCTTCTTCTTAATTTCTTTTTCGCGTTTTTCCTTTTCGAAGCGGTATTTCCCGAAATCCATTATTTTGCATACGGGCGGCTTCGCTTCCGCAGCTATCTCTACAAGGTCAAGGCCGGATTCCTCCGCCATGCGTCTCGCCTGCTCGATTCTGACTACACCGACCTGATTGCCGTCGGCGTCTATAAGCCGAACCTCGCTTGCTTTGATTTCATCGTTGATGAACGCTTTTGTACTGATGGTTGATACACCTCCGTGGTCATTCCGCTTGCGTCATGCGGGGCCGTATTCGGATGCTCTGCGGGAAAGCAAAGCACAAAAAAAGCCGTGCGCGAAAAGAAGCACAGCCTTACTGCTCTACCGGCAGGCGCAACGGAAATCATGCTCCGGCGCATGCGCGTAAAGCGGCTATTAACCGCGCCCTGGACGGTATAATGCAAGTCCGGCGGGTGAGGGGGAACCCCCTGCTTCTTTGTCTTACGTATAATAACACCGGTTTCGGGTTTTGTCAAGGCTTTTTTTACATTTATATTACTTTTTGCCGGTGCGCGGCATATAAATGGTAAAAAGGAGGAATAAACATATGCCGTCACTGTATCTCAGCCCGTCTACGCAGGAATACAATATCTATTACGATGGATCGGGAAGCGAGGAATATTATATGAACCGTATTGCCGATCTGATGGAGCCTTATCTTGTGGCGAGCGGTATATCCTATTCGCGCAACGACCCCAACGCGACCGTCGGAAACTCCGTGCGCGAATCCAATGCCGGGGATTACGATCTTCATCTGGCACTGCATTCCAACGCCTCCGGCAGCGCAAACGTCGGGGGACAGCAGGGAAGCGACTTCTATTACTTCACAGGAAGCGAAAAGGGAAGAACCGCCGCGGACATTTTTGTTTCGCTGTTCAAGGACATATATATCTATCCGAATCTCGTCCGTGCGGTTCCCACCACCACTCTGTACGAGGTGAGGAATACCGTAGCGCCGACCGTGCTCGCCGAAATTGCTTATCACGACAACGCCGAGGACGCTGAATGGATAAAACAGAACGAAAAGGCCATTGCCCGCACTCTTGCGATAGGTGTCGCCGAATTCTTCGGGGTGCCTCTCGTAGAACCTCAGATGATATCGACCGGAACAGTAACCACCGCCGGAGGAGCTCTTAACTTCCGTTCCTTCCCGTCGCTTGAAGGCACGGTGATAGACCGGATTCCGAACGGTACGGTCGTGACCGTGCTCGGCAGAACGGGAGACTGGTATTCGATACAGTATAACGGCACCGACGGATATGTGCACTCGGATTATATAGTTACTTCCGAATAAAAAACGGCCGATCGGAGAACACTGTTTTCCGAAGGGACGTGGTTTTGCTTGAAGCTGAAGTGGATAGCTCTGTTTGCGGCAGGCGGCACTGCGTATGTTATTGTCGAACTGCTTTACCGCGGGAGAAGCCACATAAGTATGTTTGTCGCCGGGGGCGCCTGTGTACTGCTTATCCGGCTTATCTGCGGCAGAATGAAGTGCGGGCTGCCGCTGAGGTGCCTTGCCGGAGGGGCGGTCATAACCGTCGTCGAGCTTATTACCGGTGCGGTCTGCAATCTCTGGCTCGGGCTCGGTGTGTGGGATTACTCTCATATGCCGCTCAATCTCTGGGGGCAGATCTGCCCGTACTTCTTTTTCGTGTGGTCGGTACTCGCGCTTCCCGCATACGGTCTCGGCTGTCTTATATGCGGACGCCCCGCACGGAGCGCCGCACGGTAACCGGGCGCAGAAAATCCCGCTTTGCAGAAAGCGGGATTTTTGCAATCCGTGTTTATCGCGGTCTTATGCTTATTTCGCCGCTGCGAAGGATTTCGGTGCCCTTTTCGGTTTCGACAATCAGTCCGCAACCGTCGTCCACACCTGTTGCTCTCGCCTTTACCGCGATTCCGTCGCTTATCACGTATATGTCTTTGCCTATAACCGTACTCCGCGCGCGGTATTCGTCGATAAACAGGCTCGGATCCCGGTATGTGTCGACAAGCGTCAGCGCAATCCGCTCGGCCGTTTCTATAAGCGTATCCCGGTCGCACTTCACGCCAATGGATCCGGCAATGTCCCGAAGCTCTTCCGGGAATCCTCCCTCCGGGTAGGAAAGGTTCAGCCCGATTCCCACCACGGCGTAATCCGGGCTGCCGGGCGACGAATATGAGGCTTCGGTAAGAATTCCGCATACCTTCTTACCGTCCAGATACAGATCGTTCACCCATTTTATCCCGCAGTCGATACCGAATTCCGCTTTTACCGTCCGCGCAGCGGCAACTGCGGCGGCGGAGGTTATGCGCAGCACGTCGGTTGATTCGGGACGAAGCAAAAGGCTCATATACAAACCGCCGGCAGGGGATACGAACTTTCGCCCCATCCGTCCCCGGCCCGCTGTCTGAACCGTCGCAACCACGGCAGTTCCCTCGGGAGCGCCCGCCGCGGCAAGACGCCTCAGCTCGGTGTTGGTCGACGGCAGCGAGCGGTAATATATCAGATTAATGTCACACTTGCTCATAATAATCGTCGGTCAGGAACGGCCCCGTAACCCGCTTTCTCGTAAAATGCGATATCACCGTATACAGCCCGAATATTATCGCGCCGGCAAGCGTTATAAGTGCGCCCTGTGCAAGTCCGGGGGTCTTGTAACTGAAAACTATCTCGTTTTCCCCTTCTTCGCATTCGACCGCGACAAATCCGTAGGTTGCGGTAAGCACCTCCGCAGGATGGCCGTTTACGGTCGCGGACCAGCCCTCCTCGGCGGGAACCGTGAAGAATACCACGTTCGGCTTATCGAGCGTGATATGGGCGGTGAAGCCGTAGGAATCATAATCGAAGTCGTCGCAGCACATCTCACTGCGCTCGGCAACGGAATCGATATAGGTGCTCTCGGATGCGGTCTTGCCGTCCTTGAAGAATGCCTCGGTCATAAACTGCGAATAATAATCGGCCATGTCGTCGGGCACAACCAGATAGGTGCACAGCAGTGCGTGACGGTTGTTCTTTAGGTACTTTTCGAATTCGGTTTCGGTAATGAATTCGGTATAGGCATATCCCATGTTCAGGCAGTATTCGTTTTCGTATATTGCAAAGCCGTTCTGTGTTTCTTTATACGAAAAGCCTACCGCGTCGAACTTTGAGCTCTTTTCCTCGACAATGAACGAATACTTTACCGAAAGGAAACCGCGCAGTCCGTACATTGAGCTGTTTGCCCGTGATCCGACCGACCGCGTTACTCCCACCTTCGGATAAAAGGTCATTATCGAAGGCGGTACAATGGTATTAAAGCATTCTTCGCCGGGATACCCCCAGTAAAGACTGAGGTTGTCAAGCGTCGAAACGCTGCCGGAACGGTAGAAATCTATGCGGTAGAATTCATCCTCGGGGTTCTCGAGAACTACCTCGCCCTTTATTGCCTTGTCGATGAGGAAATCCGACGAATACGAGTGGCATTTTCCGTAGATTATATGGTTTATACCGTATACGCAGATAATCACACCCGCCATTACAAAAGCCGTGGTCTCCGCCTTTTTGGTACCCCGCACGAATCTGATAAAATACCATACCATGCCGAGAGACACCGCGGTAATGAGTATCGTAACCCAGTATCTGTCGAAGAACTGGGTAGACGACATCTTCGTCACGCCGTCTTCGGTTGTCCAGCAGAAGCCGACCGGTATTGCGATGGCAGCGCAGATAACAGCATGCAGCCATACACAGCCGCTCCAATCCAGCTCGGCATCGTCAAGAGCTATTACGGTCGCGACAACGCATACCATAACGAACATATACATCCATCTTGCGTAGTACGACGAATTGAACAGATAGAACGCGGCGTTCAGTGCCGGGACAAGTGCGCAGACGAACAGGAATATGCAAAGCCCCTTCAGCCAGCCGCCCTTCCTGCGCCTTTTCATAAAGGCAAATACGCCGGTCATTCCGAACATCGGTATCCATGCGGCGTTTGACGCCCAGCGGGTGGTGTGTCCGTAGAAGAAGTTTGTGCGAGACGCAATATCGGGCGGGAAGAAAATACTGTGAAGTATATGCCCGTACCGTTTGGTATACAGGGTTATTTCTTTTCCGAACAGCGTAAACGATATCGACCCGGAATCGTTCTGCCAGAACAGTGCGTTCCATACGCTGCTGAATCCGTTTGTTACCCGAGGGTTATCCTTTACGGCGAGCGCCGCGGGCAGAAAGATAACCGCCGACATCAGCACGCCTATAACCGCCTCGAGAGCCAGCCGCAGAAAGCTCGAAAGCGTTACGCGGAATTTTTTATCGGTGAATCTGAAAAGAAAATATATAATGCAGAAGATAACCTGCCCCGCGAACATGAAGTAGTTGCAGGCGGCGTTCAAAGCGACGGCTACCGCGAACATTCCGCGGCGGTCGTTCTGGATAAGCTCTTCCATTCCTATGAGAAGGAGAGGGAACAGAACAACAACCTCGTGAAACTGGTTGAAGAAGGTGTTGTATATCTGGAACCCGCAGAAGGAGTACAGCAGTGCTCCGAGAACCGCGTAGTTCTGGTTCTTTACGAACCGCTTAAGATATGCATAGCAGGTAAGCGCGGCACAGCCGTATTTGAGAATATATATCGGTGCCATCAGATACGGCGCCCACGAGGAGGGAAACAGGCACATCAGCCAGAAGAAGGGAGAACCCAACAGGTAGTATGAATAGGTGCCTATAAAATTGCTTCCGAGGTCGGTAAGCCAATCCCAGCCAAAGCTGCCGCTGTGCACCATC
>SFLA01000055.1 GCA_004553575.1 Clostridiales bacterium
GAATGAAATACATAAATCGCTGGGGGCTTATGCGTTCGCTCAGGCAGGAAAACCTTGCCGAGCATTCGCTCGAGGTGGCGATTCTTTCACATGCAATAGCCGAGCTCGGTAATAAGCTTTTCGGAAGAAATTACGACAGCGACCGCATAGCAGTCAAAGCGCTTTATCACGATGCGCCGGAGATTCTTACGGGCGACCAGCCGACTCCGGTCAAGTATCACAGTGCAGAAACAAAGGCGGCATACGATTCCGTAGAGTCCGCCGCAACCGAACGGTTTTCAGAGCTCCTGCCGCAGCCGCTCAGAAGCGGATATTTGTCTCTTTTCGAATGTACTCCGGAAGAGAAGGCTGTCATTAAAGCCGCCGATACGCTTTGTGCATATATAAAATGTGTCGAGGAGACTTCATCCGGCAACGGTGAATTTTCCTGCGCCCGACTTTCGTCCTTGGAAAAGCTTAACCTTATTACGCTGCCGGAGGTAAGTTATTTTATAGACAATTATCTGGAGTATTTCACACTCCCGCTTGATGAGATCAAATAATAAACATATATTTATTCGGAGGAATAAAAATGAAAATTGGTATTATTTCCGATTCACTCAGACTCAGCTTTGCCGATTCCGTCAAGAAGGCGGCTTCACTCGGCGCAAGCGGAATACAGAAGTATATGACCGGCGGTGATTTTGCCGCCGAAAATATGACTTCGTCGCGTATTGCAGAGATAAAAGACATAATGTCTTCCAACGGACTTGTGTTTTCCGCCATATGCGGAGATTTCGGCAAGGATCTCGATGCCGAAGGTATTGTCGATAAATCCAAGCGTGTGCTTTATGCAGCCAAAGAACTCGGCTGCAGTATTGTCACAACCCATATAGGCCACCTCACCGACGAGGATACTCCTCGCATGGAAGCTATCCGTAATTCCGCACGCGCTCTTGCCGAATACGCCGACAGCATAGGCTCCCGCTTTGCGGCAGAGACCGGCACCGAAAAAGCGGATGTGCTTGTACGGTTCCTCGATTCGCTCGGAGCGAAAGGACTGTGCGTTAATCTCGACCCTGCAAATCTCGTTATGGTTGCTCACGACGACCCGGTAAAGGCTGTCACAGTGCTTAAGGATTACATTATACACACCCACGCAAAAGACGGAATTGTAACGGGCGATGACGGCAGAAGCTGGCTCGAGGTTCCTCTCGGCACCGGCGGAGTCGATTGGGATTCATATCTCGCCGCTCTTAATTCAATCGGTTATACCGGCTATCTGACCATCGAGCGTGAAGTCGGCGAAGATCCTGCCGCAGATATTAAGACCGCGGTTGATTTCCTCGGCATAAAGCTAGCGAAGGCCGGAATCCCGCTCGAAAGATAGGGGAAGGGTAATGTTCGATTTCACCGGCAAATGCGCAGTTATTACCGGCGCAGCGGGAGTGCTGTGCTCTGCTTTCGCCGAGTGTCTGGCTTCACACGGAGCTTCGGTCGCTCTGCTTGACCGCGATAAAAACGGCGCTCAGAAGGTAGCGGACCGTATTGCCGCCGACGGAGGCAAGGCTGTTGCAATATATGCCGATGTGCTTGATAAATCGGTGCTGTCGGCAGCACGAGCCGAAGTAATTGCCGCTTTCGGAGCGCCGGACATACTTATTAACGGCGCAGGCGGCAATAGCCCCAGAGCAACTACCGACCGTGAATATCTCTTTCCGGAGGATCTCTGCGATTCATGCCCGGATATAAAGACCTTTTTCGACCTCGATCCCGAAAGTATAGGATTTGTGTTCGATCTGAACTTTCTCGGCACTCTTCTGCCTGTTCAGGTATTTGCGCCGGATATGTCCGGCAGGGAAGGTGCTTGCATAGTCAATATATCCTCTATGAACGCATATCGCCCGCTCACTAAGATCCCTGCGTATTCGGCGGCAAAAAGTGCGGTGTCTAATCTTACGCAATGGCTTGCCGTTCATTTTTCAAAGGTCGGCATACGCGTAAATGCAATTGCACCCGGTTTTTTCGTAACCGCCCAGAACCGATCACTGCTTTTTAACGAAGACGGAACACCGACGGCAAGAACCGAAAAGATTCTCGCCGCTACACCAATGGGACGCTTCGGAAAGCCGGAGGAGCTGCTCGGCACCCTGCTTTTCCTTTGCGATAAAAGCACGGCGAGCTTTGTCAACGGTACGGTTATACCCGTCGACGGGGGGTTCTCCGCATATTCCGGAGTGTAATATCTGTCGCACACCTTTCGTTTTTCAAACTCTTCAACCTCCCGTCGTATTTTTTATACGCGGGAGGTTGTTCGGGTTGTACCGCAATTCTTACTATGTGAAAACCAAAGAAAACGAAATGTGCAAGTGAAGAACTCAACCTCAGCAATGCAGCGGTTGAACGCAGGGACGCGGAAGCCGTCGAGAGAGCCCGAAAAACCGCACTGAGATATTTGGAGCGCATTGCGCTTACCGGTGCTGAAGAAGGTAAAGAAATAACCGGCGCATTTAAAATAAGAATCCTCCGCACGGCTGATGTCATGCGGAGGATTTTGTTATAAACCATACAGGTTCGGAAGGCGCGCTTATTTTTCGTATGCTTCCGGCTTAAGAACACCGATATAAGGCAGATTGCGGTAATTCTCATCGAAGTCTAAACCGTATCCGACCACGAACTCATCCGGTATTACAAATCCGCTGTAATCCGCCTGAATATCCGCCTTGCGTCTTGAGGGCTTATCAAGCAGGGTAACGATTCTGAACGAACGCGGTCTGCGTGCCGAAAGCAGCTCCTTAATGTAGTGCAGTGTCGCGCCGCTGTCGAGAATATCCTCAACTATCAACAGATCGTAATCCTCGATAGGCTTGTTCAGGTCGAGAACGATTCTGACTTGTCCGCTCGACACAGTCCCGGAGCCGTAAGAAGAAACGCTCATAAAGTCAATCCGAGTATTAATTTTTATCTCCCTCATCAGATCCGCCATGAACATCATTGAGCCCTTAAGAATACCGACAAGCAACAGTTGCTTGTCCTTGTAATCCTCTGTAATTTTTGCTCCGAGCTCGTGAATTCTATCTTTCAACTGCTTCTCTGTTATGAGTATGTGATCTATGTTCGACTCGAGACTGTGCATGGATATTACTCTCCTTGTGGAAAATTTACAATATAGTAGCATACAACTTCGGTTTAGACAAGTGCTTTTTACGAAAAATGTGGTATAAATCAAAAATTGTGTTGATTTTTTACAAGATGTAGTGTATTATAGTAACGAAAATATAATGGGATAGAATGGATCTTATAAATAATTTACATTCCATTCCGGAAGGGAAGTGTTCGTATCTTGTCAAAATTCAGCAAAATCGCAACGCTCCTCGCCGTACTGCTTCTTATCGTTTCCGTATGTCCTCTTGCCGTGCTGGCAGAGGAGGGCGGAACCGGAACGGAGACATCCTCCGCAACAGAGGCCGGTACGATTTTCGAGGTGATCGAAAGAGGCGAGGGAACGATCGGCGAACGCCTTGCTCAGGGCGGTAAGGTAATGCTATTGGGATTGCTCATTGTTTTTTTGGTGTTGATAATCCTTATGGCTGTCCTTTACCTGTTCAAAGCGGTATACGCCGCCAAGCAGAAGAAAGCCGTGCCTTCCGCACCTGCTGCTTCCGCGGTTCCCGCTGCAGCTCCCGCACCGGCGTCAGACCCGAATGAAGAGCTTACCGTTGCCGTCGCTGCTTCCGCTATTGCCGCCGCGAGGGGAGAGAGTGACTGCGGCTTCAACATCGTTTCAATTACAAAAATCGATTAAAGGAGAGTATAAAATCATGGCTAAGAAATACGTCGTAACCGTAAACGGCAATAAATACGAGGTCGTAGTCGAGGAGGCAGCTCCCGGCGCAGTATCCGCGCCTTCCGTTCAGGCGCCCGCCGCAGCTCCCGCACCGGCTCCCGCAGCTTCTCCCGCTCCTGCACCCGCTCCCGCGGCGGCACCTGCCGCAGCTCCCGCTGCCGGCGAAAAAGTCACCGCACCGCTTCCCGGCAACGTACTTAAAGTAGTTGCAAAGGCCGGTCAGGCAGTCAAATCGGGTGATGTGCTCTGCGTTATCGAAGCAATGAAGATGGAAAATGACATAGTATCTCCGGTAGACGGCACCGTCGTTTCCGTTTCCGCCGTTGCCGGTTCCTCCGTCAATTCCGGCGATCTGCTTTTCGTAATCGGTTAATCCGATCAGGAATGAAAAGGAGATTGTCTGATGTTCATTATTGAAGCCTTAAAGGGCATACTCAACGCATCGGCGTTCGGCATCGACAATTTCACCTGGGGCTCCGTCATCATGATAGGGATTTCCTTCTGTCTGATGTTCCTGGCCATCAAGTGCAAATTTGAGCCGCTTCTTCTTCTTCCGATAGCGTTCGGCATGTTTCTTTCCAACATCCCGGTTGGCGAGATTTTCCATATGACATACTTCGTCCAGGAATCCAGCGCCGTAATCAACTGGTCAGAGCTCGCCGCACACGGCGGTCTGTTCGACTATCTTTACCTCGGCGTTAAGCTCGGGATTTATCCCTGTCTTATATTCATGGGCGTTGGTGCAATGACCGATTTCAAACCTCTTATCGCAAACCCGAAGAGCCTTCTGCTCGGCGCCGCCGCACAGTTCGGAGTATTTGCCGCGTTTATCGGCGCTCTTCTTCTCGGTTTCTCCTCTCTCGAGGCTGCGGCAATAGGTATTATCGGCGGTGCTGACGGACCTACCGCAATCCTCGTCACCAAAGAGCTCGCACCTCAGCTTCTCGGAGCAATCGCTATAGCAGCTTATTCTTATATGGCGCTCGTACCGCTCATTCAGCCTCCGATAATGAAGGCTCTCACGACTAAGAAGGAACGCATGATAAAAATGGAGCAGCTCCGTCCGGTTTCCAAGACCGAGGAAATACTCTTCCCGATCGTGTGCACCCTCGTAATCGCCTTCATACTTCCCGATGCTACACCGCTTGTAGGGTGTCTTATGCTCGGAAACCTCGCCAAGGTCAGCGGCGTTGTCGACAGAATCGCCAAGACCATGCAGAATGAGCTTTGCAATATAGTAACGATCTTTCTCGGACTCACCGTCGGAGCAACCGCAACGGCAGATTCCTTCTTCAACAGCACCAGCTTTTTTACCAGCCCGCTCGGCATACTCATTCTCGGACTTTTCGCATTTGCGTTCGCAACTGCGGGCGGAGTATTATTCGGCAAGATAATGTGCTTCGTAACAAAAGGAAAAATCAATCCGCTTATAGGTTCCGCAGGAGTTTCCGCGGTACCTATGGCAGCAAGAGTATCTCAGCAGGTCGGTCAGAAAGCGAACCCTTCAAACTTCCTGCTGATGCACGCAATGGGACCGAACGTCGCCGGAGTCATCGGCTCTGCCGTTGCAGCGGGCGTGTTCCTTACCATCTTCCGTTAATTACATAAGGAGGAATAAGAAATGGCAAAAGTTAAGATAACAGAGACCGTTCTCCGCGACTCTCACCAGTCGCTTATAGCTACCAGAATGACCACAGAGGAGATGCTTCCCGCTCTTCACGCGCTTGACGAAGTAGGATATCATTCACTTGAAGCATGGGGCGGAGCTACCTTCGATTCCTGCCTGCGCTTTCTCAACGAGGATCCCTGGCACCGTCTCCGCGTTATTCGCGATAACGTAAAGAATACCAAGCTTCAGATGCTGTTCCGCGGCCAGAATATACTCGGATACAGGCATTACGCCGATGATGTTGTCGAATATTTTGTTCAAAAATCAATAGCAAACGGTATTGATATAATCCGTATATTCGACGCTCTTAACGATCCGAGAAACCTTAAAACCGCTATCAATGCCACCAAAAAAGAGGGCGGACATGTTCAGGCCGCTATTTCCTATACTACAGGACCGGTTTTCTCCAACGAGTATTTTGCAAAATATGCCAAGACACTTGAAGAAATGGGTGCGGATTCAATATGCATTAAGGATATGGCGGGTCTTCTTAAGCCCTATGATGCATACGATCTCGTGACCGCTATCAAATCTGTCTGCAGCATTCCGGTACAACTCCATACTCACGACACTGCCGGGCTTGCCTCAATGACCGTCCTTAAGGCGATCGAGGCAGGAGTTGACGTTGTCGACACAGCTATCTCTCCTATGGCAATGGGAACCTCTCAGGCGCCCACAGAGCCGATCGTAGCTACTTTGGCAAACACTCCGTTCGATACCGGTTTAAGCCTCGAGAAGCTTGACGTCGTGTGCAAGTACTTTACCAAGCTGCGCGAAAAGTATCTTGCTTCCGGTCAGCTTGACCCGAAGGTATTAAAAGTCAACGTAAATGCTCTTATTTATCAGGTACCCGGCGGAATGCTGTCCAACCTTATCTCCCAGCTCAAGCAGGCGGGTAAATCTGATAAGCTCGACGAAGTGCTTGAAGAGGTACCGAACGTCCGCGCCGATGCGGGATATCCTCCGCTTGTCACTCCGACCTCTCAGATCGTCGGAACTCAGGCGGTATTCAACGTCCTTATGGGCGAACGCTATAAAACCGTAACCAAGGAATTCAAGGGACTTGTACGGGGCGATTACGGAAAGACACCCGTTGAGATCGATCCCGAGTTCAGAAAGAAAATTATCGGCGACGAGGAGCCTATTACCTGCCGTCCTGCCGATAACATCAAGCCCGAGCTTGACACGCTCCGCACCAAGTGCGCAGAACACATCAAGCAGGACGAGGATGTTCTCACCTACGCACTGTTTGACCAAGTCGCCACCAAGTTCTTCGAAAAGAGAGATATCGGCGATAAGATAAACGCAGCTCTCGCCAACACCGACGCTAAGTATCACGTCAATATCCACGAGATTAAGTAATAACACCGTATTAAGTTTCCCTGCCTTACGCTTTACCGCGTGGGGCAGGGAAGATTACGATAAGGGGAATAATTATGTTTGACGCTTTTCTGGATGCCCTGTTGGATACGTTAAAGATCTTACCGGTGTTATTTATAACATATCTGCTCATAGAAATTATTGAGCACAAAGCCGGTAATAAAGTCAACAGGCTTATCGCCGCTTCAGGGAAGGCAGGTCCTCTGC
>SFLA01000056.1 GCA_004553575.1 Clostridiales bacterium
CAGCAATCTGGGCTCCTAACGGGAAATACCTGCCTTCATAATCCATAAACTTTACCTCTGAGACCAGTACTTTCTGTCAAGCGAGCGAAGCTGTATTGCTTGAGCTATATGCTGCTTGTCTATCCATTCGCTTCCGTTCAGATCCGCAATCGTCCTTGCCACCTTCAGAAGCCTGTCGTGTCCTCTTGCAGACAGTGACATTATCGAATATGCTTTTTCGAGCAGAGCCTCCGCAGCGGGAGTCAAAACGCAATGGGCTTTTATCTGCGACGGTGAAAGAAGAGCGTTGGG
The DNA here is from genome assembly GCA_004553575.1 of Clostridiales bacterium. Classification (GTDB taxonomy): domain Bacteria; phylum Bacillota; class Clostridia; order Oscillospirales; family CAG-382; genus SFLA01. The sequence continues at coordinate 292 of SFLA01000056.1, forward strand.
AACGAATTCGTCCGCGGATCCGAATCTCTTTGCCGCAAATTCCCTTGCCGCCATAACTCTTCCGCGAATTACGGCGCTGCTTTCGGCGCCGGCATCGGTGTGGAGATCCCGGTAGTCCACGGGCGGCACCTCGGTCTGTATATCTATTCTGTCAAGCAGCGGACCGGATATCCGCGAAATGTATTCGTGCCGCGAAGACGGTGAACAGGTGCACTCGCGAGTCGGATGTCCGAAATAACCGCATCTGCACGGATTCATTGCGCATACCATCATGAACGACGCCGGATATGTAACCGTCCGGTTCACCCGAGATACCGTTACGGACCTCGTTTCAAGCGGCTGGCGAAGCGCTTCTCGCGCCGACTTTCCGAATTCTGTGAACTCATCGAGAAACAACACGCCGTTGTCAGCGAGCGATATCTCGCCGGGACGGGGGTTTGAGCCGCCGCCGACAAGCGCGCTGTCGGATACCGAATGGTGGGGGCTTCTGAAAGGTCTTGTCGTTATAAGCCCGCCGGTCAGAAGTCCGGCGACCGAGTATATCTTGCTGCACTCTATAGCTTCGCGAAGAGTGAGCGGTGGAAGAATTGAAGGAAGCCTCGAAGCAATCATGCTTTTTCCGGACCCGGGAGGACCGATAAGAAGCATGTTGTGACTGCCGGCCGCTGCAATTTCCGCTGCATATTTTGCAGTCTGCTGACCCTTAACATCACGGAAATCAAGCGGGTATTCGAGAGAAGCACTCTCGAACGGAGCGCGATCGAACGCGGTGGGAATTATCGGCTTTACGCCCGAAAGATGGTCTAAAAGCTGATGCAGATCGGTCACTCCGAATACGTTTATTCCTTCGGCCGCCGAAGACTCCTCGGCATTTGCGGCAGGCACATATATTTCGCGGAAACCGCGGTCGCGTGCCGTCACAGCCATCGGCAGACATCCGCTTACGGGACGCAGCTCTCCGCGCAGTGAAAGCTCGCCTATAAAGCAGCGCTTTGAAAAATCGCATAACTTAAGCCGGCTGTCCTCGGCGAGCGAAAGCAATATCGGCAGGTCGTAGACCGACCCCTCTTTGCGGAAATCTGCCGGTGCAAGGTTTACCGTGAGGACTCCTTTTTTGAGTTCTATTCCGCAGCTTCTTGCCGCAGCGCCGACTCTGCCTGACGCTTCTTTGACGGCTGCGTCCGGAAGTCCGATAATATCGAGCCGCGGGTGCGGGGAAGAAGTCGCGCCCGCTTCAACCGAAACAATTATACCGTCGATTCCGGAAAGGGCGACTGAGTTTACGACCGTTATCATGGCTTCCCTCCTGGTTTATTATATAAATAATATCACATTACTTATTTAAATACAAGGCAGAGGTACGATAATTTATAATTTGTCAACTTTTTACAGACCGTGAAAATAATTGTAATCGGAAAAAATCAAAAAATGTCTTTACAGACGGAATAAAAAATGTTATTATGTAACGAAAGAAAACAGGAGGTATATATCAATGTCCAGAAACAAAAGATCAATGGACGGCAATACCGCTGCCGCGCATGTTGCGTATGCGTTTACTGAAGTTGCCGCCATTTATCCGATCACACCTTCCAGCGTTATGGCAGAGCTTACCGACAACTGGTCGGCGTCCGGTCAGAAAAATATTTTCGGCGATAAAGTTAAGGTCGTCGAGATGCAGTCCGAGGCGGGAGCTGCGGGAACCGTACACGGTTCGCTTGCGGCCGGCGCTCTTACCACCACATTTACCGCTTCTCAGGGTTTGCTGCTTATGATCCCGAACATGTACAAGATCGCCGGCGAGCTGCTTCCCTGCGTTATACACTGTTCGGCGCGTTGCGTCGCTTCCCACGCTCTTAACATTTTCGGAGACCATTCCGACGTTTATGCATGCCGTCAGACCGGATTTGCGATGATGGCGGAGTCAAACCCGCAGGAGGTCATGGATCTCGCTGCGGTTGCACATCTGTCCGCAATAAAGGGCAGAGTACCGGTTCTCAACTTCTTTGACGGATTCCGTACCTCTCACGAGATTCAGAAGATCGAGGAATGGGATTACGCAGACCTCGCAGATATGATCGATAAAGACGCCGTGGCGGCGTTCAGATCCAGAGCTCTCAATCCCGAGCATCCCGTGCTCCGCGGTTCCGCAGAGAACGGCGATATCTTCTTCCAGCACAGGGAGTCCTGCAACCGCTACTACGATGCATTCCCCGCAATAGTCGAGGAATACATGGACAAGGTAAACGCCAAGATCGGCACCGATTATAAGCTTTTCAACTACTACGGAGCTCCCGATGCCGAGAAGGTCATCGTAGCGATGGGTTCTGTCTGTGATGTCGCGGAAGAGGTAATTGATTACCTTACTGCCAAGGGCGAAAAGGTCGGACTCGTAAAAGTCAGACTTTACAGACCGTTCTCCGCCTCTCACCTCATTGCTGCTATACCCGAAACCTGCAAAAAGGTAGCGGTGCTCGACCGCACCAAGGAGCCGGGCTCCATCGGCGAGCCGCTGTACCTTGATGTTGTAACCGCCCTTCGCCAGAACGGCTTCACCGGAACTGTTGTCGGAGGAAGATACGGACTCGGCAGCAAGGATACTCCTCCTTCCGTTATCTTTGCGGTATATAAGAATCTGGATTCCGATACTCCCAAGAACGGCTTCACTCTCGGAATAAACGATGACGTTACCGGACATTCGCTTCCCGAGGAGTCTTGCCCCGATACCGCTCCCGCCGGCACAATTGCCTGCAAGTTCTGGGGCCTCGGCGGCGACGGCACTGTCGGTGCAAACAAGAACTCCATCAAGATCATCGGCGACCATACCGACAAGTATATTCAGGCGTATTTCCAGTACGATTCCAAAAAGACCGGCGGTATAACGATATCTCATCTGCGTTTCGGCGACAAGCCGATAAAGTCTCCTTATTACATTACCAAAGCGGACTTTGTCGCATGTCACAACCCGAGCTATATTACAAAGGGCTACAAGATCGTCAACGATGTTAAGCCGGGCGGAACATTCCTGCTCAACTGCCAGTGGACTCCCGAGGAGCTCGAGGAGCATCTCCCGTCGGAAGTTAAGAGATATATTGCGGATAACGATATCAGCTTCTATACCGTCAACGCTATCGACAAAGCACGCGAGATCGGTATGGGCAAGCGTACCAATACGATACTTCAGTCCGCCTTCTTCGCTCTCGCAAACATCATGCCGATCGACAAAGCGGTCGAGTATATGAAGTATATGGCGAAGAAGTCGTATCTCAAGAAGGGCGAAGCCGTTGTAGAGATGAACTACAAGGCCATAGATGCCGGCTTGGATGCTCTCGTAAAGATCAATGTTCCCGCAAGCTGGAAGACCATAGAGACTGCTGCTAAGGCGTCTGCCGTAACCGGCACTCGTCCCGATCTTGTCCGTTTCGTGAAAGACATCGTGATTCCTGTCGCTAAGATGGACGGCGATTCGCTCCCCGTCAGCGCTTTTACCGAGTATGTTGACGGTACTTATCCTCAGGGAGCCGCAGCATACGAGAAACGCGGTGTTGCCGTTGACGTTCCCGAGTGGATACCCGAAAACTGTATACAGTGCAACCAGTGCGCTTTCGTATGTCCGCATGCCACCATCCGTCCGTACGCTCTCAGCGAAAGCGAGAAGGCTGCGGCGCCCGCTTCTCTTAAGTCGGTAAAGATGAACGGCAAGGGCTGCGATCAGTATTCCTTCACCATGGCTGTGAGCCCGCTCGACTGTATGGGCTGTACGCTTTGTGTCTCTGCCTGCCCCGCAAAGGAAAAGGCGCTCGTAATGAAGAGTCAGGAGTCGCAGGCGGATCAGGCGGCCGCGTGGAACTATTGCGTGAACGACGTTTCGGTAAAGGATCTTCCTTTTGCCGGCAATACGCTTAAGGGAAGCCAGTTCAAGCAGCCGCTGCTTGAGTTCTCGGGCTCCTGCGCAGGTTGCGCCGAGACTTCCTATGCCCGTATAATCACTCAGCTATTTGGCGAGAGAATGTACATTTCCAATGCTACCGGATGCTCCTCTATTTGGGGCGGTTCTGCTCCGGCAACTCCTTACACGGTCAACAGAGACAGCGGACGCGGTCCCGCATGGGCGAACAGCCTGTTCGAGGACAATGCCGAGCACGGTCTCGGTATTTATCTCGGTCAGAAGACCATCCGTAACCGTCTCATCGAAAAGGTCAAGGAGCTCAATCCCGAAACCGATGACGATAAGGCTGTTATAGACGCATATCTTTCTACAGTTGACGACGGAGAGAAGAACGTTAAGGCCACCGAAGCCCTTGTGGCTCTGCTTGAAAAATGGGCTGCCAACGGCTGCGGAAAGTCGGCTGAAATACTTTCCGAGAAATCCTATCTTTCCAAGAAATCGGTATGGATCTTCGGCGGAGACGGCTGGGCATACGATATCGGCTTCGGCGGTCTTGACCATGTCATAGCTTCCGGAGAAGACGTCAATATTATGATATTCGATACCGAGGTGTATTCAAACACCGGCGGACAGGCGTCCAAAGCTTCGCAGCTCGGTCAGGTCGCACAGTTCGCGGCTGCCGGTAAGGCGATCGGCAAGAAGAATCTCGCCGCAATAGCAATGTCTTACGGCTATGTTTACGTCGCTCAGATCGCGATGGGTGCGGATAAGAACCAGACCATGAAGGCTCTGCTTGAAGCCGAGGCATATCACGGTCCGTCCGTTATTATCGGTTATGCCCCTTGCGAGATGCACGGTCTGAAGGGCGGTATGGCTAATTGCCAGAACGAAATGAAGCGTGCGGTTGACGCCGGATATTGGCAGATGTTCAGGTATAATCCGCTTCTCAAAGCAGAAGGCAAAAACCCCTTCATTCTCGATTCAAAGGCTCCCACGGCCGACTATATCGAGTTTATAAATAGCGAGACCAGATACAGCCGTCTCGTGCAGTCTTTCCCCGAAAGAGCAAAAGAACTGTTCGAGGAGGCAAAAGCTCAGGCCGAAGCCAAATATGAGGCCTACAAGGAGCTTGCCGCTCAGGACTGATTCGCCGGTTTTAAAAACAGTAACGGAGGTACGTCATGCACAAGGATAAATACTCATCCGGAGACGGATACATGTATGTGTATCTTTTGTCGATTGTAGCCTGCGTCGTGGTAGCGATTGTGGTCGCACTGATGATTTTCGGTTCCGGTCTTTTCCTAAACGATTCGTCCGTTTCGCCTGCGCCTCCCGTCGTGAATACATCCGGATCAGCGTCCGGTGCTGACGTATCTTCCGAAAGCTCGGAAGTGAGCGAACCTTCGCGCTTTTCGAGCTGTACCGTAGACAATTCCGAAGTCAATGTCGGGTTGCTTTTGCTTGTGAATTCGGATAACCGTTATGTGTTCCCCGAGGAAAACGAAACGGTGGGCCTGTATTCGCTTTTGAAAAACAGCTCGGTTTCGCTCAGCGGCACTTCGGTGCGCCTTAATTCTACTGCCGCAAACGCTCTGAAGTCAATGTGTGAGGCGTTTTATTCCGAATCCGGTCTCACCACCGGCATAATGGTGTATAACGGCTATTACAGTTACGACACCGTGGCTGATAAGGACGGCGCCGACGCCGCCGGAGCCAGCGATTACCATATCGGAAATACCGCGCGCCTTATGGTCTATCCGACAAAACTCGGAAAGATCGGGGTAGGGGATTTCGAGTGGTTTATACATAACTGTTATTCATACGGATTCATTCTCCGCTATCCTGCGGATAAATCGGATCTGACAGGAAATGAAGGCAGTCTGGGAGTTTACAGGTATGTCGGCGTTTGCCACGCATACTACATGTATAAAAACAATCTTTGTCTCGAAGAATATCTTGAGTTGCTTAAGCAGTATACGCCGGAGAATCCGCTGATAATTGACGTACAAAACAAGTCGTACGAGGTTTATTATCAGGCGATGGAAGACGGTCTTTCGTCTACCGTTCAGGTGCCGGCAGACGGATCTTATATTATATCCGGCAACAACTGCGACGGCTTTATTATCACTGTCACCGGCTGATTGTTAATCGCATTACCGCCCCGCAGGATTATCCTCGGGGCGGGCGTTTTATATTGTGCCGGGTTTCACAATACAGGCTTTCCGGATGCGCTCGTCGGGGCACATACGCAATGTTTTTTTGCAGCCGTGCGAACGGATAATGACGCGAGAGTTTGCTCGAACATATGTTTTGGCGGCATTGGCATAACGTAGAAAAACAGACGCTCAAATTTGTGAAAAATCTCCAAGAGATTTTTCACAAATTCACTTATAACGCCAACGAATGACACATTGGATTTGCAGAGTTCGGTATTAATAAATTTTCGTTTACTATTAAGCTGATTTCAAAATATCGCATACCGAACGCGGCCTTGATTTTTCTGCAGAAAAATGTTGATAAAACAGTGTTTTTGAAGTTTATCTCGTGCTGACGGGATAAATGCTATGATTGATTTAACAATGTGCGTGTTGGACGAAACGCATAACTTTATAACATTTTAAGAGTAATATTTAGGTCGATTTTCGGTGCCCGTTTATGTAATAGGTAAAAACAGCACAAAAATGGATGCGACTTTATATACACTATTGACAAAAACTCTGCCTGATGTTATTATTACGTATATTCATTATAATGCGTAGCGTTATGCGCATTTTTCAGTTTTCTTATGGGAGGAACATTTCATGACCAGGTTCAAGAACTGCTTCGCACGGCTGCTTGCGGTAATGCTCGTCGTATTAATGC
>SFLA01000057.1 GCA_004553575.1 Clostridiales bacterium
GGAAGCATATCCATTCACAATCCGATTCTGATTGATTCGGACGGCGGTAGATGGACATTCAATTCCGAGGGAATATTCCGGGACGGCTCGCTTGTAGTATCGCTCGGCGGTTCTTCCGAGCCTGAACCCACAACATGAAAGGAAATATAATATGAAGCTGATACAATATGCCGCCGCATATGCGGCGCTGCTCACACTTGACTCCGCACAGCTCAATGCGCAGGACGCCTACAACATTGTCCGGCTCAAGCGTCTGCTCGCTCCCAAGGCACAGGACTTTCAAAGCTCCGAGCAGGCTCTGATCGATCGCTATGGTGCGAAGCTGCCCGACGGCAGACCGGATATCCGTGGCGGTCGGCTGATGTTCGCCGGCGCTGACGATGAGGAAAAGCTTTACAACGGCCGCGCATATGACAATGCGCGTAGGGAGCTTTGCGCGGTCGAGGACGACGATGAGCTTCCGAGGTTCGAGCTGCATTTTCCAGCCGACGCGAAAATCACTCCCGCTGCGCTTGAAGCGCTCGATTCTGTAGCACTGGTGATCATCGATGCCGCTGCAGTATAATATTCCGAAATATTCGGACGGAATAAAGCAGGACACGCAGACAACCTTTAAGGGCTTTGACGCCCGGCTGTCTGCCTGCGACGGTGCGATACGCGATATGCGGAATATGTCCGGGGATGAATATCCGATTGCATCGACCCGACCCGGAAGAAAGGCTCTGCTCGGGCTGTCATCTCCGAACGGACTCTGCTGCCACGATGGTATATACTATGCCGCGTCTGACGGATTCTATTCCCTCAACGGCGGTGATAGCGTGAAGCTGGGAGCGCTTTCCGATTCCAGGAAACGCTTCGCGTCGCTCGGCGCGTACATAGTGATTCTGCCGGACAAGGCTTATTATAACCGGCTGACCGGCGAGTTCGGTTCGCTTGAAGCCGAATGGAACGGAACGGCTTCCTTTACCGACGGCACATACGCCGGCATTGACGCGGAGGCCTGCAGGATAGTCACGGACGGCGACGCATTTCCGTTCAGCGTCGGCGACGCGGTGACGATCTCCGGCGCGGACAATGATGCGAACAATCAGACGATCATCATCCGCGAAATATCGGAGGATAAGAAGTCGCTCGGCTTCTATGAGCATTCCTTCACGAATGCGGATGCTCAGACCCTCACTCTGAAACGCTCAGTCCCCGATATGGATTTCATATGTGAGAATGACAATCGGCTCTGGGGGTGCAGGGGCGATGAAATATACGCTTCAAAGCCGGGCGATATTTTCAACTGGAATGTATTCGACGGTCTGGCTTCGGATTGCTACGCAGTGACGGTCGGCTCCGAGGGTGATTTTACTGCGTGCGTTTCCTATCTCGGCTATCCGATCTTCTTCAAAGAGGACAAGGTATACAAGGTTTATGGCTCAAAGCCCTCGGATTTTCAGGTGATGTCCTCCGCGTCTATGGGTGTTGCGTCTGGCTCGGATCGCTCGCTTGCAATCGCGGGCGAGGTGCTGTATTATCATTCCCGCGTCGGAATCATGGCCTATTCGGGCGGCGTTCCGCAGTGTGTATCGTCGGTATTCGGAAGCGCGGTATATACTGACGCCGTGGGCGGCTCGGATGGCATCAGGTATTATGTGTCGCTGCTCGGCTCGGACGGCGTCCGGGTGCTGATATGCTATGATACGAAGTCGAATCAGTGGTATAAGGAGGACGAGCTGTCGGTTGTCGGATTTGGCTTTGACGGCGGACGGCTGCTCGCGCTCTCTGAGGGCGCATCAGGCGGCGCGCTGACAGCTCTGCGAGGTGAGACTGCCAACGAGGGCAGTTTCACCTCGCTGTGCGAATTTGCAGACTTCATCGAGGACAGCCCGAACAAGAAATCGACCGCAAAGGTTCAGCTTCGTGTCGAGCTTGATTCGGGAAGCACGCTGACCGTACAGATATCAACCGACGGCGGCGAATATACGACTGTCCGCACGCTCACAGCGCCGGACAAGCGAAGCTATTATCTTCCGATACTCATACGCCGATGCGATCATTTCCGAATCAGATTCAAGGGCGTGGGCGGCTGGCGGCTCTATTCGCTTACCCGCGAATACTCCGAAGGCTCGCAGATATGAAAGGATAACTATGACCTATACATATGAAGATTTCAAAAAACGGCTTGCAGCTGGCAATTATGCGCTGTCGGACGCTGACATGAAGCTCGCCGAGCGCAATCCCGACGCGGCTATTTCGATACTCAACTACAAGGACGATTACAACAAAGCGTCCACCGATGAAGCCCGCGCTCTGGCGAACATGGGCGCGGAAAATATCCGACGCACTCAGGGCGGCTATACCGGCGGTGTGGACGGCTCGAATTTCTATCTTGAAAATCCGACGCCTTCTTCCTTTGACTCCGGCACAAAGCCTGCGTATGAATCGAAGTGGCAGGACAGCATCAACGACGCCTACGGAAAGCTCTCGGATTACGGCTCATTCAGCTATGACCGGGAAGCGCCGGTATATTCGGACAGATACGCAGGTCAGAGGGATGAGCTGCTGAATACGATTACGAACCGCCCGGCTTTTGAATATGATTATAAGTCTGATCCGTCGTATCAGTCCTATGCAAAGCAGTATGCCAGAGAGGGCAAGCGGGCTACTGAGGACACCCTCGCCGCCGCGTCGGCTCAGTCGGGCGGAATCGCGTCCTCCTATGCGCTCACAGCCGCGAATCAGGCCGGAAATTATTATGCGTCCCAGCTCTCCGATAAAATCCCGGAGCTGTATCAGAACGCATATGAACGTTATCTGAAGGAATACCAGCAGAAGCAGAACGAGCTGTCGGCGCTCAACACAGCTTCGCAGATCGATTATGATCGCTATCTCAATGATCTGACGCAGTACAACACCGACCGGAATTTTGCATATCAGCAGTATACCGACGATTACAGTCGGCTGAGAAATCAGCTGAACGATGCGCAGGCGCTCGATCAGCTTGATTATACGAAGTACCGCGATGAGGTCGGAGATTATCAGAACGACCGGAATTTCCGCTATCAGCAGCTGCTTGACACGATATCGAACAATCAGTATGAGGATGAGAAGGCATACTCGAGAGCGCAGGATCAGGCAAGCTTCCGGGATTATTCGGGGCTTGAGGGCTACGGTTTCAATATGGACGCACAGAGGGCGCAGGACAAGCTCTCGGACGAATATTCGCGGCTTCAGCTCGGCTCGGGCTATGCCGATCTCGGCGACTATGGCGGAGTAGACCGGCTTGGAATAGATTCGTCAAATCTGCGAGCCGATCGGCAGGCGGCGCTGGAACAGGCGGCGCTCGAAAATCAGCTCACCGAAAAGCAGATTGCGAATTATGACAAGAGCTGGGCTGACGATTCGTATTCGCGACAGCTTCAGCTTGCGCAGCTTGCCGCGGCACAGGGCGATTTCTCGAAGCTCCGCGCGCTCGGAATCGATACGAGCGCGGCCGAAGCTGCCTATGCCGCCGAAGTATCGGGAACTGATACGGGCGAGGATGAACCGACTGCTTCCGATGCGGCAAAGCTATACAAGGCTATTGCCGATTACAGTGCCGGAAAAGCTACAGAAGAACAATATGACATATTACTGAATGCCGGTATAATCTCGCCTTACGGCTCGGACGACGGCAAAACAGAATCCGCCGTAATCCCAACGACCGCACCGGTTAAGGCGGCATACAGCGGCGCTAAGACCATTGAGGCAAAAGACAACGCGATACTCGATCTGTTCAAAAACGGTTATGTACCGCTTGACAATTACAACGGATCGTATGCGGACATACAGAACAACGTACTCAGCCGTAACGAATGGAACATACTAAAGGCGCGCGGCGTGAAGCAGAAGAACATAGCCGATTACGACACCTACGATGAATATATAGCGGATATACAGAAATATCTCAGCCAGTACTACGGAGGTTGATTATGGCGATAAACCTTAACGGCGGCAACGGAATACCCAGCTTTTCCGAATGGAAAAAGCAGCAGCAGAAGGAGAACAGCGGAAAATCCGCTGTCTCCGGCTCTGATTTCAAGGCAAATAATACTCGCAGTATGCTCGACACATCATCGCTCGGATATGCCGATTCTCGCGGAGTACCGCTTGGGAACACAAAGCAGCTCGACGGCGGTGCGCAGAGAAAGGCGCAGCAGCTCAGATTTGCCGCAGAGAAGCTTTCCTCCATGACGCTTACCGATGAGGATAAAAAGACGCTCGATGAAGCGCAGTTTCTCAGACTGAGCAGACAGGGCGGAGCGGCTGACAGGCTCGACGCCGATATACGCGAGAGACAGCGCGAATATCAGTCGGGCATATCCGGAAAGCTGGACAAGCTCAAGGAAAAAGCCTATTATACAGAGCAGGAAGGAATCAGGACTGTCGGCGAGAAGCTGGCGGCGGACGATCCGGAATTTGAATCAAAGGCTGCTGCCGGATATGAGGACAAGTCGAATCCTATCCAGAAGATGCGTCAAAAGCTCGTAAGCGATCTTCCGGAGGGCGCGGATTATGGTGTATACGGCGCTACGCTTGATGAGCAGCTGAAAAAGATCGATTCCGGCGAGAAGAACGGAGCTATCAGCACTGGGCTTCTTAACGGCATGAACGGTATCAATCCTGCCGATATGACTGCCGATGAGCTGAAAACCTACTCTTACTGGTATAACAAGAGTCCGAACGCGGCGAAAAGATATCTTGAATCCATCTCGGCCGACGTCAACAAGCGTACCGCAGAGAGGGAAGCTGAATTTTATACAGATGATTCGCGGGAGCTTCGCAATATGGGTATCGGCGGCACTGCGCTTGCGCTCGGTCGGGAGCTGATGCTCGACTATACTTCGCCTGCCGCTTATGCTTCGGCGTTGGCTTCAAAGCTTACAGGCAAGCCCTATGATCCGTACAGCGCCGCGAACCGCGGAACAATAAACGCCTCTGCTATGCAGGAGGGACTCACCGGAGATTTGCCGACCCTCGGAAAGTTCCTCGCAGATACCGGAATTTCTACCGTTCAATATCTCTCGCGAATCCCGCTGGGAGCCGCGGGACTTGTCATCATGGCCTACGGCGCGGCGGGCAAGACCGCGAACGAGGTTAAGCGCAACGGCGGCACGACCGATCAGGCGCTCACCCTCGGAACGGTGGCCGGGCTTGCCGAATATGCAAGCGAGAAGATACCATTTGAGAACATCAAAGCGGCTTTCAGCGGCGGCGAGAAAAAAGCGCTTGCCCGAGCGCTTGAAAAGGTGATGAAGTCGAAGCTCGGCTCGGTTGTCGGCTCGGCGCTTGAGGAAGGGTTTGAGGAAGTCATATCCGAGTATATAAACAACATCGCGAACGGTGTTGTCCTCGGCGACGAATCGGACATGAAGAAATATGCGCTCACGCTGATATCACAGGGCATGAGCTACGAGGATGCGACAAAAGCCGCGTTCAAGCAGTATTATGTTACAAATCCGCTTATCGCCTTTGCGGGCGGCGCTCTCTCCGGCGGCGTGATGGCAGGCATAGGCGAGGGCTACAACGGCGCGCGGAATGCGATAATCAACAATGCCGAGAACAGATATTTCAAGGCCAACGGTCAGCAGCTGCTCGACAGCTATGATAAATCGAACGGCATCGGAAACAGTATTGAAATGACCGCTGACGAGCAGCGGTTAAACGACGCGGCAAAGGAATACACTCCCGGCAATGTAGATATTGAAGCCGATTCCGATCTGCTTTCCGATCCGGAGGTCAGCGCGGCAATCGAACAGCTCACCACCAAGGAACAAAACACTCCTGCCGCTGACAATTCCGCCGCGCCTCAGGTTTCGCCGAAGAATCAGTTCGCAAATCCGGCCGGAAGTATTGTTCTTGATACAGCCGTACAGGCGAGCCGCAAGCAGCGCGCAGATGCTGCAAAGACCGACGTCGAGCGTTCGGGCATTCTCGCCGGTGCTACTGACACCGATATAGCAATCGCAAAATCGCTGTCCGAAGTCTTTGGCCGGAACATCGTATTCGATTCGACCGACGCTTCGGTCAACGGCAAATTTGCCGACGGCACAATCTATGTCAATCCCAATGGCAGCGACAATGTTGTGACTATCCTCGCCCATGAGCTGACGCACAGCGCCGAGGGTTCAGCGGAATATGATATTCTGAAGCGCTGCATAAAGCAGGATTTAGCCGACCGCGGAAAGATGTGGCAGACGCTGAAGGACGAAGTCCGCGAGAAATACGCTTCGCGCTATGAGAGTATGGGGCAGAGCTTCACCGACGCCGACTGCGAGTCGGAGACGCTGGCTCTCGCCGCGCAGGCGCTCTTTGAGGACGAAGCAGCAATGCAGAGCTTTGTGAAGCAGAACCGCTCATCGGCTTCGCGGCTCTGGTATAAGATATCCCGCGCCGCCCAGCGGTTGAAGCAGGATATCTCTTACCGCTTCAATCGCGGCGAGCCGGATGTCGAGGCGAGAAAGCGTCAGCTCGCCGTTCGTCAGGTCGAGGACGCCCGCGATATGCTCGCGAAGGCACTGCGGGCAACAAAAAACGCCGCCCTGTCGAGCGGTGCTCAGTCGGACAGTGTAAGATACAGTCAGGCGGTAGATCAAGATTTTCTCGATTTTATCAAGGAATGTGAAAGCTCGACTGATGGAAAGATAAAGCGGTACAATATTTCTGATGTATCAGAACGGCAGGCACAGGAGCTGAAAAAGCTTACAGGTCAGGACTACAGCGGCTACAGAAACTCAATAAATTCAGACGCAATAAAACACATAAAGAAAAGACATGGAGAGAACGGTGAACATGACACCACCATGTCGAATGACCTTGATATTGCGCGGATTGGATATGTAATCCGAAATTTTGACTCTGTTGATTATGTACTTAATGCCGATGGTAATATTGCGACTACTACTGCGCTCAGTGACAAAAATGGAAGACCTTCTGCTA
>SFLA01000058.1 GCA_004553575.1 Clostridiales bacterium
ACTGCTTTCGGAAATGAAAATGGACAGCGGCCAGGAAACCATAAGACCGAGCACCGCCATGGTGACCTGATTAACCCAGAACTTTGTGATAAGCCGCATATAGCGCTTGTATAACGCGATGATCGATTTCATTGATATCTCTCCGTTAATATTGCATTGTATTTATTATACAATCAGAATGAAAAAAGTGCAATAGCAGATAGTAAAAATTAAAAAAACAACTGATTTCCGCCAACAAAAGACTGATTGACAACCGAAGCTCAAAGTGTTAGAATCACACAGAAAGAGGTGGGCTGAATGGGGTATCCCGAATCAATTATCAAAAAACGTCCGGAGGATTCGCATAAAGGAATGTTCGGGACGGTTAAACTTCTGTGCGGAAGCGAGCAATACACCGGAGCAGCCATGCTGAGCGTATCCGGAGCTTTACGAAGCGGATGCGGAATGGTAAAGCTTTTTACAGCCGAGACCGCGGCCTTACCGGTAAGAACACGATATCCGGAGGCAATTATATGCCCGACCGAAGAATTCTCACGGGAAAGCGGTGATTCGGCAGTTATCGGATGCGGAATCGGCAGAGGTCTTGACGGAATTCTCGAGGGCATTTTTAGCATGCTGTCCGTTCCCGCAGTTATAGATGCCGACGGAATAAATTTCATTGCGTCGAATATAGATATTCTCGGAGAGATCAAAACGCCGTTCGTGCTTACGCCTCACCCGAAGGAATTTGCGCGTATTACAGGTTCGTGTATCGGTAGTACGCTCGAGGAGCGGAAGAAAGCGGCAGCGGAATTTGCTTCCGAACACGGCTGTGTTATGCTGCTTAAGGGGCACGAGACCGTGGTGGCTTCACCTGAAGGAAGGGTATATATAAATACCACCGGCTGTTCCGCGCTTGCAAAAGGCGGAAGCGGAGATGTTCTTGCAGGGGTTATCGGTTCACTGCTTGCTCAGGGATACGCTCCTTTTGACGCGGCGTCGCTCGGTGCTTATATACACGGAGCGGCAGGCGAAGCAGCGGCCGAAAGATACGGCCTTCACGGTGCGCTCCCGCAGTTTCTTCCGGAAGAAATCGGCAGGTTGCTTGGATAATGCCTAAGAAAGAGGTCTCTCCTTATAAAAACGGGGAGAGACTTTTATGCGCATACGGGTTATATCATTTCTCGCATCAGCGTTGCTGCTTTTATCCTCATGCAAGGCACAGAGAGGCGAAACGGAAGTTAAGGAACTCCTGTCCGCATCGGCGATAGTTTTTACATATGCCGGGACGGAATATGTTTACGACAATGCAAGCGGTATATTCACCGTAAAATCCGGCAGCTATGCCGACAGTACCGTATGCATATCCGGCGACAGGGCGCGTATTACGATTGGCGGACTTGAGGCGGATACAGCGGCGACGACATTTCCCTCGCTTGCGGCATTTACGGCAATGTGCACGGCATTTGCCGGCTGCGAAGCGAATGATATCGGTGTTAACGAAGGCGGAAGCTACGTCCTTGCTGCGGCTGATATGCGATTTCTCGTGACCTATTACTCCGAAGCAGGAACCGCGGCTTGCACTGTCGAGACAGAACTCGGGATATTTGAATATACTTCGGTTATCCCGACAGAACAGACATCAAAACCGGCAGAAGCGCGTTGACTGCGCCTCTGCCGGTTTGTTTTGCGTATCAGAGAGTTATATGGTCGATGATATAATTCAGATATTGTTTATACGCTTCTTTGTCCGCGACTATCTTCTTCATGTCGTAAAGAAGGTTGGGCGGAATACGGTCCTGTTCATCCTGGGACAGTTTTCCCTTCATCAGCTTATCTACAAGCAGTGCGTCATGTATATCCATTGTAATAATACTGTTGCCGCGCTGACATACCACCTTGCTCATCTGACCAGCGACCAACGATTCGACCGCCGCACAACCCATTTTTGTTGCGAGTACCCGGTCCTGAAGGGTCGGACTGCCGCCGCGCTGTATATGTGCAAGACGGGCAAATCTTGCCTCGATACCGGTACGGCGCTCGATAAGCTCGGTGAGCTCCTCGCCGTAATGCTGCCCCATACCCTCGGCGGTAATAATAATGAAATTACGCTTGCCTCCCTTGCGAGCTTCGATCATCTTCTCGAAAACATGGTCGAAATCCGTAGGTATCTCGCGGATGACGGTGGTAACCGCACCTACCGCTATTGAAGTGTTAAGCGCGATATCGCCTGCATCTCTGCCCATTACCTCTACTATGGTGCATCTTGCATGGCTCTCACTTGTATCGCGCAGCTTATCCACAAGATCGACAACGGTATTCATCGCCGTGTCGAAGCCGATAGTCATTTCGGTTGATGCAATATCGTTATCGATCGTTCCGGGTATTCCGATACACGGAACCCCCGCATTTGTCAGTTCGACCGCTCCGCGGAAGGTGCCGTCTCCGCCGATAGTTACGATACCGTCGATACCGAATTCTTTGGCTACAGCGACCGCCTTCTCTATGCCCTCACGCGTTTTAAATTCCGGGCAGCGGGCGGTATACAGCATGGTTCCGCCGCGGTTGATTATGTAAGAAACATCCCTTGCTCCCAGCGGCTTGATCTCACCGTCCAGCAAACCCTGATATCCGTTATAGATACCCATGACCTCAACGCCTTTGTAAAGCGCGAGCCTGGTTACGGCACGCACCGCCGCGTTCATACCCGGCGCATCGCCGCCGGAGGTTAGAACGCCAATCCTTTTGAATTCTGCCATCGGAATCCTCCCGTAACTGATGTCTTTTTTCTTGCTAATAATACCACCGGCACGCGGATTTGTCAACAATTTTTACCCGGTAAAGCATATACCGGCAGATATGCGAATATGCTTTACCAAAACAAAACTGCAGGAGGAGCAACACATGACCGATAACGCGATATATAAGGATATTGCCCGTCGTACGGGCGGTGACATTTATATCGGTGTGGTCGGGCCGGTACGCACCGGCAAATCCACTCTGATAAAACGCTTTATACAGACTCTGGTGCTTCCGTATATCGACGGAGAGTCACGGCGCGAACGCGCACGTGACGAAATGCCGCAATCTTCGTCCGGCAGGACGGTTATGACTACCGAGCCGAAATTCATTCCTGAGGAAGCGGCAGAAATACGTCTTGACGACGGCGTATCCTGCCGAGTCAGGCTTATTGATTGCGTCGGATACATGGTATCGGGCGCAATAGGACATACTGAAGACGGCGAACCGCGAATGGTCATGACTCCGTGGTCGCAGTCTCCCCTGCCCTTCGAAGAAGCCGCCGAAATCGGAACGAGAAAGGTTATAAACGAGCATTCGACAATCGGTATTATGGTCACAACCGACGGAAGCATCGGAGAGATCGACCGTGCATCTTACGTAGAGGCGGAAGCGCGGATTGTACGGGAGCTGAAATCGATAGATAAGCCGTTTGTAACGGTTTTGAACTCCGCCCATCCTTCAGATCAGAATACGGCTGCTCTAGCAAAAGAACTTGAAGCAAGATATGAGGTGCCCGTAATTGCCGTTAACTGTGCGGAAATGGGCGAAAGCGACATGCTGGGTATTATGAAGGCTGTTCTTTATGAATTTCCCATGCGAGAAATAAAAGTATCGCTGCCGTCATGGGTTGAACTGCTCGACGACACAAGCCGTCTGAAAATCGGACTGCTTAAAGAAGTATCGGAATGTGCGGCAAAAGTCCGCAGAACAGGCGATCTGCCGGCGGTTTTTTCGGAATTCGCCGACGATTCGGGCGCTAAGGCACGCACCGAGCGGCTTTCTCTCGGCGACGGCAGTGCCGAGGTTGAGATCCACATACCGGACAGAGTGTTTTACGGACTTCTGGGTGAATACAGCGGGTTCGACATAACCGACGAAAGATCCTTGTTCGCACGGATGACCGAACTGAAAACAATAAAATCGCGTTATGACCGTGTTTCGGAAGCGCTCGACGAGGTAAATACTACAGGATACGGAATCGTAACACCCACGGTTGATGATCTCACGCTTGAAGAGCCGGAAATCGTCAAACAACCCGGCGGTTACGGAGTAAAGCTGAAAGCATCGGCTCCGTCGATACATATGATACGAGCCGATATACATACGGAGCTTTCTCCTACGGTCGGTACAGAGCGGCAGTCGGAGGAGCTGGTAAAATACCTTCTGAGAGAGTTTGAAGAAGATCCAAAAAAGATATGGCAGTCCAATATGTTCGGAAAGAGCCTGTACGAACTTATCGGCGAAGGGCTTAACGCCAAGCTGGCGCACATGCCGGAGGACGCGCGCGGAAAGCTCTGCGATACCCTTCAGCGCATAATCAACGAAGGCAGCGGCGGACTTATATGTATACTGCTGTGAGGAAAGACATATGATGATAATGTTTTCCGATCTTTGTGACAAGGAGGTCGTAAACGTCTGTGACGGTACCGTGCTCGGCTTCGTGTCCGACGCTGAGTTTGATACGGAATGCGGACGGATAATCAGACTTACGGTTCCGTTGAAATGTGGTTTGTTTTCAAAGAAAAGCAACGCTTACATACGCTGGGACTGTATCGAACGAATCGGCGAGGACGTGATACTCGTCAGACATCCGCAGCTTCCTCAGAAAGACAGATAGTTTTAAACGATTGAGAAAAATCTTCGCGAAAGAACCTCCGTATGATAACTGCTTACGGAGGTTCTTTTTACATACATATGGTATTCTGTGTTCTCAGGATATACCCAGATACTCGCAAATGGCTGCAGCGGCCTTTTTTCCGGCTCCCATTGCCAGTATTACGGTCGCCGCGCCCGTAACGGCATCACCGCCGGCGTAAACGCCCGGCAAGCTGGTTTTTCCGTTATCGTCAGCCTCAATACACCCCTTGCGTCCGGTTGCGAGACCGGGCTCAGAGCGCGTAATAAGAGGATTGGGAGAAGTTCCGAGAGCCATTATAACGCAATCTGCGTCAATATGAACACGCTCGCCGCTGTCAATCGGTTTGCGTCTGCCGGATTCGTCGGGATCGCCGAGAGTCATAACCGCGCATTCAATACCGCTTGCAAAACCGTTTTCTCCGGTGATGGCGACTGGATTGGTGAGCAGGCGGAAGATTATACCTTCTTCTTTTGCGTGCTCAACCTCCTCTCGGCGGGCGGGAAGCTCCTGCTCACTGCGCCGGTAAACTATATACACCTTTTCGGCACCGAGACGCTTTGCACAGCGTGCGGCGTCCATTGCCACATTGCCTCCGCCGATAACCGCTACGTTTTTTGCATGCATTATCGGAGTTGCGCTGTCCTCGCGGTAAGCCTTCATAAGGTTGACGCGGGTTAAAAATTCGTTTGCGGAGAACACGCCGTTAAGGTTTTCGCCTTCAATGCCCATAAAGCCGGGAAGCCCGGCGCCGGAGCCAATGAACACGGCGTCGTTTTCCTCCCGCAATTCAGACAGAGTTATTGTCTTGCCGACAACGCAGTCGGTGACAAACTCCACTCCCATATCCTTAAGCGATTTGATCTCGTCGGCGACTATTTCTTTGGGAAGGCGGAACTGAGGTATTCCGTATACCAGCACTCCTCCCGGAACATGAAGCGCTTCGTATACCGTTACCGATACGCCTTTGGCGGCAAGCGCTCCGGCGCAGGCGAGACCGGCAGGTCCGCTTCCGATGACGGCGGCTTTTTTACCGGTCGGAACCGGCCTTTCGGAACAACCGGCATGAGCATTATCAGCCACATAACGCTCGAGTCTGCCGATACCGACAGGTTCTCCCTTTATACCTCTCACACAGTGCTTCTCACATTGGTTTTCCTGCGGACAAACTCTTCCGCACACAGCGGGGAGCGAACTTGAAAGACCGATAATCCTGCGCGCTTCGGAAATATTACCGTTTCTGAGCTCGGATATAAAAGCAGGTATATCTATTCCGACCGGACATCCTGAAATGCAAGGTTTGTTTTTACAATTAAGGCAACGGAGCGATTCCGCGGCAGCGTCCTCGGCTGAATATCCTGTTGCTACTTCGTCAAATGTTTTTACGCGGTCCACGGGGTCAAGAAGCGGCATGGGGCGTTTGGTGGGAGTCATATCGGGCATTTCACTTCACCTCTTTATTCAGCAGGGCACAAGTCTCCTCCCTGCGGCGTTTCTCAAAATCGGAATACATTCTGCTTCTGGACATGGCTTCGTCGAAATCGACCTGATGTCCGTCAAACTCGGGTCCGTCGACACAGGCAAACACCGTGCGTCCTCCAACGGTAAGGCGGCATCCTCCGCACATTCCGGTTCCGTCGATCATTATCGGATTCATGCTTACTACCGTCTTAACTCCGAATTCTGCGGTTAGACGGCATACAAATTTCATCATGATTATCGGGCCGATACAAAGAACCTCGTCGTAACGGTTGGTTTCGAGCAGACGACGAAGCGAATCCGTAACAAGCCCCTTCTCGCCTGCGGTGCCGTCGTCGGTCATTAGTATAAAGTTATCGGACACGGCGCGGAACTCATTCTCGAGAATTACGAGATCTTTGGAGCGGAAGCCGACGACGGTATCCACAACTGCTCCGGATTCGGCAAATGCTTTTGCCGCAGGATATGCTATTGCGGAGCCTACCCCGCCCCCGACTACGCACACGCGGGAAAAGCCTTCTGTCTCGGTCGGGTTGCCGAGAGGTCCTACGAAATCCGATATGTACTCGCCGCTTTTTTTGCTGCCGAGCAGCATTGTGGAAGCGCCTACGGTTTGAAAAATAACCGTTACGGTTCCCGCCGTACGGTCATAATCGGCGACGGTAAGAGGTATACGCTCACCCTCGTCGTCAACGCGCAGAATTACGAACTGCCCCGCTTTTGCTTTCTTGGCTACCGCCGGAGCGGAAACAGTCATTTTAACTACCGAAGGGTTTAACTCTTCTCTTGAAACGATTTGAAACAAATGAATTCACTCCTTTTTATACATGA
>SFLA01000059.1 GCA_004553575.1 Clostridiales bacterium
AGGCATGAGAAAATGGAAGAAAACACGGTACTGAAAAACGAGGACATTTCGGATCGCATATCCGAACTGCTCGAAGAAAAGGACTACCGGTCGATAAAGCAGATTCTGTGCGATATGAACGCACAGGATATTGCGGAACTTATCGACGGTTTTGACGAACGGAACACCGTACTTCTCTACCGGCTGCTGCCGAAGGAACCCGCGGCAGAGCTGTTCGTCGAAATGGATCCCGAAAAGCAGGAGGCTCTGATAAAGGGCTTCTCCGACACCGAGCTTGCTCAGGTCGTAAGCGAGCTTTACGTAGACGATGCGGTCGATATAATAGAAGAAATGCCCGCAAACGTCGTAAGACGAATACTCAAAAGCGCCGATCCCGACACCCGTCGTGCAATCAACGAGATACTGAAATATCCCGAGGACAGCGCGGGAAGCATAATGACGACCGAATATGTCCGGCTCGACGGCTCGTATACCGTTGCGGACGCGCTGATGCATATTCGCCGTACCGGTATCGACAAAGAAACGATCTACACCTGCTATGTAACCGACAATGTTCGCAGGCTTATCGGATATGTAAGCGCAAAAACACTGCTGCTTGCAGATTCGGACGACCTTATCCGCGACATTATGGAAACCAAAGTGGTGTCCGTTTCCGCACTTGAGGATAAAGAAACCGCCGCCGGTCTTATGAGCCGTTACGACATTATCGCGATGCCGGTTGTAGACAGCGAGAATCGTCTTGTCGGAATTATCACCGTCGACGACGCAATTGACGTTCTGCAGGAAGAGGTCACCGAGGATATCGAAAAAATGGCGGCTATACTGCCGTCGGACAAGCCGTATCTTAAAACCGGAGTGTTCAGCATATGGGCCAAAAGAATTCCGTGGCTCATGCTGCTTATGGTATCCGCCACGTTTACCGGGCAGATTATAACATCGTTCGAGAGCGCGCTTTCGGGTATGGGCGTGGTAATACTCACCGCCTTCATCCCCATGATAATGGATACCGGCGGAAATGCCGGAGGACAGGCGTCGGTAACGGTAATACGCGGTCTCGCCACCGGCGACATTTCGCTCGGCGACGTGCTGAAGATTATATGGAAGGAAACGAGGGTCGCTCTGCTGTGCGGCGTTTCGCTTTCGGTAATCGGATTTCTTAAAATCCTGCTTGTTGACAATCTTATTTTCGGAAACGGCATTCCCATGACGGTCGCCGCCGCGGTATGCATAACGCTTACACTTACGGTGTTCGTCGCCAAGCTGACCGGCTGTACCCTTCCCCTGCTCGCCAAGCTGCTAAAGCTGGATCCGGCGGTAATGGCAAGCCCGTTTATAACCACGATAGTTGACGCGATATCACTTTTCATATATTTCAGGATTTCCGTTGCGATCCTGTCCTGACAAAGGAGAAAATCACATGCCTATATCGTTCGACAGCAAATCAATGCAATTCCAGCTCGATACCGATCACACCAGTTATGTCATGAAGGCAGAGGACGGATATCTGCTTCATCTCTATTACGGCGCGCGGCTGAACGCCGGCGACCATTCGTATTTTCACCGCGAAACAGGGCGCGCCGCGTTTTCGCCCAGGATGGAAAACTGCGAAGGCCTCACACTGGACGATACCCCGCTCGAATATCCCTGCTGGGGCAGAGGCGATCTCCGTTCACCCGCGCTCGAGATTGTAAACGCAGACGGCTCCGACATAGTAGATCTGAATTATGTTAACCATACCGTGTTTGACGGAAAGCCGATGCCCGACGGACTCCCCGCTACCTACTGCGAGGAAGGCGACCGGGTTCAGACGCTTGCAGTCACTCTTGCGGACGCGGTGAGCGGAGTAAAAGTAACGCTGTATTACACGGTATTCGCCGATTACGACGTTATTACCCGCCGCGCCGAGATTACCGCCGGGAGCTCCGGCTGCCGTATAATGAAGGCGGCGTCAGCCTGTGTGGATATGCCGTCGGACGAAATCGAGATAATTTCCAATCACGGTACCCACTGCCGCGAGCGTCAGACAGAGAGATTCCCCCTGCCGCACGGCGAATACCGTATATCCTCCCGACGCGGAGCCTCGGGCCATGTTCACAACCCGTACATGCTGCTCGTGTCCCCCGACGCCGACGAAACCTCGGGCGAGTGTCTTGCGGCGGTGCTGGTTTATTCCGGCAACTTTTCCGCCGAGGTGTGCGGTACGCAGTTCGATACGACCCGCATGGTTATCGGCATAAACCCTGACGGGTTTTCCTGGCAGTGCGCCCCGGGCGAGACATTCAGCACCCCCGAAGCAGTGCTGACCTATTCTGATACGGGGCTCGAAACGGTATCGCACCGGCTTCACAGGCTGTTCACCCACAGACTGTGCCGCGGCAAATACCGCGACTGCCGCCGACCGGTACTGCTTAACAGTTGGGAGGCGTGCTACTTCGGATTCGATTCCGACCGCCTTGTAAAAATAGGCGAATGCTCCGCAGAGCTCGGTATTGAGCTTATGGTCATTGACGACGGCTGGTTCGGCAGGCGCAACAGCGACAACTGCTCGCTCGGCGACTGGACGGTCAACCGCGATAAACTGCCCGGAGGGTTGGAAGGCGTGTACGCTCCCCTTAAGAAAAAGGGAATCGGGCTCGGAATATGGTTCGAGCCGGAAATGGTATCGCCTGACAGCGACCTTTACCGCGCGCATCCGGATTGGTGCCTGCATATAGACGGCAGGCCAAGGTCCGAAGGACGTCACCAATTGATACTCGACCTGTCGAATCCCGATGTCACGGATTATATATATGATTCATTATCCGCGGTGCTCGAGACCGGAATGATTTCATATGTTAAATGGGATTTCAACCGGAACATGACCGAGGTGGGGTCCGATACCAATCCCGGAAAAAGCCAGGGCGAGATAACTCACAGGTATTATCTCGGGCTGTACTCGCTGCTCGAAAGGCTTACCTCGTCATTCCCCGACGTGCTGTTTGAATCCTGCTCCGGCGGAGGAGGAAGGTTCGACGCGGGGCTGCTTTACTACATGCCGCAGGTATGGACGAGCGATAATTCCGACGCCATAGAACGTCTGGAGATACAGTACGGCACCTCGCTCGTGTACCCGCTTTCATCGATGTCGGCGCATGTTTCCGCATCTCCCAACCACCAGACAGGCCATGTCACCCCGTTTATGACCAGATTCACCGCAGCCTTTACCGGATCGTTCGGGTACGAGCTTGACCCGACCGCCCTCTCCGAGGAAGACCGCGAACGGGTACGCGCCACCGTCGCGCTGTACAAAAAGTACGGCGGAATATTTGCAGACGGAAGTTATTACCGGCTCGGAGGCCCCCGCGGAAAGGACTACGCCGCGTGGTGCACGGTATCCGAAGACGGCAAGGTCTGCATAGTCGGATACGTGCTCACCAAAGTCAGAATGAACCGCAGCGTACGCAGGATTAAGTTAAGAGGGCTTGTTCCGGACGCTCGCTACCGCGATACTCTGTCCGGAGAGGAATACACCGGCTCCGAGCTGATGGGATTCGGCGTATACGCGCCCGAAACGCTTGAATATTCATCGCATATGTGGATATTCGAAAGGATATAGCCAATGGGCAGAAACGGCTATGTGGTCGTCATAGGCGGCTCAAATATCGATTACTTCGCCACCCCGGACAAAAAACTGATGCTTCGTGAGTCCAATCCCGGAAAGCTGAGGATTTCATGCGGAGGAGTCGGAAGAAATATCGCGGAGAATCTTGCGCGGCTGGGCGAAAAGGTGGTTTTCATATCCGCATTCGGCACCGACCGGCATTCGCAGCTGCTTAAAAAATCCTGCACCGACGTCGGAATCGACATATCGCATTCCCTTACCGTTCGCGGCGGAAATGCAACGTCATATATTTCAGTTACGGACGATACCGGCGCGATGTTTGTCGCCGTATCCGATATGGAACTTTACAACAGGATAACAAAGCAGTTTATACGGCGACGCATGGATATTATAAACGGTGCGGACATGGTATGCGTCGATACGAATATGGATGTATCCGTTATCGAATATCTCACGGAGAACTGCCGCAGCCCTATGTTCTGCGACCCGGTGTCGGCCCCGAAAGCTATAAAAATACGTCCGTTCCTCGGCAGGCTCGACACCGTGAAACCCAATCTCGGAGAGGCGGAAGTTTTTCTCGGCGTCAAGATCGATGACCTTGAGGGAATCGAATATGCCGCCAGGAACATGCTTTCAAAAGGGGTAAGGCGCCTGTTCATCTCATGCGGTGCGCGCGGAGCCCTGTGCGCCGATAAGGACGGTCAGTATCTTGTCCCGCCCTGCCGGGCAGAGTTTATTAATGACAACGGCGCCGGAGATACCGGCAGTGCCGTTATTATAAAATCGCTGCTGGACGGCAGGAGCGTAAAACAGGCGGCAATGCTGAGTCAGGCAGCTTCGGCATTCTGCGTCGAAAGCGAATTACCGGTTTGCCGCGATCTGACAATGGATATGATCGAGCGCAGAGCTAAAGAAAATTACGAGGATTTCGAATCATGAACAAATACCTTTCAGTCAATCCCGAGGTAAGTGAGGCACTTTCGGCGGGAAAGCCGGTGGTCGCGCTTGAAAGCACTATTATTTCACACGGAATGCCCTACCCGCGGAATATGGAAACCGCGCTTAACGTCGAGCGGATTATACGCGAAAACGGAGCCGTTCCCGCAACGATATGCATTATCGGCGGAAAACTCGTCGCCGGAGCAACCGAGGAACAGATAGCACGTCTTGCGCGCGGCGGGTCGGATATCGCAAAGGTGTCGCGCCGCGATCTTCCGATAATCTGCGCACGCGGGCTGGACGGCGCAACCACTGTTGCGACGACAATGATTATTGCGGCAATGGCCGGTATAAAAGTGTTTGCTACAGGGGGTATCGGAGGAGTCCACCGCGGAGCCGAAACAACCATGGATATATCCGCGGACCTCGAGGAGCTTGCAATGACGCCGGTAATGGTAGTATGTGCCGGCGCAAAATCGATACTCGATCTCGGACTTACGCTCGAATATCTCGAAACAAAGGGAGTACCGGTTGTAGGTTACGGCACCGACGAGCTCCCCGCCTTCTACACTCGCCGCAGCGGCTTCGGTGTGGACTGCAGGGTCGATACGCCGGAGGAGCTTGCGGCCATATTCCGTGCCAAGCTCGATATGGGTCTGCGCGGCGGCATGCTTGTCGGCAATCCTATCCCCGAAGAGTATTCGATGGACGAAAAGATTATAAACAAGGCCATTGATGAAGCCGTGGAGGAAGCGAAGCGGAGTGGCATACACGGCAAGGCGACCACGCCGTTCCTTCTGGCGAAGATAAAAGATCTTACCGGAGGAGATTCGCTCGAATCGAATATAATGCTTGTCTATAATAACGCCCGTCTCGCGGCAAAGACCGCGGCTCTGCTCTGCGGCAGATAGGCGTTTTACCTCCGCTTCCGCACCGTAATACAGCCGTACCGGTCAGGCCGTAATCCGGTACACGCGTCGGAAAGCTTTGAACAGCCATACAAACAAAAAGAGCGCCGCCAACCGGTAAAAAACTGTTGGCGGCGTGTTGTTTTAAGAATTCCGATCTTTGCGCTTCGGTTCCAGAGTATCTCTTGCCATAAAATAAGTGCTGACAAGCATAATGACAAGAGCAGCCCAGAACCGGACGCCCGGTCTTTCGCCGAAGATTATCATACCGAATGCAGCTCCCAAAAACGGTGCCACGGAATAAAACGCGCTATTTTTTCCGCCCCCGGATCTTTCTGCGCCGTAATGTAAAAATGTATGCTTAACCCGTACGCCGCAAATCCCAACAGCAGCACGCAAAGCAGCCATTTAACGGGCGGCAGCTTTTCGCCGATAATCAGCGCGATTATCAGATTTCCCAAGCCCGAAAAGGTCCCTTTAATTATAACAATTTCAACAGAGCTTTTATTGCTGATCATCTTGGTGCAGTTATTCTCAAATCCCCGGCAGATGCACGCTCCGAGAACAAAAACCGAACCCGGACTGAACTGAAAAGAACCGGTTCCCTCAAAGCTCAGCACGGCGCTCGCCACGGTAAGCGGTTTATGATTTTCAAACGCGTAAGGAGTAAAACCGTTCCGGCTTTAATGCATTATGTAAAGCTGATTGCAATATATTCAACCGTACCTGGCAGTTCAGCCGGGTGCCGGAAATCCGGAATTACGGTCTTTTACAGACGGTTCACGACATCAGTGATTTTTCTCAAAAGCAGGGTATCGAAATCTCCGAATTCCTCAGTTTTGATTTGCTTTCCGCTTAAGAAATAAAGCCATACCGCAGCGGCTGTGAATCTGCCGTAATCAAGTGACAAATGAAATCCGTCTCTGCAAAGGGAAAGTCCGCCGTTTTTGTAATCAAAGTCCGGTACCGTTTCCCGCAATATCTGTATAGCTTTGCCTGTCGGAATCAACCCGGCTCCGATAGACTCTGCCGCTTTTTCGCTTGCTTTTTTAATACAATCGAACATTGCGGCCTGATTATTGCCATATCTCACAAAATCGGAATGGCTTGAATCCAGCTCATAAGCCCAGGTCTGATGAAAGAACAGTTTTGCGTCCGGCTGTGCCGCTTTGATTACCGAAACAAGCGAAGAAAGATACGGCTCATAGGTTTCGGGATGCAGTCCGATGGTTGCCTTGCCCTCATAGCTGCCGCCGCCACCGTCATCGGTTTCCTGGCAG
>SFLA01000060.1 GCA_004553575.1 Clostridiales bacterium
GAGGCGCCTGCAAATACTGCCCAGTGGACGTATACAAATGCCAATAAATTCCGGAATGTCAGCAACACCGGCAAATATTTGCGTGGCAAGAAAGATGCTGGTGACTCTTTAACTACAACAAATGACTCCGGTGACAGTCGAACAACATGGCGGTATAACGCAGATTACGGTCTGTATGAAACCTCTAAGAACCGTTATATCAGCTCTTCTTTCACGATGTTAAGTTCCGGTTCCTCAACCAACCGCGTTTATATCTACGAAGAAACCACTTTACAGACTTCCGCCGAATATGCAAAGCTTACGGGTCCTCTGGAATATACGGTAGTTCCCGGAACCTCTGCGGCGGATGCTCTTGCGGCGGTAAAAGACGGAATCGATGTGGTCATTTCGCAGGATAAGAGCATCGAAACAACACTTGCGGACGACAATGCGAATATCACATGGACGCTGGATTCCGTCTATAACGGAGAACCCGGCGAATACTCCGTAACTGTTCGCTATAAGAACATAATTATCGGCACCGCAAAGGTCACCGTTCCGGAACTGACGATTGACCATATCGAAATCTCTCCGATGGAAGGTACAGTCAAAACCGGAGCCTCCAATTATGCAAAGACCGGCTCCAAGCTTACCGTTACCTATTCCGACGGAAGCACCAGAACGGTGGATGTTACCCTCGGTATGCTTTCCGGGGACTTCAATAAAAACACCGTGGGCGATTACACCGGGTTAACGGTTACATACGGCGGTAAGACCGTAACCGGATATACCCTGCATGTTACGCCGAAATCCGGAAACAACTATCCCGAGTACCCCCATGAAGGCGCTGTCCGCGTGGGCAAAACCGCCGAGGGCATCGACTTCCAGTCCAGCGGCATTGCGAGAGTCGAGCTCACCGCCACCGGCGTTCCCGTTAAAAAGGGCGCGGACGTAATAATTATGGTGGATACTTCTTCCTCTATGAACAATACAACGTCCGGCAGCAGTAAGAGCAGAATCGAGGTACTGCGCGAATCGCTGACCGCTCTTGTGACACAGCTCCAGGCAGTTGGAGCTGACGGCGAAGCACAGGATATCCGTATAGCGATAGCGGACTTCAACGGTTATGTAACTAGCGGAGCGGATAATTTACAATATCGTCTTAAATCAGTTGACCATTTAAATGGTACTTCGACTCGCAATGGCACAAATGATGCTCTGGTCTATACCGGGTCCGCGCAACTGAACGCCGATGCCTTTGTGACAGCAGCTCAGGCCGCGTCTGTGATTAGCAGCATTAATACAAGCAGCGGCACAAACTACGACTACGCTTTTGATGCGGTTTATCAGCTTGGCGAAGCGATTCTGAAACAGAATGCGCAAAACGGGGAAGAGCGGGATCTGTTTGTCATCTTCATGTCCGACGGCGCGCCGTTCCAGTACAACTATTTCAGTTCCCAGTCTGATGCGGAAAACTGGAACAACTGGCTGCAGGGTACCGTAACAGATAATATGTGGGATACTAACGCCCATAATTATTTCTATAACGGTTCCGGCAACAAACACCGCATGGCGGAAGCCATCAAGGGAGATCCCAATGCGATGTATACAGTGATCCGCAAGGATTCCACGGACAATTACGGCGGACAGCAGTATATGACGCAGCTTCCGGGTCTGGGCGCTACCATGTATTCCATCGGCTTCTGCCTGGAGCAGGATAACCGGATTACGGTTGCCAGCATGGAATACGTGCTGAAGAACATCTCCTCCGATCCTACGAAGTTCTATTATAAAGTTAACACGGCGGATGAATTAAACAGTGCGTTTTCTTCCATTGGCAATGAGATTGCTTACGCTGCGACCAATGCCCGCTTCGTGGACACCATGGGCTCAGACTTTGATCTGCAGATGGCATCCTCGACCTATACGTTGAGTGATGGTAAAACAACAAAAACCATTACGCCGGAGATCACCGTACGGGCCTATGACATCTATACAAAGGCCGACGGCGTCGCGGAATCCGAAATAGGCAAGCGGAAGGGAACTTTCACCGTGCTGGAGACGGTGACGTTCAACGCAGACGGAACCGAGGCCTATTCCGATAAGAAGAGCGGCAACATTCTCGTTGACGGCGTGATATGCGCCAATACCTTCTGGTATAATACCACCGGCAGTACGGTTTCCATTGATACCAACGGAGATGGAACGAATGATTATAATCTTGCGCCGGAGACCTTCTACTGGAAGATGGGTACCGTCAACCAGACGGAGCTTGCGCTGAGCTACTATGTCTATCTCACCGGTTCTAAGGAAGGCACAAGAGAGGCCGGCTCTTATCCGACCAACGAGAGCGCCGCATTGCACTACACCAACTGGCTGGGCAACGAAGCGAAAAAGGACACCGTATCCCCGGTCCTTGCATGGAAGAGCGCCAACGTAAGCTATGCCTTCTATCTTGTGAATGAAAACGGCGAGATCATCGTAAACAAGTCCACCGGCGCCACCGGCTCCTTTGCCAATAAGGTTGCCGTGACCAACCCTGTCGTTTACAGCGAAGTGCTTCTGAACAGCGGGATGAAAGTACAGGCCGATATTGCTGCGTCCGGTGTTTTGCCGGAAGGCTACAGCCTGTACGACCCCGCTTCCGCTTACAGAGTATGGATCAACTCCAACAGCACCGGCGGCTGGACGATAACAAAGGGTGAGAGCACCGTACTTACGACTTATGTCACCGAGTACGGCGGCGACCCCACCACCGAAACAAGCACGGATAATCTCAGCTACGATTACACTCATACGGTTGTCTGGTTTGCCGTTGTCTACACCGTTAAGGCTGTTCCGGATGCGGTCGTTATCGATTACGGCCTGCCGGTTGATATCCATGTGCTTAAGAACGATATGTTCTATGACAAGGGTACGCTGCAGTATGTCGGCATCGAAAAAACGGACGGTGCCGTAAACGGCGATGCAGTTGCGGCGTTTAAAACCACCGAATTTACCGGCGCGCACGGTACGGCGACGGTGATCGCGAATGCGTCCGCACCGGAGGACAGTGTAATACGCTACACGCCTTCCGATATGCAGATGAAAAATGCGGAGAAGTTCTCTTATGCCGTGTATTACGGCGGCAGCGAGAACAGCGGTTATTATTACGGAACCGTAACCGTTATCCCTGCGACTGCCGTTTACTACGAGGACAGCTTCGTAACCTTCACCAATGCGAAGAATACTTCCGAGGGCGATACGATCGGCGTATGGACCGTAGACGGAACGGAGCAGAAAGGCGCGGTGCAGGATGAGGACCGCCCGGGCAGCTCCAGTCTGAGCGCGATTGACGCCAATAACCTCTACGGTTACGACAGCCACTATACGGGCTTTACCAGATACAGCCTGGGCTCCGCCCACAAGGTTACCGTGGACGCCCCGGCCGGCTCAAAGTCCAACGCCCCGGAGGCAAAATTTACCTTCACCGGCACGGGCTTTGATATCATCTCCCTTACCAATAGCGATTCAGGTACGATTACGGTCACGGTAACGGATAAGAACACCAAAAAAGTTACGAGGTATTCCGTAGACACCTACTATGGCTACACGTACAATGAAACCGACGGTTGGGTTGTCGATAAGAATGCAGAGGATACGATCTGGCAGGTGCCGGTCATCAAGGCGGAAGGTCTTGACTACGGAACCTATGAGGTTATAATTCAGGTAGCCTATCTCAACATACTGGATCATCAGGGAGACGGAAGCTATAGCTTCTGGCTGGACGCTGTACGCATTTATGACCCTGCGAAGAATGATACCACGGCGAACAATGCCCATAAGCAGGATGATGAGTACGCACCCCTGTATGTGACCCTGCGCGATCTGTTGGTTGGGGAACAGAAAGCACTGAATGTGACAGGCCAGGCATCTGGTGTTGTGTTCATCGACGGCAAGGACAACACAAGCAATATCACGGATTACGCAAACCCCGGTCCCAACAATGAGACCTATCTGGCATACGGTCAGGGCGTTTCCTTCAAGCTTACTGCGGATAAGAAGCCCGAGAGCGTGCAGATCGGAGTCAAGCTTGCCTACGGCGACGCAGCCACCCTTAAGTTGGGAGAAAAGGACTTCCGGACCGTTACGACGGCGACGGATATGTATTACAGGCTGGACGGTCTGAGCTGGACATTGAACGGAGTTACCGGTAAGTACGAAACCGGTATAATCACTCTGTCCAACAGTACCGAGCGCGCGGTGATTTCCGTTACCAACCTTAAGTTCACTTCATCCGACAGCGAGCCGTTAGTAAAAGTGTTAATTGACGAGGAGACGATTGAAGACGCTCCCATGTTGATGCGTGCCCTGTACCGACAGGAGGAAGCGGTAACGGTATTTGAACCGGAATACTTCTCTGCCGTCTGGAAGGCAGGACGTGCCAAGAAGTGGTCTTTACTGATGGTTACGACGTCCGAGGATGTTGATTCGATAACCGTAAACGGCACCGTGATTACGGAATACATTCGGATTCGCGAATTCAACTTCAGGAATCCGGCAACCTACAAGCGTGTATGGATCTACAAAACGAAGATAAATACCGCCGGAACGTATACGTTTGATGTTATCGCATACAGTGAAGACGGAATCGCAGCCGCGCCGGAAGAAACGGTTGTTACTGTAAGAAAGTAATAAGAGAAAGGAGAATTTCACTATGGAAAACAATCTCGTGAAGAGAAAATCATATTCAAAGCCTTGTGTTGAATTCGTTAATTTCTCTTTGTCAGGCAGTATAGCGGCAGTGTGCAGATATGCGGGAACCAACACGGACGGAAATACCTGCGGATATTTTAATGATAATGGCTGGATTGTTTTTTCGACGAATCCGGGTGTTTGTGATATCGATCTTGAAGATCCGATTTTCTGCTACCACGTTCCTACGGAAGATACCAGCGTTTTCTCTTCCTGATGAAGGAATAACTCGGCTTTTTGCGAATGCCCGCCCGCAAATGCGGGCGGGCACGGCTTTTCTGATCCCGGAATGATTCGGAAATACGGAGGAAATTATGAGACGGCAAATGAAGAGGATAATCTTAATTGCTGTGACGATTCTTGCCGTCACGGCGGTTATATTAACAGTGTGTCTGCTGAGGTCCCGAACGGATAATACCGAAAACTCCGCTTCGGACAGTCCCTCCGAAGATGATAAGCAGCAGGTGGAACTGTCGGAAGAAACGATAGCTCTCGGCTCCGGGTTGATTCTCACGAAGCTGTCGGAGGTCACCGGAAATTTTCCGGAGGACGGCAAAGATGAATTTACGGAGAGCATGTTATCCGCAACCTTCTTCAATGACGGGGACCGCACCATCCAGTATGCATCCGTTAAGGTTACTGTCGGCGAGCAACAGTATTCCTTCATTCTTTCCACACTTCCGGCCGGAAAAACGGTTCGGGTATTTGAAGCGGATAAAAAAGAATGGGAAGAAGCATCGGGAACCGTCTCCGCGGAAATCGAATCGTTTGCATATTTTCAGGAAGAGCCGTCAGTGTATGAGGACGAGCTTGAAATAACGGTTTCCGACGGATTTATAACCGTTAAGAATATTTCCGGAACGGATATCAATAAAGAGATTTCCGTATTCTACAAAACCGTATCCGGGGATACTTTTGTCGGCGGAATCACATACCGGTTCAGGGTTCCTGCAGGTCTGGCCGCGGGAGCAGAATACAAAGGCAACGCAATACATGCTTCCGGGAAATGGTCGAAAGTGATGTTTGTAACGTATGGTAAGTGATAAAAAATATAAATTCGGAACGTCCGTGTTTCGTATCGTATCGCCTTGTCTCCTTAAAGAAAACGCCTCATATCGGTCTTTTCTTGCCGAAGATACGGTAAAAGAAGATTATTTATATGAGATTTGTCCGGTGCAGGCAAACATTGAGTCTGAACGGATACCGTCTTTGCAGGTAAAACGGGACGGAAACCGTTTTAAAGTATCTGTTCGGGAGTCGCTGCTGCCGGAAATAACTGTCGCAAACCTGTTCAGCGCAGCGGAGACGGCAAAGATTCTACCGGAACGGGATGAATTCGTTTTACACGCATCATATGTTTTTTATCGGGGTAAGGCCCTGCTTTTCTGCGCACCCAGCGGTACCGGGAAATCTACGCAGGCAAATTTCTGGAGCCAAGCCAGGAACGCAATCACGGTAAACGAAGACCGCGCTATTGTATTCCGGCAAAACGGTATGTATTACGCAGGCGGGTGCTGGGCAACCGGGAAATCCGGTACCTGCCGCAATATATCGGCACCTATACACAGAATTATTCTTCTGGAACAGGGCGCCGAAAACACTGTCGTCAGGTTATCTTTAGCGGAGAAAGTCAAAAGAATAACCGCCCAATGCAGTTTTGATTCAGGAGACATACAAATGCGGGAAAGAATTGTGTGCGACGTTCTTGATTTGGTTGAAGCAGTCTCTGTGATCGGTTACGCATGTGTGAATGATATCAGTGCGGTTGAAGAATTGGAGAAACACTTATGACAAGTGACAAGCAGACCATGGGTTCCGCAGAGCCGGCATG
>SFLA01000061.1 GCA_004553575.1 Clostridiales bacterium
AGTTCGTATAATTGATGTTTATACCGGTAAGCCGGGTAAATTCCTCGTTTACGTCAACGGTACCGTCGCTTCCGTCGGATATATACTCGCCCCAGTTATAAACATTAAGGGTTATACCTTCATAGGCGCTGTAATCGATAGAAGCGGTAGCCTCGGTAACGGAAAAATCGCTCTCCTCCCGAGCGCACGAAGAAACGGAAACAAGGGTGCAAACGGTGATAATTGCCATAATAAAAACGGCAACGATTCTTTTGGTCAACTTTTTTACTCCTTTATTTATATTTAATTTTACGACCTCGCTTTGCGGGTCGATTTTCCGGATTGTCTGCCCGCCATCAGATTTCTGACGATAAGCAGAATCAGAATAACTACGAATATTACGGCGCACAGCGCGTTCATATCCGGTGTTACCCGGCGTTTTGTCTGCGAATAGATATAGATCGGAAGTGTCTGGAAGCTGTTGCCGGCACAGAAGTAGCTTATAACGAAATCATCAAGCGAGAGGGTGAACGCCATAAGAAGTCCTGAAAGCACACCCGGCAATATCTCCTGCAGCTCGACCTTGAAAAAAGCCTGTAAGGGAGTACAGCCGAGATCCATTGCCGCCTCCGGCAGATGGGTATCCATCTGCTTGAGCCGCGGCATTACCGAAAGGATTACATACGGAAGGTTAAAGGTGATGTGCGCAATGAGCAGTGTCCAAAATCCGAGTATTCCGTGAGCTACGACCGTGCCGCAGAGCGCGAAAAGCAGCATCATGGAAACGCCGGTTACAATATCCGGGTTCATCATCGGTATGTTGGTAACATTCGTAACCATCTTGCGCAGCGAGCGCGAGCGGAGACTGAATATACCGATCGATGCAAGTGTTCCG
Source organism: Clostridiales bacterium (assembly GCA_004553575.1). Lineage (GTDB taxonomy): Bacteria > Bacillota > Clostridia > Oscillospirales > CAG-382 > SFLA01. The sequence goes on from SFLA01000061.1 coordinate 875, forward strand.
AGAATGGTTGAAATAATCGCCGAAGAAACCGCGAGATAAAGCGAGTTGACAAGCGCGTTTATTGCCTCGTCGTTATGCAGCAGTTCTTTGTACCACTTAAGCGAAAACCCTTCGAAAACAGCCATGCTGTTCGATGAATTGAAGGAAAAGAATATAAGAACGGCGATCGGCGCATAAAGCAGCACGAAAACAAAGGCCATATACAGCTTTGAGCCTGTCTTCATACCAAAGCACCTCCCGTATCACCGTCGGAAAACCGGTTCATAACAGCCATACAGATAAATATAAGCACCATGAGTACCAGCGAGATTGCCGAGCCTACATGATATGAAGATGCCGCCGATGATTTGAAGTACGTCTCTATAACGTCGCCGATCAGCACGAAGTCTGTCGGTCCGAGCTGCTGCGAAATATAGAACGTACTGACCGACGGGACGAACACCATGGTTATACCCGACACTACTCCGGGTATGCTGAGCGGCATAATCACCTTGAACATGATGTTCGTGCGGTTACAGCCGAGATCCTCGGCCGCCTCGATAAGGCTGCGATCAATTTTCGACATAACCGAATAGATCGGAAGCAGCATATACGGCAGGAAGTTGTACACCATTCCGAGAATAACGGCGCCCGAGGTGTTAATAAGCGTTGCTCTGCCGAGCCCAATAAGCTCGAGCAATTTATTAAGAGGTCCTGTATCCTCGAGCAGGAAGGAAAGCGCATAGGTACGGAGCAGGAAGTTCATCCACATGGGCAGCATGAACAGCATTATCAGCATACCGGCATTACGCGGCTTGCAGCGCGATATAAAGTACGCGAGCGGATATGCGATGAGCAGGCATATGACAGTGGAAAAGAAAGCGAACGCGAGAGATAAAGCGAACACGCTTGAGGTACCGTCGGAAAATATCTGTGAAAAATTACTGCCGGTGAACGAAAACGACGAATCCGTCATTGCATAAAACGCAACGACTGCGAGCGGTGCAATAATAAACAGGACGGACCAGACTATATGTGGCGCAGCGAGAAGGCGCTGACCCAGACTTTTCTTACCCGTCATTTCAGTTTTCCTCTTCATTGATCGACATTTCTTCGATCTCGTCTGAAAAAGTGCTGTAATCACCGAATCTTCCGGAATACTCGCTCTTTTTCATTATATGGATAGCGTCAGGATCTATATTAAGACCGATGCGTGCTCCGACCTCGTGGAAATCTGTGGTCTGGATCATCCATTTGAAGTTGCCTATATCGACAATTATCTCGAAGTGAACTCCCTTAAAGGTTACGCTGGTAACGGTACCGCAAAGCATACCCTCCCCTACCGGGACGACATCCACATCCTCGGGACGGACAACGGCATCAACCGGTTCGTTGCGGGAAAACCCGCTGTCGAGGCATTTGAATTCCCTTCCGGAGAAGAAACAGCGGTAATCCTCGATCATTCTCGCGTCGAGAATATTGCTCTCGCCGATGAAATCGGCAACGAATGCATTTTTCGGCTCGTTGTAAATGTCGAGCGGAGTGCCGATCTGCTGTATGACTCCGTTATCCATAACCACGACCGTATCGGACATCGAAAGCGCTTCTTCCTGATCGTGGGTAACGTATATAAAGGTTATTCCCAGACGCTGTTGAATTCCTTTAAGCTCGTTCTGCATATCTTTGCGTAGCTTAAGATCCAGAGCTCCGAGCGGCTCGTCGAGCAAAAGCACCCTCGGACGAACCGCCAGTGCGCGGGCTATTGCAACGCGCTGCTGCTGTCCGCCGGAAAGCGATTCTACATTGCGGCTGCCGAAGCCCTTGAGATTGACGAGCGAAAGCATTTCCGACACCGTGGCCCGAATCTCGCTCTCCGGAAGCTTTTTTATGCGAAGACCGAAGGCGACGTTTTCATAAACATCGAGATGCGGGAAAAGCGCATATTTCTGGAAAATAGTGTTTATTTCGCGTTTATACGGCGGTATATCGTTAATACGTTTGCCGTCAAAAAGCACATCGCCGCTGTCGGGATTAACAAATCCGGCTATTATGCGGAGAGTAGTCGTCTTACCGCAGCCCGACGGGCCGAGTAAGGTTACGAACTCGCCGTTGCATATATAAAGGTTTATGTTTTTCAATATCGCTTCGCCGTCGAAACATACCGATATATTCTTGAGCTCGAGCAGCTTATTGCTCATTTTCAGCCCTCCGTAAAGCATAAAATCATAACAGATAGACTATACAGTTTTTTTGCATGTTTGTCAATAATATTCCGCAAAAACCGATAAAAAACACTCTGAAAAACCTTTCATGCGAAGCTGACTCGCCTGCGGCTGCGGAAACGGAGATATTATGAAGATATTTGTATACCTGCTTGAAGGTTTTCTGACCGGCTGTGCGACGGTAGTACCCGGCGTTTCCGGCGGAAGCGCGGCGATCGCCATGGGAATATACGACCGTCTTATACTTGCGCTGGCAAAGCCGAAAAGCGACCTAAAGTTCCTGCTTTCCTGCGGAGCGGGTGGTGCGGCGGCTTTATTGCTCCTCTTCCCTGTTGCCGCCTCGATTATTGAGGACTGTCCTGCCGCGGTTCGCATTGCGGTAACGGCAATTATTGCGGCATCGGCAGTGCTTCAGGCAATAAAAACCGTTAAAAAAGGAATAAATGCTTCGGCAATATGCGCCTTTTTATGCTGCGCCGCCGTGCCTGCACTTATAAACGCCGGAATGAAATGCCTGTTTTTAAGCATCGGAGGAACGCTGTATATACTGGCCGCGGGCTGTCTGCTTTCCGCAGCGTTGGTTCTTCCCGGTCTGAGCTTCACATACATGCTTTATTTTCTGGGAATGTACGTCAGGACGGCGGATGCGCTTAAGACGGGAGATATAGCATTTCTGCTTCCGCTCGGCGCCGGGCTGGCGCTCGGCTCCGTTGCTTGCGTTATGCTTGCCGGCAAAGTAATCGAATCCCACCCAAAGCTGTTTTCGTACTGTTCGCTCGGATTCCTTACAGGCTGCCTCGGTGACTGTATAGCCGAATTGTTAACAATTTGTTAAACACTTCACTGCCGTATATGATAAAATAAAAAAAGATTTATCACAGGAGTGTATCACTATGCTTACAAAAGCCACAGAGGTTCTTGCCGGGGATTTAGGGTTGAATAATGTCGCTTTCGGTGGCACCAGAGACGAGCGTGCATACGGGATTTACAGGGATTATCTCCTGGCAGTTTACGACGAAAACGGTAAGCGGACTGCGTTTTTCGGTTGTCCTTTCGACACGGACGAGGACAATTCCGTATATGTTTACGAGTTTACTCAGGCGCTGAACGAAACGGTTTCCGAATTCGGAAAATGTGCCTGTTCTGTCGATTCAGACGGAATAACCGTCACCCTGGATTCGGAGCTCAAGGATTTCAGAAGCATGATAGATTCCGTTGTCGAGTTGCTTAAAGCCAACGAGGTGCCGAATTCACGTCACTGCGTTATCTGCGGAAAGGAATTCGGCGACGGAAAGATAATGATACTCAATTCTGACGGAATGCTTCGCCTTGTATGCGAGGGCTGTGCGCTGTCGGCTTCGCTGGAGCACGACAAAAAATCCGGAAGCACCGCCACAAAAAAGCAGAGGCTGCTCGGTTGTATCGGCGCCGTTATCGGAGCTCTTATCGGTGCGGCTCTGTTTATCGGAGTGGCTGCTCTCGCAAAAATACTGAACGGCGGCGGAAGCATTAGCGGCTATACATACGGTTTTTCGGTCATATGCTTTGCGGTGGCTTTGATTACATACCTGTTTTCGCACCTATTCTGCCGTACCAAGGACACTGCGGTAACGTCGGCGGTATTCGTTATGACCTTTGCGGCCGATATAGCGGCGCGTGTACTCGTCACCGCTTACCAGACGATTGCGGACAAAGGAATTCCGCTTCACAACGCCCTGAGAGCCTTCGGTTCATTCATAAAGCTCCCCTTCACCTCCGCTTCGGGCGTAAATATTGTTGAGGTACTGATAGTAGACGCGCTGTTCGCGCTGGTATCGCTGTCCATATTCGCGCTGGGGCTGCTGAAAAACACACACAAATCCAGTTTTTCGGTTGAGCAGTACAAAGACTGACAAAAAAGGACACCTAGGTGTCCTTTTTTAAAACCGGCTTTAATGCTGTTTTCAGCATTGTGTGTTTTATTCAATATCATTAAACATAACGGAGGAAATAACATGCTGGTCCTAGTGGTAGAGGATGAGGTGAGACTCGCTGATTCGCTGTGCGAAATAATGAAGAGCAATAAATACAACTGTGATGCGGTTTATGACGGTCAGGACGGGTTGTATTATGCTCAGTCAGGAATATACGACGTAATAATCCTTGATATCATGCTGCCCAAGCTTAACGGATTCGAGGTGGTAAAGAAGCTGCGTCAGAGCGGCGTTAACACTCCGGTCATCCTGCTTACGGCGCGCGACGAAGTAACCGATAAGGTCCGCGGTCTTGACTGCGGCGCCGACGATTATCTTACAAAGCCGTTCTCCACGGACGAGCTGCTGGCGCGGGTGAGAGCTGTGACCCGCCGACAGGGCGATGTGGTTCTCGATGAGCTTAAGTTTGACGATCTGACTCTTAATCTGGGAAACTACACATTGTACTGCGGCGAAAAATCGATACATCTCGGGTTCAAGGAGTTCGAAATACTGTCCCTTCTGATGCAGTCTCCCAAGGTGATACTGCCGAAGGAAGATATAATTACCAAGGTATGGGGATATGAATCCGACGCAGAGGACAACAATGTCGAGGTATATATATCGTTTCTGCGCAAAAAGCTGTCGTTTCTCGGCTCCGAAGTAACGATAAACACGGTAAGACGGATAGGCTATCATCTGGAGGTTGCCGCAAAGTGATACGCAAGCTTAAGATCAAGATGGTAGCATATATGATGCTGCTGATAACCTTCGTTATCGCCGTCGCCTTTACGGCGCTGTATATCGGCACCGCAAAGCGGATAGAAACCTCCAGCAGTATTGCAATGAAATCCGCCGCCGAATCTGTAAGGACAGGATTCTTCCACGACGGAAGGCACAACGAAAACCTACAGGATTACTTTTCGATATTTACCATTGATTTGAACGAACAGGAACGCGGCTTGGATATTCTGGCCCATTTGGATGTTGTGCCGGTGGGGGACGATTGGACGGTAACCAAGCCATTTGAACCTAAAATTCTGGATGGAAAACTGTATGGACGCGGTTCTGCGGACGATAAAGGCCCGGCAATAGCAGGACTTTGGGCAGCCAAAGCGGTCAAGGATTTGGGAATCCCTCTGTCCAAAAATTGCCGGGTGATTTTAGGTACCGATGAAGAAAGCGGCAGCAGTGATATCGCCCACTATTATCAAATAGAAAAAGAAGCGCCTGCTACCTTCTCACCAGATGCAGATTTTCCGGTAATCAATGTGGAAAAGGGTAGTTACAGC
>SFLA01000013.1 GCA_004553575.1 Clostridiales bacterium
CGAAACATACTTACATACGGGATAACCTATTACATCGGAAGCAACATCGATTACGGAAAGCAGTGTATACTCTTTTCCGTCGGACGAAACGTAAAAGCTGACCGCCGAAGGCGCCGCTATCCCGCTCATATGCTCGTTGCCGAACTCCATGTACAGACAACGCAGATCATTATATACGGCGCCCAGGTCAACGGTTATGCGATAGCTGCCGTCATTCTCGGTATATTTCCTATAGAACGAATGCCATTCGGTTCCGAGAGACACACCTCCGTATACGCCGTCGGTAAGCTCGGTGCCGGAAATATCCTGATAATCGAGCGTTCCTGAGCCGGTATACGCGGCAGTGGCGGTATAGCTGCAGCCGAGCGAGACCGTATCGTACCCGGAAGTCGGGTCGAATACATCAATAAAGCAATCGTTAATATCGTCTTCCGTCAGCGTCGCCTTGGCGTATTTATATGTCAGATCATAAATCAGCCTGACTTCGGGAATATCGGATTTATAACAGTTGTAATAGAAGAAAACTTCCTGGTAATACATTTTTACCGCGTTCATTGCACCGTATTCCGCTCCGTCGCGCAGATAGGTAAGATACCGGTTGTAGTATTCCGCGCTGGAGGCGACAGAACCGGACGCCTCGACCTCGTTGCACATACCGTACTGTGCCGCTTTTGAAACCGCGGTCTGTATGCGCGTGGATTCGGCTTTTGAATTGAACATATAGTTCGGCTGGAGGCAGGCGGCGGTGAAGCCGTACTCCTTCCACCGGTTCCAGCCCTCGGCGTTATAATACGGAATCCATATTGAAGAATAGCCCTTTTCGGCAACATAGGAATTATACCCGGTAAGCAGAGCCTTTTCGGCGGGTGAAGAAGTCTCGATATACTCCTCGAACCAATAAAAGCCGTAGAGGTTGAGATTCTCGTACCCCCCTGCCGTAAACCTTTCGATATAGTTATCTATCTGCCAACGGCAGACGGCGAGACGGTCGGCTTCTTTGGAAAAATCATAGGTCACACCGCCGATGGTTCCGAACCCCGTCTGGCCCTGAACGGGGTACAGCACGGTGAAGAAAATATCGGCCTTATATCCGTCCAGCCCGAGCTCCGCCGCGATATTACCCACGGCAGTGTTCAAAGCATCGAGATTATATCCGTCGCGGAAAAGATCGTCGAGATATGCCTCCCAATCGGAAGCTATACCCGGGTTGGAGCTGCTTTTGTACATTGCTCCCCCCGAAGGGCCGGTGGTTACGCAGGGCAGAAACAGAAATGAATCAAAAAAAGTGTCCCGCAGCACTCCGTCGGTATCGTAATACCCGACGTACGGTGATAAATCGGTCACCGTGTGCCTGCCGGACACCGCTCCGCTCTTCGCGAAGGTGTATGTAAGCATAACGTTATTGATTCCGCCGAGATCCTCCGGCATAAGCAGTCCGGCGGCGGAGGATTCCAAAGAAACGCACGTGCGTACCGCCGCGACCAGAACAACCGCAACGATGATGAAGGAAAGAATTTTTTTCATCCAGACTACCCCATTTTCTCATTATGTTATGATGATAACACATATGGCTGAATATTGCAATACCCATTTTTTTGTGGTACAATACATTGAACACTGACGGGAGGGACGAAATGAACAAAAAAGCACTGCTCGTTGTGAATTTTCATTCCGGCACCGGAAAATCGCGTGAGGCACTGCCCGGTATTATTGAGATACTGTCCGATGCGGGCACCGAGGTTTCGGTTTACTCTACAAAAAACAAGCTTTCAACGATCCAAAAAGTAAAGAATTCGGCAAGCAGCTATGATTCGATAATCGCGGTAGGAGGTGACGGCACGCTTTCGGAGACAGTCAACGGAGTTATGCTGGCAGGGAGCGATGTCGCCGTCGGTTATGTTCCTGTAGGAAGCACCAACGATACCGCAAGGTCGCTCGGTTTACCGACAGATTTCATTGCCGCCGCAAAAATCATTGCAAAAGGAACCCCCAAAAAATACGATATCGGAAGCTTCAACGACAGGTATTTCACGTATATTGCGGCGACCGGCGCGTTTACAAAAACATCCTATGCCACAAGTCAGTCGCTTAAGAATTCGTTAGGGCATCTCGCCTATGTGCTTGAAGGAATAAAATCGGTCGGAGAAATAGAAAAAATACGGATTTCCGGGATAACCGACGCGGGCAGTTTTTCGGGCGAATACCTTTTCTGCTCCGTTTCAAACTCGACGAGCGTCGGCGGAATGATACACCTGAAATCCACGGAGGTAAAATTCGACGACGGGCTGTTCGAGCTGTGTCTTATAGCCGCGCCGCACAACCCCGCCGAGCTGGTCGCACTGCTGGGAGATCTTGTGCAGCAGAAGTTTGAAAACCGGCTGATATCGATACGTCATATACGCAGTGCAACGATTACCCTTCCCCGTGCGTCGGGCTGGACGCTGGACGGAGAGGACGGGGGCGAGCAGAGCACCGTTAACTTTTCGGTACGCGAGGGCGCGTTGAATCTGCTTACAGAATGTTGACCACATCCACGATACGGAGTAGAAAATAAATGTACGAAATTGAAAAAATACGGAATTTCTCGATAATCGCACACATCGACCACGGCAAAAGCACGCTTGCAGACCGTCTGCTTGAATTCACCGACGCGGTACCCGAGCGCGAGGTCGGAGAGCAGATGCTCGACAATATGGATGTCGAAAAGGAACGCGGGATAACGATAAAGGCGCGTGCGGTACGGTTCGATTACAATGCGGAAGACGGACAGACCTATTCCATGAACCTGATAGACACCCCGGGGCATGTCGATTTTACCTATGAGGTGTCAAGGTCGCTGAAGGCCTGCGAGGGAGCTCTGCTTATAGTTGACGCAACGCAGGGCATTCAGGCGCAGACGCTTGCCAACGCTTATCTCGCGATAGACAACGATCTCGAAATCGTTCCTGTAATAAACAAAATCGATCTTGCGTCGGCGAATCCCGCGGCGGCAAAGAAGGAGCTCGAGGAGATTATCGGTATACCCGCCGAGGACGCTCCGGAGATAAGCGCCAAGCTCGGCACCAACATCCGTGCGGTGCTCGAGCGGATAGTAAAGGACGTCCCTGCACCGGAAGGCGACCCGGACGCTCCGCTGAAGGCGCTGATATTCGATTCGTATTACGACTCCTACAAAGGGGTCGTGGTGTTCTTCCGGGTTAAGGACGGTTCGGTAGGTGTCGGCGACAGAATAAAGATGTTCCACACGGGCGCGGTGTTCGACGCGGTGGAAGTCGGCACCATGTCCGCGTTTACGCTCGAAAAGCGCGACAGGCTGTACGCGGGCGAAGTCGGTTACCTTACCGCGAGTATTAAAAGCATTTCCGATACCATGGTCGGCGACACGATAACGACGGCAGAGGACGGCTGCGAGGAACCGCTGCCCGGATTCCGCCGCGCCGTACCTATGGTGTTCGCGGGGATATACCCGGCGGACGGCGCAAAATACGCAGATCTTAAGGACGCGATAGAAAAGCTGCAGCTTAACGACGCTTCGCTGGTGTTCGAGCCGGAGACCTCTGCCGCGCTCGGGTTCGGGTTCCGGTGCGGATTTCTCGGACTGCTTCACATGGATGTTATCGAAGAACGGCTGGAGCGGGAATTCAATCTCGATCTTATAACGACGGCACCGAGCGTTATATATGAGGTGGTAAAACGCGGAGGCACGACGGTAATGATAGACAACCCGTCGGATTACCCGTCCGCAGATGAAATCGAGGAGACACGCGAACCGATAGTACGTGCATCGATAATCACTCCGCCCGAATATGTCGGTGCAGTCATGGAGCTGTGTCAGGACAGACGCGGCGAATTCATTGATATGAAGTATATCTACACGGACCGTGCCGAGCTTCACTATGACATTCCGCTTAACGAGATTGTATATGATTTCTTCGATTCGCTAAAATCCCGCACGCGCGGGTATGCGTCGCTCGATTACGAACAGACAGGATACCGCCCGTCGAAGCTGGTTAAGCTGGATATACTGCTGAACGGTGACGTTATAGACGCGCTTTCGTTCATAGTCCACGCGGACAAGGCATATGCACGCGCACGTCGCATATGTGAAAAGCTGAAGGACAATATACCGCGTCAGCTCTTTGAAATACCGGTCCAGGCCGCTATCGGCGGTAAGGTTATCGCTCGGGAAACCGTTAAGGCGATGCGAAAGGACGTGCTTGCAAAGTGCTACGGAGGAGATATAACCAGAAAGAAAAAGCTGCTTGAAAAGCAGAAGGAAGGCAAAAAGCGTATGCGCACCTTCGGAACCGTCGAGGTGCCTCAGGAGGCGTTTATGGCGGTGCTTAAGCTGGACGATGAGTAGTCTGTACGTTCATATCCCCTTTTGCCTGCACAAATGCCCGTATTGCTCGTTCGTATCGAGAGACGGCTTCACCGAGGACGATCTCGATTTTGAATACGAACGCATAAAATACGATATTATGTACGCCGCGGCACTGCGGCCGACAGCCGAAACAATCTACTTCGGAGGCGGCACTCCGCCCGTTATGGGTCTTCCGAGGCTAACCGGTCTGGTATCCTACGCGCTGGAGGTTCATAATGTACCGGAGGGCGCCGAGATTACCTGCGAGGTTAACCCGAAGACAGTGGACGCCGATTTCCTGCGCGGAATGAGAGATGCGGGCTTCAATCGTCTGTCGATCGGAGTTCAGTCGCTCGACGACGGCACCCTTAAGCGTATCGGCAGGATACACGACGCCGCCGATGCGGCAAGGTGCGTATCCGACGCACACAAGGCCGGATTTGAAAACGTATCCTGCGATCTGATGTTCGCACTTCCCGGTCAGACTCTGCAGGATACGGAAAGAGATCTTAAAAAGCTTATTGCTCTCGGGCCGAAGCACATATCCGTTTATCCGCTTTCCATAGAACACGGAACGGAGTTTTACGCAAGCGGTGTAAAAAAAGCCGACGAGAACACGGAGTATGCAATGTACCGGCTTATATGCCGTACGCTCGCGGAGGCGGGATACCGTCATTACGAGATATCGAATTACGCGCTTCCCGGTTACGAATCCGCTCACAACATAAACTACTGGCACGGCGGTGAATACATCGGCTGCGGCGAGGGCGGACACAGCTACGCCGCCGGGTATCGGTTCAATTACGCCGGATATATTGAAAGGATTACGCCGGAGGCAGCAGCGGAGGAAAGAATAATGCTCGGGCTGCGGCTTTCGGAGGGTATTGAAGCTACTCCGGAATTGGCAGGAAAAATAAAAAAATACATTGATCTCGGGTATGCCGGATATTCCGGCGGAAGGCTGTTCCTGACGGAAGACGGCTTCTGGATTTCAAACGCGATAATCGCCGATCTGCTTGCATAAAACGGCATCTGCAGCGACGTGCACAAATCAGCCACCGCCTTTTTGTCGGATATGCACCAAAAATTGCGACAAATCCGAGATGAAATACCGGGGTACGGCATGTTATAATGTAAGCGTGAGGAGAAGAAAGCGTTTTCACCCACTTCCCTTCCGCTTGGCGTGCCGAAATATGTCCCGTATCCGGGCAACCAAGCGGCGGAGGAAGAAAGAATGAGAAAGTTGATTAATAAGGCGTGGCATCTTCTGTTCGGGACCGAAAAAGGCAAATATCTGGTTGTGGGCGCGCTTACGACGCTGGTGTCGTTTATTGCGTTCGCGCTGGCGTTCTATCTGTTTCATCTCAACGAAACGCTGTCAACGGTAGTGAAGAACGCGGCGGGAATCGCGTTTGCATACTATCCCAACCGCAGATGGGTCTTTGAAAGCGGCAACAAATCGGCTGCGGCGATTTCGAAAGAAAGCCTGCTGTTCTTTGTCACGAGAATCGTCGTGCTGCTGCTCGATATGGGTCTTATGCAGTTCCTGCCCGGTCTGATCGGCTTTCTCCCGTATCACGAGCTTATCGCGTCGGTGATATCGACCGTGATATGCCTGATACTCAACTACGTCGCAAGCAAAATCTACATCTTTACGGGCAAGGAGAAAAAATGACCCCGAAAAAATGCACAGCAGACAAGCTCCGCACGAAGCCGCTCCCTGCCGGCGGGAATTTCGCGCGAAGAACAAAATGAATACGAACAAACCGCCCTTCAAGGCGGTTTTTTCATGCCCTGAGGACTGCGAGAAGCGGATAAACGGGTATTTTGACGAATATCTGCCGAACCATGAAGGCGAAGTGGCGGACATTGAAGCTCTGGCGGACTATCTGCGGATTACGCGCCGTGATGTATTCGATATGCTGGCCGACAGGAAGTATGCGCCCGCCGCGGCAAGAGCTATGAACAGAATAGCAAAAATAAAAAAACAGCTCGCATTTTCGGGTAAAATCCCGCCGGCTGTTTTTTCGTTTGACATGAAGAACAACCACGAGTACAAGGACAGGCCGGAGAGCGACGCTCCGGCTCAAAGCACCGTGGTGTTCCGGGGGGAGACATACAAATGGGCGGACTGACGGACATACGCATATCTCCCAACCCCAAGCAGGAGCTTTTCTTCAACTCACACGCACGCTACACCGCGTACGGAGGCGCGCGGGGCGGCGGAAAAAGCTGGGCTATGCGGGTAAAGCTTGTGCTTCTGGCTCTCAGATATGACGGGATACAGATTCTGCTGCTTCGCCGTACGCTGGGCGAGCTGAGGGAGAACCATATCATACCTCTCAGAAAAATGCTGACCGGAATCGCTCCGTACAGCGAAAGCCGCCGCGAATTCGTTTTCCCGAACGGAGCACGGATAAGGCTCGGCTATTGCGACGGCGAGCAGGACGTACTGCAATATCAGGGGCAGGCATACGAGGTTATCGGTATGGAGGAGGCGACCCAGTTCACCTACTTCCAGTTCCGCTGCCTGACCGAATGCAACCGCGCTTCCGGAAATATGAAAGTGAAGTTCCGACCGCGAATGTACTTTACCTGCAATCCCGGAGGAGTCGGGCACGACTGGGTAAAGAGGCTGTTCGTTGACCGTATTTACCGCGACGGAGAAGACCCGCGGGACTTCACCTTTATCCAAAGCCTTGTCTTCGACAACGGGTACCTGATGAAGAATGACCCCGATTACGTTTCGGCGCTTGCGGCATTGCCCGAAGCGCGCCGACGCGCCATGCTGTACGGAGACTGGAACGCATTTGAGGGAGCGTTCTTTCCGGAATTCGATCCACGTATTCACGTGGTGTCCGACCCGGTAATCAATCCGGGAGACACGCTGTTCCGCGCGCTCGACTACGGACTCGACATGACGAGCTGTCTGTGGTGCGCCGCAGACGGCAAAGGAAACGTGACCGTCTACCGCGAGCTGAACAAGCCGGATCTTATATTGTCCGACGCAGCCGCAGAAATAATCTCCGCAACCCCGAAGTCCGAACATATCCGGTATACGGCAGCCTCGCCCGATCTGTGGAACAGGAGGCAGGACAGCGGAAAAAGCGGGTTCGAGATTTTAACCGCTTCCGGTCTGAAAGGTCTTATACGGGCTTATTCCGCAAGGATACCCGGCTGGCGGGTGACGCGTGAATACCTTAAGCCGGCAAACGGAACGCCGAGGCTGAGGATAAGTTCGGACTGCACCGAGCTTATCCGATGCCTGCCTCTGCTAAGGTTCGACGACAAGGTGCGGGAGGACGCCTCCTCAACCCCGCACTCGGTAACTCACGCGCCCGAGGCGCTGAGATACGCGCTGATGTCACGCGAGCCGAAGAAGGCTTTGCCTCCTAAGCCGCGCTTTCGAAGAAGCATTCATTCGTTCGACGAATACAGCCCGCCCGAAGGCTACGGCGATATTATTGATTACGATTAGGAGCGAAAATGACTTACAACAAAAGGCAGCCCTTCACCGAGGAATGGCAGAAATACGAGAAGGGCAAGGAGTACAACCGGTCGATCGGTCTGTACGGAGAGGTGGATACCAACGAGCGGTTTTACCGCGGCGACCAGTGGGTAGGAGTCGCAAGCTCCGGCCTTCCCACGCCGGTGTTCAACTTTTACCGCAGGGTTATCGACTACTACGTCTCCGCGCTGTCCGCCTCGGCAGTTACAATGTCATACGCATACGCCTCTCCCGTTCCGAGATTAACGCCGGAGCAACAGAACCGGGTGAACGGCGTATTGCAGAAGATTACCGCATTCCGCTGGGAAAAACTGAAAATGGACCGTCTTCTTACTGACAGTCTGTTTGACGCGGCAATAACCGGCGACGCCTTTGCATACACCTATTGGGATCCGTCGGTACGTACGGGACAGCCGTATACCGGGGATTTCCGCACAGTGCTTACCGATAACACAAACGTGTTCTTCGGCAATCCGAACTCGCGCGCTGTACAGTCGCAGCCGTATATCATAATATCAATGCGCGAGCCGGTATGCGATCTGCGGGCCGAAGCGGAGAAAAACGGAATCGATAAAGAGAGAATAGCGCTGATCGTCCCGGATTCCGATACCGAATACTTTTCCGGCGATATGGCGGAAAAAGAACTGGAAAACACGAAATGCGTATCGCTGATATATCTGTGGAAGGAGGACGGGCGCGTACACTACCGCAAATCGGTGCGCGGAACGGTGATAACCGACGATACCGATACCGGACTTTCGCTTTATCCGGTTGCCTATTACAGCTGGAGCAAAGTGAAAAACAGCTGGCACGGACGCGCCGTCGGAACCGGAATGGTAGACAACCAGATATTCATAAACAAAGCGTACGCAATGGTGATGAAGCATATGATGGACACCGCGTTTTCGAAGGTTGTATACGATTCGACCGTTATAGACGAATGGACGAACAGAGTCGGCGAGGCGATTGCCGTGAACGGTCCCGTCGATAATGTAGCGCGGGTGCTGTCGGGCGGAAGCATGCAAAGCGGAATGCTCGACGTTATCAACATGGCGATAGGCCATACCAAGGATTTCCTGGGCGCTACCGATTCGGCGCTGGGCACCGAAAAAGCCGACAACACCTCCGCGATTATCGCTCTGCAGCAGGCTTCGTCACAGCCGCTCGAAAACGTAAGAAGATCCCTTTACCAGTTCGTTGAGGATATAGGACTGATATGGCTCGACTTCATGTTCGCATTTTACGACGACAAAAGGCTTATGCGGGTGCAGAGTGAAAGCGGCAGCGATTTTATTGAATTCCCTTTTTCCGAATACAGAAGCGCACTGTTCGACTGCGCGGTCGAAGTCGGCGACACCGGATGGTGGTCGGAGGTAACCGCAGTGAATACTCTCGACGGGCTGCTAAAGCTCGGAAAGATATCCGCGACGCAGTATCTTGAACGTTTGCCGGAGAACATCATACCCAGGAAGAAAGAACTTATCGAAAGTCTGTCACAGACGGAGGAAAAATGAACGAAAACGATATCATAACCCAGATCGCCGGTATGGCGGACGAGGACGGCGTAACCGTCGAAGACCTTATCAACAGCATAAAGACCGACCGCGGAGCCAAAAAAAGGTCGGACGCAGTTACAAAGGACGTAGAGGAATTCAGAAAGATATTCCCGGACGTAACTCCGGAAGAAATACCCGATGAGGTGTGGCGTTCGGTCGCCGACGGAGTACCTCTTGCGGCGGCATATGCGCTGCACATATGCGTTTCCGGAAACAAAAGAACAGCCGCAGACCGAGTGAATGCCGATAACGCACGCCGGTCCGCCCCGGCAGGCAAAGACGCCGACGCTGAGGAATCCTACACCTCGGAGCAGGTGGAGGACATGTCCCCCGAGGCAGTGAAAAAGAACTTCAAAGGTATAATTAAGTCCCTTAGGGGCTGGAAAATCTGAAAACAGGAGTAAACAATGGGTAACTACAACAGCATCGAAAAGGTGATCTCCGCAGAGATCATGCGTACCAACGAGGACAATCTTCTCGCAAACAGGATCTGCAACACCGCTTTCATCGGAGATATAAAAAACCGTGGAGACAGCGTGACCTTTGTCGGTCTTAATGACCCGACGGTATATGACTACGAGGGAAGCGTTACATACGAGGATATCCAGGACGCCGCAACTACGCTGTATATCGATCAGGACAAAGCGTTTTCCTTTAAGGTCAAGGATATCGAGGCTCTGAGAAGCACACTCGGCCTGAAGGATTCTCAGGCGAAGCGGGCTTCATACAATCTTAAGAAGGTTGTCGATACCTACGTATTCGGGCTTTACGGCGATGCCGGAACGGTACTCGACGCCCTTACCGTCACACCGTCTAACGTTCTCCAGCTTATCGGAGAGGTAAAGGAAACGCTCGAAAAGGCTAATGTTCAGGACGGAAGAACCTGGATAGTCGTACCGCCGTTCGTAAAAACCAAGCTTATGCTCGCGGGGATTAAATTTCAGATCAACAACGGCATAAACGGAAGCGGAACCGTCGGATTCACCGACGAGCTCGGCTGCGACATATTCGTATCCAATCAGCTCGCAGTGTCCGACAACGTGACATATATGCTCGCCGGATCGTATTCAGCGATAGCATATGCCGAGCAGGTGCTTGAAACGCAGTTCATTGACAGGCTTGAAGATTCATTCGATTCGGCTGTAAGAGGCAGAATAGTATTCGGAGCCAAGGTCATAAAGCCGGAGGAGCTCGTCTGTGCGCCTATAACCGACGGCGGAAACAGCATTGCATAAAGAAAGGAAGAACACAGAATGACCAATGTCAGTATTAACGAGCTGATTACAGATGCGCTCAACACGGTAGTCTTTACATATCCCACAGAAAGTGCTGACGGCGTTGCCGAATACTTTTCGGTAACTCCCGATTCCGCAAACGACCGCATTGCTGTCGTTGCAGCGGCGACTGCGGATGTTAAGATAAAATTCCCCGCCGGCAGTTTCTGGGCAGGCAGAGAAAGCGATGAGCTCACGCTGAAGGCAAATACCACCGCGGTGCTTATTCCGGACGGTTCAAGGCACATGGACGGAGATCACTTTGCAATAAGCGTCACTCCTGCCATGCAGACCTATAACCTCAGCGACTGCGGATTCAAGATATACGCGATCCGTCTCCCCCGGACGCGCGCAAACTGACGATTTTACGCGGGGCGGAGGAATACCGCCCCGCGTCCGCATAAAGGAGGAAAGATTATGACAGGCAATCAACTGCTCGAAGCGGCGCTTGACCTTATTGCGGCACGCGGCAGCGATTCGCTGCTCCCCGATTCCTGCGCCGACTACAAAGCAAGAGCGCTGAATATCATAAATATCTGCCTTGCCGAAACCGCTTTCATCAACGGGGTGCTGCTTGACACGGAGCCGTTCATTCCGCACATAGATGCGCTTACGGACGATATAAACCTTCATCCCACTGTTTCGTACGCGGTGCTGCCGTTCGGAATTGCTTCTTATCTGCTGCTGGACGAGGACAGCGGGCTGTCCGACCGTCTGCTTTCGGCATATCGGCGCGAAACCGACAGGGCAGGTCGGCTGTGCCGGGGAAGAAGACATCCGATCTCGGAGGATCCGATATGAACCCGGTATCCGTAACCGTAAAGGGATTCCGCGGACTCGACCAGCGTGCAGTATACTCCGACGACCCGTCGGTATCGCCGGACATGAACAACTTCAGGGTCTGCGGTGACGGAAGTCTTAAAAAACGCCCGGGCAGAAGGCTGTCGGACTGTGCATTCAACGGGCAGATATACTACATGTGGAGGGGGTGGATAGACGGCGAGCTGCTGTTCCTTATCTGCGCGGGAAAGTGCATATACCGGCTTAACGCGCAAACGCACGAAATATCACCGGTGACTACCATCCCCGGCGAATGCCGCCATATGTTTCCGTTCGGAGGCTCCGTATACTTTATCTGCAGCAGCGGCTACTACAAATACACCGCAGGCGTTTTTGCGGAGGTCGAGCCTTATATACCGTTGATAGCGGTGTCTACCCTGCCGGACGGCTCGGGCACCCTGTACGAGAAGTCGAATATGCTTACCGGAAAAAAACGCCAGCAGTTCTCATCGGACGGCTCAAGCGCCGTTTATCATCTTGCGGAACAACTTATCGATACGGTTATTTCGGTAATGGTCGGAGGTACGAAGTGCCCCGCCGCATATTACACCTTCGACGCCGGCCCGGGAACGGTAACATTCAGCGAAGGCCATATACCGCCCGAGGGATTGAACAACGTGGAGATAACATGGGAAAAAAGCTCGACCGCCTCGGCGGACATAATTCTCGGATGCCGCAGGAGCATGAATTTCGGCGGCAACACGGACACCCGCGTATTTCTGTACGGAAACGACGAACACCCGAACTACCGGTATCATTCGGAACTGGCTGACGGGCTTCCGTCCGCCGAATACTTTCCCGAAACAAACTACACGGTTATAGGCGTCTCGAAAATAAACGATATTGTGCAGCAGTACGACCGCCAGCTTATCTTTACGGAGGACCGCGCCTTTTATTCCTTCTGCGAGCTGCGCACGGATATACTCGGATCGTATTACTCGTCCTTCCCGGTATACAACCTGAATTTTGAAAAGGGCAACCTTATTTCCAACAGCAGCGCGGTAATAGACAACACGCCGGTAACCCTTTCCGACGACGGGCTTAACCGGTGGATATCGACCGCCGTTCAGGACGAGCGGAACGCCGAATGCTTTTCGATGCCCATATGCGATTCCGTTAAAGAAATCATAGAAGGGTTCAGATACGGCGAATGCAGCCTGTACGACCGTCAGTCCGAGGGCGAGCTGTGGTTTTCGACGCCGCTGGGGGTGTTTATATACTGCTACCGGACCGGAATCTGGTACAGATACGACGCCATAAACGCTGTCGTTTTCTGTGAGATACCCGGAAGACTGTACTGGCTTAACTCAGAAGGAGAGCTGTGGTACACTTCGGAATCGCTAACGACCGACGACGGGAACGCTTATACCGCATACTGGCGGACTCCGCTGTGCACCTTCGGTTCTTCCGGAGGTTTGCTGAATCTTAATTCGGTGACCGTCGTTACCGACAGAGCGGACGGAACCGAACTTACTGTCAGCGCAGAGCCGACCGGGAACGGACAGACGATGAATCTTCAGACTCTTACGCTCGGTCCGACGGAGGACGGAGGGACGCTTATAGACCGGACGGTTTTCAGAACCGAGATAAAACGTGCTGCGGCGGCGCAGGTCACGCTGTCAAGCTCGGGCACCGGGAACGGCTGTCACGTTAAGGCGGTGACCTTTACTTATAAAACAAAGGAGGCAGGAAGATGATAAACGATGAATACGACGCTCTGATAAAAGAGACAAAGGATAAGCTGAGAAGCTATTCCGACGCGACAGCAGTTATAACGAAAAAATACGCCGAAGCCCGTGCTCAGTATGAAGCCGCAAAGGAAAAATCGGCGCAGATTCTCGAAAAAAACTACAGCCGCGACCGTAATGCCGCCGCCGCGCAGGTAAAGCTCGACGAAAAGAACACCGGCGAATATCTCGCCTCACGCGGACTTGCAACCTCCGGTGAAAGCGTACAGGCGAAGCTGAATTCCAACATAGCGCTTAACAACGCCCTTTCCGGCCTGTCAGCGGAGCATGAGAGCAAGCTCGCGGACATGCTTTCAGAAAAGGACGAATACCTGTCCAGGCTGGGTATCGATTACGCAAAGGAATACGCCGATGCGGAAAACAAACTTCTTTCTCAGGCGGCGGAAGTCGCGGAGTCAAAGCTGAAACACACTTCGTCAAAAAGCGGTTCGGCTTCGGGAAATACGGCGGTATCCGACTCCGTCGGAGCGGCTGAAGGCGACGGTTTATTTGATCCCGAAATGACGCCGTATCAGCTCGCCTCTGCCATAGTAAGGAGATTCACCGGCGGAAACACGGTAAAATACGCGGAAGACAACCTCGAGATAAGCGATTATCTTAAGAAACTGAGCGAGCGCTACAGTCTGACCGACGATTTCCGCGATCAGCTCGTATTCGCTCTCGACGCGCTCGGTTACAGCGCGCTCGACGACGAAAGCAACGCGCTTACGAGACTTATCTACGATGCCGAAACCGAATACACCGACGCATACTCGCGTGCGGCGGCTCTGGCTAAGAAAACCATACCCGATTACGAAAAGCGGCAGGCGTTTATAAAAAAATATGCATATTTCAGTAAGCTCGATTATATTTTTACACGGTGCAAAAATATTGATGAGTTCTACGAAGCGTGCAGTCTGATGGGAATGACCGAAAAGGATCGCGAGGCGTATATCGAAGATGTTGCAAACCGAGTCGGAACATCATCGGAGGTCCGTATCGGCGAGAGCTTAAAATGAGAGGAGTCTGAGCAATGGACATTACCGAATATATTCAGCCGGAGCTGTATGTGATAATACCCGTTCTGTACATAACCGGCGCAATTATCAAAAACAGCAGCATAAAGGACTGGAAGATACCGTTCATTCTCGGCGCAGCGGGGATTATGCTCGCCGCGATATGGAATCTTGCAACCTGCTTTCCCTCCGATGCACAGGAAACGCTTTCGGTAATATTCGCGAGCATAACACAGGGCGGTCTTTGCGCCGCCGCCAGCGTATATGCGAATAATCTGTATAAGCAGTTTTCCTTAAGGAAAAAAGACGATGATAACGGCAATACGACGCAGGATAGCACGCAGAATAGCGACGCTGTCTGAGGCGATAGCTTATCTGATCTACGGGATCTGATGGTTATAGAAAGCATCGTCGAATGCGCTGCTGCCGTCCTTTCGGCGGGCGGAATCGTTTCCATGTTCATATGTACGCTTATGATGAAGGCATTGAGCAAAGCCCGCGACGAGGCAACGCGCCGCAAGGACGAACGCAACCGCTACGAGCTTCTCAGAATGGAGGGAGAGGAGCGGATAGCGTCGCTGCTGCTTGCCGTATCGAGATACACCCGCGGTCGCTGCGGGGAGTCCGAGCTTGACGAAGCGGAAAAGGCCTACCTCGAACACATAAAGAAGTCAAATGAAATCCGTATGCGGATTCTGTCCGATACGATAACCGAATAATGCATACATCGCTCCTGCCGACGGGAGCAACGGCAAAAAATCACCCCGCAGTCAGACTCTGCGGGGTGATTAATCCGTTATATATGCTATTTACAGGCGACAATGCGCTGCCAGAGCTGCTCCCTGCCGGCACCGGTCTCGGAAGAAAAGAGTATGCACTCGGTTCCCGGACGCAGACGGATATCGGAGGCAAGCGACCGCGCCGCAGCGGAAAGCCCGGTTTTGTTAAGTCGGTCGCACTTGGTGGCAACGACGGTATACGGTATATCGTAATACCCGAGATACTCGAGCATCGACGCATCGTCTGCGGTAATGCCGACCTTTATATCGATAAGCTGCAGCACTCTGCGAAGCGATTCGCGGTTATTGAAATAACCCTGTGTAAGCGCGGACCACCGTCTCTTATCGGAATCAGGCCGTCTGGCGAACCCGTAGCCGGGAAGATCGACGAGATACAGCTTTCCGTCCACCCGATAACAGTTGACCGTAATGGTTTTGCCGGGCGACGAGCTTACCCGCGCCAGCTTCTTGCGGCCGAGAAGACAGTTGATAAGCGAACTCTTTCCGACATTGGAACGCCCGGACAAAGCGATCTGCGGCAAGCCGTCGGTCGGAAACTGCGAAACGAGACCGGCGGTGACCGCGAGATCGACATTATGAAGGTTAATGCCGCAGATATTCATCTCCATTATGCGTCGTCTCCCGGGTTGACGGCGATCGATAATACCTCGCCGACATCTGTGACGGGAACAAATTCAAGTCCTTCCCTGAGCTCGCGGGGGAATTCGTTCACATCGCTGTTATTGTCCTTCGGAATAATCACGGTCTTTACTCCGGCTTTAAGTGCCGCCATACATTTTTCCTTAAGCCCGCCGATAGGCAGAACCCTTCCGGTAAGCGTAATCTCGCCGGTCATTGCGACAGACTGCTTGACGCTGCGGCCGGAAAGCTCGGATACCAGTGCGGTTACGATGGTAACTCCCGCCGAAGGTCCGTCCTTGGGAATCGCTCCCTCGGGAACATGGATATGTATATCACGCGTATTGTAGAAATCCTCGCTTACGCCGAGCGAACGTGAATGCTTGCGGATATAGCTTACCGCGGCGCGGGCGGATTCCTTCATTACGTCACCGAGATGACCCGTAAGCTCGAGCTTGCCGCTTCCGGGCATGGAAAGACACTCGACCCGCAGCATCTCGCCGCCGAGAGAGGTCCATGCAAGCCCGTTGACAATCCCGATTTCGTCCTGCGAATAGATTACGTCGGGCAGATACTTTTCGGCTCCGAGCAGCCTGTGCACCTCATCCGGATCGATACGGTGATACTTCGCGCCGTCGGTCACAACCGAACGTGCGACCTTACGGCAGCATGAGGCTATCTCCCGCTCGAGATTACGTACTCCGCTCTCTTTCGTATAGCGATCGATAATAAGAGCGGTCGCCTCGTCGGTAAATCTGGCAAGCCTGCCGTTAAGCCCGTGCCTTTTAAGCTGTTTGGGAATTAAATGATGCTTTGCTATTGACAGCTTTTCCGCCGCGGAATAGCTGTCCATATATATGACCTCCATACGGTCGAGCAGCGGCTGAGGTATGGTCTCGGTCGTATTCGCGGTGGTTATGAACATACATTCCGACAGATCGAACGGAAGCTCGATAAAATGATCGCGGAAGGTGCGGTTCTGTTCGGAATCGAGCACCTCGAGCAGCGCGCTGGTAGGATCTCCGTGCGCGTCTCTGGTGAGCTTATCCACCTCGTCGAGCAGCATGACCGGATTTCTGGTTCCCGCGAGCTTGAGCGCGTTTATTATCCTGCCCGGCATTGATCCGATATACGTCTTGCGATGTCCGCGTATCTCCGCCTCGTCACGTATGCCGCCGAGCGATATACGGACATACCTGCGGTTGGTTGCGCGTGCTATGGACTTTCCGATAGATGTTTTCCCGACTCCCGGAGGTCCCACAAGGCAGAGTATCTGACCGTTTAGGTCGGGGGTAAGCTGTCTTACCGCCATGTACTCGAGAATGCGTTCCTTTACCTTCTCCAGCCCGTCGTGGTCCTCGTTAAGTATCTTCTCTGCAAGGGCAATATCGCTTCTGTCCTTGCTCAGACTGTTCCACGGCAGTTCAAGAACGGTTTCAATATAGTTGCGTATTACGGTGCCCTCGGCAGTGCCGAAAGGCATTCTGGAAAGTTTGTCGTTCTCCTCGATAAGCTTGTCGCGTACTTCCCCGGGCAGCGAAGCTGCGGCAATGCGTGCAGAGTATTCGTCGCCGTCGCCGTCGTCCTCGGGATACATTCCGAGCTCCTGCTTGATTACGTTAAGCTGCTCGCGCAGGTACATGTCCCTCTGCGCCTTCTGCAGCTTGCCGCGCACCTTCTGCTGTATCTCGCTCTCGGTGTCGAGCAGCTCGGTCTCACGCAGGAAGATATCTGCGAGTAAATTCGTGCGCTTTATCGGGTCTATCGCAGCCAGAACCGCCTGACGGTCCTCGGGCTTAACGAGGAATTCGTTGGCAAGATAATCGCACAGCTCGTCCGGACGTGACATCGACCGGACGCGGTCGAGTATGTCCGGGTCGGGCTTTGCAATATACCGGAGAAAATCGGTGAAAGCGGAAATAAGACCGCGAACCGCTATCCGGGCGCGCGCCGGAGAAACGGGTATATCCTCCGTGCGCCGCACTGCGACGCATGCGGAAAAGCTCCCGTCCTCCGATACGGTGAGAGCCTTAGTCTCGCCGCGGAAGAGCCCGTCCGCCATTACCTGATAATTTCCGTTTGAAAGCCGAAGCGAATGGGTGACCCTCGCGACGGTGCCGATTTTTTGCATATCCTTTGCGGAGGGCTCGAGCACGGAGGCGTCCTTCTGTGCGAGCAGGAAGACGAGACCGCCCTCCTGAACCGCGCTTCTGAGCGCGGATACCGACGACTTACGCCCTATCTCGAACGAGGCGGATACCCCCGGGAACACCACCACCCCGCGCATGCATATTGTATTGAGTGTCAGCAGCTCTGCCGACGTTTCCGTTACAGCCATTTGTTCTCCAATAACCGAATTGTTTATTTACCGAGCATTGCCGCGCCTACGATACCGGCGTCATTCCCGAGCTGAGCAATGCGGAGCTCCGTCTTTTTTTCGCAGTCGCGTGAATACTGCTCCTTCTCCACTATCTTGCGGAGAGGCGCGAGCAGGTATTCCCTCTCGTTGCTTATTCCGCCGCCGATCGAAAGTATCTCGGGCTGGAAGATGTTTATGATATTCACTATTCCGCATGCGAGATAGCCTATATACTCGTCAACTACCTCCTGTGCCGCGGCGTCTCCGCGGCGCATTGCGTCGAACGAGGTGCGTCCGTTGACTGCGGCGAGATTGCCGCCGCACTCGTCCCACATAAGACTTTCGGGGCACGATTCCATCTTCTCGCGGGTGAGGTTAATAAGACCGGTTGCGGAGGCATAGGACTCGAAGCAGCCCTTTCTGCCGCAGGCGCACTGTCTGCCTCCGTGAACGATAACGATATGACCGATCTCGGCTCCGGCGTAATTAAAGCCGGTATATATCTTTCCGTCCGTTATAATTCCGCCGCCGACCCCGGTTCCGAGGGTTACGAAAACGGAATCGCGGCATCCCTTTGCGGCGCCGCATACAGATTCGCCCTTTGCGGCGGCGTTCGCATCGTTGGCAACGAATACGCGGGATACTCCGGTGCGCTCGCTTAGCTTTGCGCATACCGGATAATTTTTGAAGGTGGGAAAGTTGCAGGAATAGATCACGCTTCCGCTGTCCGGGTCGGCAATGCCGGGCGAGGCTATTCCGATGCTGTCGATCTCTCCGACGGATATCCCCTGTCTGTCGGCAAGGCCGAGGCATAAAGCGGCCATATCGTCCATTATCTCGTCGGCGGGACGGTTGGGATCGGCCGGAACGGAATTCTTAACGAGTATTTTTCCGTTATCGTCGCATATACCGGCAGCCATATTGGTGCCGCCGAGGTCAACTCCTATGTAATACATCGGATAAATGCTCCTTTACTGTTTGTCGTAGCTTTCGAGCTTGCGGTTAAGCTCGGCTGCTGCGTTATAACCCATTTTCTTTTGCCTGTTGTTCATTGCGGCGATTTCGATAATCACCGCAAGGTTACGTCCCGGCTTGACCGGAATCGTTATGGACGGTATGGAAATACCGAGTATTTCGGTCGTCTGCTCGTCCAGCCCGAGCCGTTCGTATTCCTTGCCCGGCTCCCACTGCTCGAAATTGATAACCAGCTCTATTTTTTCGGAATCCTTTACCGAACCCATACCGAAAATACGGCTTACGTCCACAATACCGATGCCGCGCAGCTCGATATAATGGCGGATAAGCTCCGGCGCCTCTCCTACCAGCGTTATCGCCGACACCTTCTTTATGTCCACCGAATCGTCGGCTATAAGCCGGTGACCGCGTTTGACAAGCTCGATTGCGGTCTCGCTCTTGCCGATACCGGAATCGCCGAGTATGAGTATCCCCTCGCCGTATACCTCGACCAGCACGCCGTGAAGCGTTATACGCTCGGCAAGCCATACGTGAAGCTGCGAATTGAGCGCGGCGGTTATTGCCGACGTGGAATCGGGTGTGGAATACACGGGAGTGCGGTATTTCTCGGCGAATTCGAGCATTTCGGGAAAAGGCACGATCGAATTGGTGAGTATTACGCACACTACATTATGCGAAAAATACCTGTCGAACGAACTGCGGCGCTGCTCCTCGCTGAGAGAGTGGAGATAACTTGTCTCCATGTTTCCGATAAGCTGGATACGCTCGTTTTCGAAATCCTTGAAAAACCCCGCGAGCGGAAGGCTCGGGCGGGAAATGTCGGTACGCTTAACGTAAATATCGTCGATATTTCCGGGAAGATACATCGGGCGGAGATCAAACTCCGTCGCCACTCTGGTCAGCTTCAGCTGATTCGATGCGTTCAAGGCTTAATGCCTCCTTCTTTCTGCGCAGAAGCGCGAATTGCTCGAAAGCGTACAATATTCCGAGTCCGAGCGAAATTGCGGCGGGCAATACCAATATATAGGCCACGGTCTGGGGCGTTATGCTTTTGAAGTTTGCGTTTGCAAGCGCCTTAGACTGAGCAATCTCATACAGCAGCAGAGATAAGGTGAAGGCGAGCACCGAAAAGCAGGACACAAGCACCCAGAATATGTGCTTCATCATGTGGCGGTACCTCTGACTGTTGTCGGGTATGCCGGATGGGTTGATGAAATAAAGCGTCCGCCCGTTTATCGCGGCGAGCTCGTAGCCCTCGTCAAGGCGCGACTGAATGTAAGCGCTGTTCTTTTCCGTAAACGGGGAATCCGGCGTGCAGTCAATACGGTACTCCACCGGCGAAGAGCTTTCCGAAAAGCTGTAACGGCCGTCAGCCGCGCTCTCGAGCCTTAGGCATTTTGCCCCCTGCGCATTCAGCCACTTTTCCTCGTCGGTATAGCCGAAAAAGGTTTTTGATACCGTTTTCATACTGTCACTCCCTTTCAGGGTATTATACAATGATTCCCGCGCAAAGTCAACAAAACCGAAAATAATTAAAAAATATATTGAAAAACGGGTCCGGTTCTGTTATACTTTACCCCAAGGGATATGGGGTACGGTCATACTAACCGGGGAGCCAGCGGTGCCCTGAACCTGAGATCCGCTACAGCAGGGGTGAATGGTATTCTGAGGCCGTCTGCTGTGCCGCGAGCGACGGAACAGTCCGTTGAAGGATGGGTCCCGCACAATCGCCGTCCGTGAACCATGTCAGGTGGGGAACCAAGCAGCATTAAGCGGAGCCGACGATGTGTTGCGGGGACACCTGTCCGGAGGATAAAGCCGTCGAAACCGGGTGTAGCAGGCGTTCGATCTTTACCGTATGACCGTACCGCGTATCCCTTTTATGCAAAAATCAAGGAGGTGCCGGAAGTGTACAAGGCTCTTTACAGAAAATGGCGGTCGAAGAACTTTGACGAGGTTATCGGGCAGGAGCACATAACCACGGTGCTCAAGCGCCAGTCCGCCGAGGGCAAGGTTTCGCACGCGTATCTTTTCTGCGGAACCCGCGGCACCGGCAAGACCTCCTGCGCGAAGATACTGGCAAAGGCCGTGAACTGCCTGTCCCCCGTCGACGGAAATCCCTGCGGAACATGCGAGTCCTGTCTCGCAATTGATTCCGGCACAGCGACCGACGTGCTCGAGATTGACGCCGCGTCCAACAACAGCGTTGACAACATACGCGACCTGCGCGACGAGGTGCTTTATCCCCCGTCCCAGCTTAAAAAACGCGTGTATATTGTAGACGAGGTGCATATGCTTTCCGGCAGTGCCTTCAACGCACTGCTGAAGACGCTTGAGGAGCCCCCGGAATACGTGATGTTTATCCTTGCCACAACCGAGCTGGATAAAATACCTCCCACCATTCTGTCCCGCTGTCAGAGATACGAATTCCGCCGCATAGACAGCGACGATATACGGGATCACATACTTAAAGTATCATCCGAGGAGAGTATAGAAATCGATCGGGAGGCGGCCGCTCTTATAGCCCGGTTCGCCGACGGCGGAATGCGCGACGCGCTTTCTCTGCTTGAATCCTGTTCAGCAGGTACTGCGGACGGCAGGATAACGCCGGAATCCGTAATGAATCAGCTCGGAGCTACCGACAACACGGCAGTCGCGGGTCTGTACCTGAGCGTATCCAGGGGAGACATCCCCGCCTCGCTTGCCGAGATAGACCGTCTGCACCGCAGTGCAAAGAATCTTTCGTCACTGCTCGACGAGCTTATCGCAATGACACGCGATCTGCTCGTTATAAAGTATTCGCCCTCAAATTTCGCAAAGACCGGCGGCTTCTATTCGCGGGAGGCGGATATGTATCTGCGCGAGATTGCGTCCGGTTCGAGCGGCGAGAAGCTGCTGTACTACGCTTCGGTGCTGGAGGACGCGCAGTCGCGGATGTCGCGTTATGCGATGAACCGCAAGACTCTTATCGAAACGGCGATAATCCGCATGTGCGACGTCCGGCTCGACGAGGATCCGCGTGCGCTGCTTGCAAGAATAGCCGAAATTGAGCGCAGGCTTTCTGCCGCTTCGCCGGTAACGGCTTTACCCGAGGCTCCCGCGGCTCCGCCCACCGGGCAAGAGCCTGTCCCTGCCCCCGATTTGCCGGAGAAAAAGCCCGAAAAGCCTTTGCCCGCGGAAAAACCGTCCGAAGATTACTGTTCCTTTTCCGCCGAGCTGCTTGACGTCCTGCGCGACCGTATGGATTTGTATTCCTTTGCACAGGCTTCGGATATCAGAATTGCCGGCGACACCGTAAAGATATACACCGATTATATCGGAAGCACCGTAATGGGAACGCCGGAGGCGACGGCGATAATCAGGGCAGCCGCCGCTTCGGCCGGCGGAAGACAGTTTAAAATAGACATAATCGACCGTTCCGCGTCGGCGGGCGGTGAGGCGCAGACCTCGCTGCTCGACACGCTCGGTCTGTAACGGAGGATGAAATGAAGGTAAGAATACCCAATCAGGGCGTACCCGCCAACATGAACCAGATGCTTAAGCAGGCGCAGAAGATGCAGGAGGAGATGGCGGCGAAGCAGGAAGAGCTCGACGCCATGGAATATACCGTAAACGCAGGAGGCGGAGCGGTATCGGTTTCGATAAACGGAAAAAAAGAGATTCTTTCGGTAAATATTAAGCCGGAGATAATCGATCCCGACGATCCCGAAACCCTTCAGGACATCATTGTAGCCGCGGTCAACGAGGCAATAAAGACGGTCGAGAGCACCAACGCCGCCGAGATGCAGAAGATTACCGGTCCTATCGGCGGAATGGGCGGATTTTAACTGTCATGACACCGAGTCTGGAAAAGCTGATCGGCAAGTTTTCCTCACTGCCGGGAATAGGCAGAAAGTCCGCCGTAAGGCTTGCGTATCATGTCCTGTCCATGCCGGAGGAGGAAGCGCGCGATTTTGCCGAAGCGATAACCGCCGCAAAGAAAAGCGTTACTCTGTGTCCCGACTGCCAGATTTTTTCCGAGGGGGGCAGATGCGGTATATGCTCGGACCCGACACGCGACCGCGCAGTTATATGCGTAGTCGAGGACACACGCTCCGCAGAGGCGATAGAAGAGCTTCACGAATATCACGGGCTGTATCATGTCCTGCACGGTGTTATTTCGCCGATGGACGGAATAGGTCCCGACCGGCTTAAGATAAAGGAGCTGCTGTCCCGGCTGGACGGCAGCGTGAAGGAGATTATTATTGCCACCAATCCCAGCGTAGAGGGCGAGGCAACCGCAATGTACCTAAGCCGGATAATCAGGCCGCTCGGACTGAAGGTTACACGGCCGGCTCTCGGGCTGCCGGTCGGCGCGACGCTTGAATACGCAGACGGCGTTACCCTGCTTAAGGCTTTGGAGGGCAGAACCGAATACTGATAACGGATACCGTCATATACAAATCACCCCGCGAAGTTCGCCTTCGCGGGGTGATTCTTTTCATACAGGCAATATGTTGCTTTCGCCGTTATTTTTCGATTCTCTTTTTATACTCCATATAGTCTTTGTAAAACGCAATCGAATCGGGATGTCCGCAGAACGCGTTCGTGGACGGCTGATTGAACATGCCGAGATACTGATAGCACAAAACCGTATCCACATACGGCGAAATCGCCTCGAGCTGCTTCTCCACACGCTCCATTCCGGCAGGAATAAGAGCGCTGCGGTACACATCTCCCTCAAAGGAAAAGACCTCCATATCCGCCCAGAGAGCGGAGCGTCCTGCCTTATCGTGAGCCTTGCGAAGCGCGGCAAAATAAGCCCCCGTATCATCCGGGCTCGACTTACGCACGCCTATCTCGTCCTGATACGCGATAACGTCGACGTCAAGCCTCTTAAGCTGCTCGACATATTCGTCGTCCGCCACGAGAATGTTGGTGCCGTAAGGCGCAATCAAAGTCTTTTTCGACGGATCTATCTCGCGGGCATGAGCGGAATAAGCGTTTACATAGGTAATGAACTCTTCCAGAAAATGACCGTTTATGCAGGTCTCGTCGGGATAATACCAACCGTAAAAGCTGGCGTGATGCCCGTACAGACGAAGAAGCTCGTCCATTGCGCGGAAGGCGCGGGCGGTTACCTCGGGCGAGGTCATATTGTCGTATGTATTGGTCCACACGCCGTAAAAGCCGGTGGACAGGAACACCTTGATACCGCAGCGGTCGCATTCGTCCAGCAGTACCTCTATGGGGTTTTCGCAGACCATATCCTCGGCAAACGGGTAAATATCTGTCGGGAAGTACGACTCCGCCTCGTCCTCGTACACGAGTGAGGTACAGAGCAGCACTATATACTCCATTCCGAAATCGCGCATCTCGCGCACCTTGCACCGCCACTGTTCATCTGTGAAATTGCGGCAGACCGGGTTCCAGTACTTGCCCTCCGGCGGGTTGTGATGTCTGAATTCGAACCATGTTCCCTTGATAGGTTTCATAATTTTTACCTCCGCGTTTCGTTAGGCTGATTATAGCAGACGGAATGCCGATTTGCAACAGTTTTTAGTAAAAGCCCGTTGAAAATCGCACCGAACCGTGATAGAATGTAACCGTTTGGAGGATGACTGACATGAATAAAAACGTGTTTACCGCCCTGCTGCTTTGTGCAGCCGTCTTGTTTGCTTCCGTTCCCGTAAGCGCGGCAGACAGCCCGATTTCCGGAAAAACCGTTATCTGCTTCGGTGACAGCCTTACCGCTTCCGGAACCTGGGAGAATATTCTTACCTCACGGTTCGGCGTTACCTTCGTGAATGCGGGCGTCGGCGGCACGACCACCGAGACATCCGTATCAAGATTCAAAACGGACGTACTTGCAAAAAAACCGGATATCGTGCTTATATGCTTTGCATACAACGATGCTGTTAAGATTAACCGCGTGTCGTCGAGGGTTTCGGTCGAAGATTACCGCAAAAACCTCGAATGGTATGTAACCGAGCTTAAAAAAATCGGATGTGATGTAATACTGTTTTCTCCCAACCCCGTAATAGAGGAATACTTCAACGCAAATCCGCTCCACCCCGGCGAGGATTACGTTGAGGACGGCGGTATTAACGCCCTTATATCCCGCTATACCGACGTGATGGCAGAGGTCGCGAAGAAATACGACGAATATTATGTAAACTTAAACGCCGCCTTCGACGGGCTTGACCTTTACTCGCTGATAAACACCGACGGTACTCACCCCAACGCAAACGGTTACGCCGTATATGCAAAATGTCTGGGCAATTTTATTGAGAGCGAATATAACTTCCTGCGGGGTGACGCCAACCGCGACGGAAGTCTTAACGCGACCGATTATCTTATTGTGAAACGGGCGTTTCTCGGAACCTACACGCTCACAAAGAGCTGCCGCAGGGCGGGCGACGCCGACGGAAACGGCGTTATCGGAGCCGCCGACTACCTTATGATAAAACGCGTAATACTCGGCACATACAGCTTTACGGAGGAAAAATGAAATGAAGGCGTACGAAAGGCTGCTGGATTATATCGGCTACGAAACCACCTCGGACGAGAACAGCGGAAGCTGTCCGTCGACTCCCGGTCAGAAGGTGCTGGCGGAGCATCTCGCAGATGAAATGCGTCTGATGGGGCTTACCGAGGTCGAATGCCGCGATAACGGATATGTCTACGCAACGCTTGAGGCGAAGGGCTGCGAACACGCGCCGGTTATCGGACTTATTGCCCACATGGACACATCTCCCGATATGCCGGGGAGACCCGTACCGAGGATTATCCGCGGCTATGACGGAGCCGATATTGTCCTTTCCGAAGACGCCGTTATGAGGACGGAGGATTTCCCGCAGCTCGCTTTGTACAAAGGAAAAACACTTATCGTTACCGACGGCGGCAACCTGCTCGGAGCAGACGACAAGGCGGGAATCGCTGACATACTGACTGCGGTTGAGAAGCTGATTGCGGGTGAAGGAAAGCACGGGAAGGTGCGGATAGCCTTTACACCGGACGAGGAAATCGGCAGAGGCGCAGACGAATTCGACGTAAAAGGATTCGGCGCGGACTACGCATACACGGTGGACGGCGGAGAGCTGGGCGAAATCGAATACGAATGCTTCAATGCATCGTCCGCAAGGGTTACGGTTACCGGCAGGAACATACACCCCGGCTCCGCAAAGGGTAAAATGCTGAATTCCCTGCTGGTTGCCATGGAGTTTCAATCCATGCTTCCTGTGTTCGAGCGTCCCGAGCATACCGAGGGCTACGAGGGATTCGCACATCTTAATCAGATGAACGGAACGGTCGAAAGCACTGAAATGGACTATATAATCCGGGATCACGACGCCCAAAAGCTTGAAGCCCGTAAAAAACTGTTTACGGATGCGGCCGGGTTTCTTAACTCAAAGTACGGAAAGGGCACGGTAAGCGTAAAGCTTGTCGACAGCTACCGCAACATGCGTGAGATGATCGAGCCGCACATGGAGATAATACACGCAATAGAAAACGCTATGCGCGAATGCGGCACCGAGCCGAAGATCGTTGCGATACGCGGCGGCACCGACGGCGCAAGGCTTTCATACGAGGGACTGCCCTGCCCCAATATCTGCACCGGCGGCGACAACTTCCACGGCAGATACGAATTTGCATGTGCAGAGGACATGGAAACGGTTTCCGACATTCTTAAAACGCTTGTATTAAACGCCGCCAAGTAATAACAAAACAAAAAAGCTGCCGCTCCGCGGCGGGGTTGTTCCCCGTGCGGAGCGGCTTTATTATACCCGTTCGGTTCAGAGATTCTGCGAATCGACGGACGGTGCCGAAAAATCGGGGTCCTCTGTCACGGGCGACGGAGGCAGACGGCGGCGGAATGCCGTAGAGCACCAGAACCCGAGCGCCGCAGACGAAGCGAGTATCGAAACGATGAATTTAACATAAGGAATATTTACCGCGACGGCGATCATGGTGGCTCCGATTACGGAAGCGAGATAGCGGTTCATGGACGGGAACAGCTTAACTCCGATAAAGCATCCGGTGAAGATCAGGGCGGTAAGCACGGCGGCACAATAAATGCAGAGCAGTGCCATACCTATTTCCGTTGAAACGGTTATAAGCATCATCGCTGCAGTCGGCACGGCAATAAGTGCAAGCAATCCGATAAGGATACAGCGTAAAGGACGGCGGAACACATCGTATGCGGCGTCGTATATCTTCTGACCGATTGTGAGCTGAAGCAGCATCGCTCCGATAAGTGCGGAAATTATCGATATCGCAGCTGCAAAGATATAATCGCGTACCGTCGCGCTGCTATCATTCCATACGAGCACTCCGGACAGGGCGGCGTTATCGGCAGCCGCGGTGCCGTCTGTCATTTTCGGCGCGGAGGGCGAGGTTACCTTTGCCGAAGCGACCGAGCAGGAAGCATCGAAATACACGGTGTCGGCGTCGATCTCGGCGACCCCGGTTACCGTTCCGTAAACATACACGACCGACGCGGAAACATACAGGCTGTCGCATTCTCCGCGGAAGATCACAGTATCTGCGGCTGCGTATACCGCCGAGCAATCCGTATCCTCGGAAATTTCCAGCTCCATGGCGGCGGCGGTTATATTGCGGCATTCTGCGCCGATAACCGCTTCCATTGCCGCGATTCTTACGCTTCCTCCGGCGGTAAGTGACGAAGATCTGAAGCTCATACAGGCGGCAATGACGTCTCCGCCCGCAGTACCTGACAGCGAAAGCGTGTCGGTAAGAAGGCACATATAATCTCCCTCTGCCGATATCTCGGTATCGGTATCGTACCCGGTCTCGACCAGGTTGCCGGCTCCGTCGTCGTCGGTATACGCCGCGGCGGGCAGGACGCAAAGCGACAGTACGATGACCGCCGAAAGAACCAAACAGAATAGTTTTTTCATATTCGTCCTCCGTTTCTGTTTTAAACGATTATATCCCATTATGACTTTTTTTGCAAGAATGTTTTATGCACGTGCGGCATATTATTTCAGCGTACGGAGGACAAAGCCTAATGACCCTTCTGAAAAAACGAAGTCTTATAAAAGGAGCGCTTGTGGTTACCGCCTTTGCGCTTACCGTAAAGCTGTTCGGTATGCTGTTCCGGCTGTATCTGACCGGACGTATCGGCAGCGAAGGTATCGGGCTGTACCAGCTAATACTATCGCTTTACGGAATGTTCACCACCTTGGCGACCGCCGGGATAACCGTAACCGTATCCCGTCTCGCCGCCGAATGCGCCGCGACCGGGGGCGAGGCGGAAGCAAGACGGCTTATGTGGCGTGCGGTAAGGATATCGCTGGGTATAAGCCTTACGGCAGGAACTATTATGTTCTGCTTTTCGGGCCTTATGTCGGACGCGCTGCTGAGCGACCCGAGAGCAGCGACGGCGCTGCGGATACTCGCCTTCTCGATGCCCTTTATGGGTGCCGCGGCCTGTCTTAAGGGCTGGTTCTTCGCCGCCGGTCAGCCTGTAAAGCCCTCCTGCTCGTCACTGCTCGAGCAGACGGTAAAGATATCCGTAATCTTCGCCTTCCTCAACATATCGCTTAAGAGCACCAACGATCTCGGCAGGCTGTGCGCGGGGATAGCCGCGGGGCTTACGCTCGGAGAGATATTTTCAACCTGCTTCCTTCTGGTTCTTTACGCGGCTTCGAAGCGTACGAAGGACAAACCGTCCTCAGACCGCAGGGCTGCCGACAAAAAAATTATATCCGTATGCGCTCCCATAGCACTCAGCACATATCTGACCAGCCTGCTGCATACCGGCGAAAGCCTGCTAATTCCCGGTATGTTCGAGCGCTACGGCGGCGACCGTTCCTCCGCTTTATCGCAATTCGGAGTGATACGCGGAATGGTAATACCGATATTGTTTTTCCCGTTTTCGTTTCTCTCGTCGCTGATATCTGTTATGATACCCGAAATTTCGCGGCTGAACACCATGTCAGACCGTACACTTCTTCGCAATAAAACCTCGCAGATATTCAGGCTGTCCTGGATATTCGCAATCGCCGCGGGCGGGTTGTTCTTCTGCTTTCCCTCGCAGATGGGTCAGGCATTCTACCGCACCGACGATGCCACCCGGGCAATACGCATACTTGCCGCGGTCACTCCTTTTATGTATATCGAAACCCTTTCGGACGGAATGCTTAAGAGCATAGGCGAGCAGCTTTGGACGCTTAAAGTCGGGCTAATCAATTCGTACCTTTTCGTTCGTAATGTGCTACTACCGGGTTAAAAAGACGACGGGAGCGAAAACGGACGCAATATCATCGGTACTTATACCTTTAATCGGCGCCGCCGCGGGAGGAGCCGCGGGGAGCTTCTTTACCGGATACTTTTCGTCAGCTTACGCGGAAGCGGCGGCGGTAACGGCGTCGTATCTCGCAGTGTTCGCGGCGTTCACACTTGCGGCGGAGAGAGCATATGGAAAACTGCTTAAAAAAAGTGCTTGAATACCTGCCCGACCGGCTTTCCGAAGCCGTCGATATGCTGCCGGAAAACGTAAAAACAAAAACGGACGAGCTGAGACTAAGACGCGGAGGGCTTTTTTCGGTAACGGCGGGGGGAAGGAACTACGGACTGCTGCCCGGCGGAAGACTGTGCCGTCTCCCGGAGGGCATTACCGTGACTCCGGAAGAGACCGACGAATGTTTAGCGCGGCTGTGCGAAAGTTCGCTGTATTCCTATGACG
Organism: Clostridiales bacterium; assembly: GCA_004553575.1. Classification (GTDB taxonomy): domain Bacteria; phylum Bacillota; class Clostridia; order Oscillospirales; family CAG-382; genus SFLA01. The sequence goes on from SFLA01000013.1 coordinate 29,727, forward strand.
ACACCATAAGGCGCGGATATATCCCATTCCCATTCGGCAGGGCGGGAGTTTGCGGAGAAGCGGTCTGCGAGGGCGGAACGGTAGCGCGGTTAAAGACGATTACATCGATAAATCTGCGGGTACACAGATTTATTCCCGACTGCGCCGCGGGAATAGTAAAACGCTACGCAAGGGGCGGAGTATGCGGAACGCTTATCTATTCGCCGCCGGGAATGGGTAAAACCACGCTTCTGCGTTCGGCGGCGGCACTGCTTGCCGAGGGCAAATACACCCGTCCGTACCGTGTCGCGGTGGCGGACGAAAGAAACGAGATAATCCTGCCGGGGTGCCGGCACGGACTTACCGACGTTATAAGCGGATGTCCCAAGGCGGAGGCCGTGGAAATGCTGTGCCGCTGTATGTCGCCCGAGGTTATTATCTGTGACGAAATCGGCCGGGCGGAGACGGAGCAGCTTCTTAAGGCGGCGGACTGCGGCACTGCACTTATATGCTCGGCACACGCCGCCGATACCGGTTCGCTGGAGGACAGAGGGTTTATCGGCCCGGGGAGGAAAAACCTTTTTCCGCTGCTTATAAGGGCAACCAGAACGGACGGAATTTACGGATTCACTGCGGAGGAGATATGAAGTCGGTCATCGGTGCGGGGATAATCGTGCTCGCCTGTTATGCCGCGGGAAGTGCCGCCGCGGCCGGAGAACTGCAGTCCCAGGCACAGCTTTGCGGTCTCATACGGCTGCTGGAATATCTGAAAATACGCATTTCATTTACCCGCGACACCCTTCCGGATATATACGCCGGTTTTTCCGACACGGCGCTTGACGACTGCGGCTTTACGGAAGAACTAAGAAAGCGCGGGCTCTCGTCGGCGCTGAGTACCCTTTCAATAGACCGGGAGGCCGCTTCCGCCGCTGCCGAATTCGCCATGACACTCGGAAGGCTGGATTCGCAGTCGCAGGGAGCAAAGCTTGACGCGGCGGCGGAGCTGCTGAGAGCGCGAAGAGACGCCGTATCCGGTACGGTTGCGGACAGATGCCGCAGTATAAAAGCTCTGTCTGCGCTTGCGGGTGCGATGATAGCCATATTGCTGTTATAGGAGACGGAATGAACGTAAGTCTGATAATCAAAATAGCCGGGGTCGGTCTGCTGGCAAGCATCGCCTGTCAGATACTTCAGCGCTCCGGCAAGGACGAGCAGGCGACTTTTGTAAGCATTGCGGGGGCGGTTATAGTTATGCTTATGCTGATAACCGAAATCGGATCGCTGTTCAGCTCGATACGCAGTGTATTCGGACTATGAACCTGCTTGTGCTGTGCGGCATGGCTCTGCTTACGGTAAGCGCGACCGCGGTTGTAAGACAGCTACGAAGCGAAATTGCACCCTTCTGCGCCGCCGCCGGCGGGGTGATAATGCTTATATACATAATCGACTGCGCCGCCCCGCTCATAGCCTTCTTTTCGGATCTGAACAGCAGCACCGGCGGCTACTTCACCGTTCTCATAAAATCGCTCGGGGTTGCGGTATGCTGTCAGATAACCGCCGACATCTGCCGCGACTGCGGAGAGGGCGCCGCCGCTTCAAAGGTGGAGCTCGCGGGGAAGATCGGAATACTGCTGCTTACGCTTCCTCTTATAAAGCAGATACTTTCGCTTGCCGGGGAGATGCTGTCGTGAAAAAAGTCCTGTGCGTCCTGATAGTACTCTTAGCCGCCGCCGCGGTTCCGGTCAGGTGCTTTGCGGCGGACGAAGCGTCCATTGCGGAGGATATGCTTAAGGCGGCAGGCGCCGAGGACGCCGATCCTCCGGCCAACCTCACCCTGTATGCAATACAGCTTCTGTTCGGGGCGTTCGGTGACAACGCCGGCGGTGTGCTTAAAAGCTGTGCTGCCGTGCTCGCGGCGGTGGTCGCGTCAGGGCTTATCGGCAGCTTCAAAAACGTATCGCCCGCTCTTTCTCTCGCCTGCGAATACGTAAGCGTGCTGTCGCTGTCGGCGGTGACCTTCGGTGTGGTGAAAAGCGTGTTCGACTACGCCTGCACCGCCATACAGCGTTTTGCGGAATACCAGCTTTCAATGATACCGGTAACATCCGCGCTGTATGTTTTCGGCGGGAGCGGCACCGCCGCGGCGTCCTCGGCCGCGTCCGGTTCAATGTTTTACACCGTGATAACCGTTATTTCCGGCACGGTGCTGACCCCTCTGCTCGGAATATCCCTGGTGCTGTCGCTTGCCGCCGCGCTGCCGGGGAGCGCTAACCTTCAATCGGTATGCGGAGCCGTGAAGAACACCGCGGCAACGTTTACGGCGTTTGTATTTTCCATGCTCGCATTCTCACTGTCGGTTCAGACGGTTATTGCTTCGGCCGCGGACAGCTACGCCGCACGGACGGTAAGATTCGCTTCGGGAGTGTTTATACCCGTTATCGGCAGTATGATAGGCGACGCGGCGCGCACGGTGATTTCCGCCGCCGGTACCGCAAAAGCGGCGGTCGGCGGAATCGGTATAGCGGCGATGATGTCAGTGCTGCTGCCTCCTATAGCCGTGGTGGCTGCATATAAGCTCGGGCTGCTGTTTGCCGCCGTATGCGCACGGGTGCTCGGGTGTGAACGCGAATCGAAATACCTTTACGACGTTAACGGCATACTCAGCGTCCTGCTGGCGGTTGTTATCGGCACGGCGACTGTGTTTATCCTTTCGATGGCGGTATTCATCAAGACGGGGGCTTCGATATGAGAGAATGGTTTTTCGTTCTGTTGTGCGCTTCGCTTACCGGCGGTATCGCCGCGGTAATATCCGGCGGCGGCAACCTTGAAAAGTACGTTCGGTTTGCCGGCGCCGCAGTCTGTCTGCTTATAATGGTTATTCCTCTTAAGAACGTCGCCGCAGTCTTTACGGCCCGAACCGCCGATGTATTTGACGGCGGTATATCCGCCTACGACTGCTCCGCCGCGAACTCTGCGATAAAAGCGGCAGCCGAAAGCGACGTTAAGGAATACGTAAACTCGCTTGTATATGCGGAAACAGGAATAATGTGCACGGATATACGCATAGAAATAAGCGTGACCGGCGAAAGCGTTACGGTGGAAAGCATTACAGCCTTCGTGCCGGACGAATATATTCCGGCTGCCGGGAAAGCGCTGGACGGAATAGCGGAGGTGGTATCGGACGGAAATAAAGGAAACGGCGGGTAAGCTGTTCAGGATTAAAGGGATATGGCTGTTCTTTCTTGCGGTGACTGCGGGGGCGGTGCTGCTGCTTTGGCCCACCGAGAAAGCCGCAGAGCAGTCGGCCCCTTCCGTCGAGGAATACCGCAGTATGCTTGAAAAGCAAACCGAGGAGCTTATTGCAGGTCTTGACGGCATCAAGGATTGCAAGGTGCTGATTACGCTCGAAAGCGGATACGAATATCTGTACGCATCGGATCAGACGCTCGTAAAGACGTATTCCGAAAACGGAACTCTGCTCGGCAGCACCGCAACCAAGGAATATTTTTCGGATTCGGGAGGCGGCGCCGCGGTCATTACCGAATCGATGCCCGTAATAAGCGGAATAGCGGTAGTTGCGAAGGGAGCCGGCGCCGATCTGAGATACAGAATAATTGAGCTGCTTCAGGCGGCTTACGGACTCCCGGGGAACAGGATTTCGGTTCAGTCATAAACAATTAACATACGGAGGCAACCCATGAAAGAAAACAATATTTTTAAAAAGATCAGAGACCGGGATTGGAAGAAGCTGCTTACGGCAAAAAACTTTATAATCGTAGGCTGTATGCTGCTGATAGGCGCGGCGGTGCTTATATCGTCGCTCGTTGCGGCAGGCAACGGAACGGAAGCTGCAATGGGTGAAGAATCGACAAAGATACTCGGAAACACTGTTTTGGCGGGCGGAACGGTTAACAACACGCCGGACAATACCTCCGAGCCGGTAAGCGACACCGGCACGAAAGCCGACAATTTCTTTGCCGAAGCCATGATAAACCGGGAAAAAACCCGCGGCGAATCAATGGAAGTACTTAACGAGGTTGCCAACAACCCCGACGCGCTCCCGGACGCCAAAGAAAACGCGCTTTCCTCGATAGCGGGTATTGTCGCCGATATGAATTCCGAGGTTAATATCGAAACCCTGGTTAAAGCCAAGGGGTTTGAGGAATGCGTTGCGATAGTATCCGGCGCAAGCTGTACGGTTATTGTAAAGACCGACGGTCTGGACGCGGCACAGACCGCACAGATACTCGAAATCGTCTGCGAGCAGAGCAGCGCCACACCCGACACCACAAAAATAATACAGAAATCCTGACATTGTATCCTCCCGGGGATATACGGAAGCGGCGTAAGCGCGGTATATGCGCCCGCCGCTTCCGCGCATACGGGAAAGGAAAAACAAACGACCGCGGGCACACTGCCCACGGTCGGGTAAGAGGATTATTCGGGAGCAACCGCCGGAATACTGCAAAGCGTTTTCCGGCGATTTCGTAATACGCTGCGCTCAGTCGCCATTAACGAGAATTCTTCTGAGAAGCAGATAATCGCTTGCATCGATTCTGCGGTCATTGTTGACGTCCGCAGCCAGCTTCCGGTCGTGCGTAAGCTCATAAGTATTTGTAAGATACCGCCTGAGCATAAGATAGTCCACCGGCTCCAATATACCGTTGCGGTTGACGTCGCCGGGCTCATGGTCCGGCTCCGGAATCTTCGGCAGATTGTCGAATTCAACGGATATCACCGTCTCACAGCTCAGCAAAGCGATCAGCTCATCGCGGAATTCATCCTCGAACAGCTCGGTAACGGCAAGCATCCAGTTACCGTTCGTATCGTTTCCGAGCACTTTTGCGGGATACGGCAGATTCATATCGTCGATAACGGAAAGCATTTCATCGGCGCTCCCGATATCGTCGGCCGTGATACTCAGAGTCACCACCAGATCCCAGCGATCACCTCTTTCCGCCAGCATGCGGTCTGCGGTTTCTTCTGCTTCGGACGATACGTCACCGTTTGCGGCACACACCGACGCGGAAAACGCGGCGATAAGCATAAAAACGGTGAGAATACAGGAAATCAGCTTTTTCATCATAAAACCCCTCCGTTAATTATCAAACAGATAAAGCTTTCATAGATGTATGTATTCTACTAAACTTTTTGTCGGATTTAAATCGGCGTTTTTAACAGCGTTTCGATTCCGTTTTTCAGCATTTCGCCGGTAAGCGCTCAGCAAGTCAAAAGCCGCCGTGCCAAAAACGCATATTTCGACGGGTTTACTTGACATTCCGTCCCCGAGCCTGTATAATATGTATAAGATGATTCCGACACTGTACATATCCGGAGACCGCCATGCCCCGCAAACCGATTATACGTTCAATAAGTCTTTTTCTCTGCCTGCTGCTCGTTTTTTCCGTCGCGCAGGCAGGGCTGACCATGCTCGTGTCCGCGCTTACGCCGGCGGAGCAGGCGCTTCCGGAGGCAAAGCGGGAATATATTGCAGATATCGGTGAATATGCATCCGCTGACATGCAGTCAAGCGGTATACTCGCCTCGCTCACGGTCACTCAGGCGATTATCGAGGCAGGTTGGGGCAATTCGACCATGGCGCGGCTCGCCAACAATCTGTTCGGAATGAAGGCGAGCTCCTCGTGGACGGGAATGGTATACGATTCGAACGAGGGAGTCGTGTACGCTTCGTACGGCGATTACATTGCCGCCAAGGGCAGCGATTACGCTTCGACATATTCGCAGAAGCTGTGGCGCGCCTATTCCACACGTGCGGAATCGCTTGCAGATCACAGCCGTCTGCTCGCAAGCGCAAAGCGCTACCAGAATCTTGTCGGCGAATACGATTACGTCGCGGCGGCGTGGAATATTATCGAGGACGGCTATGCCTCCGATATGGAATACTGCCGCAGCATGATAAACGCAATAGAGATATACGGTCTGAGCCGGTTCGACGTTATCGAATATCCGGAGGACGAGGTTGTTATAACCTGCAAGAGCAGAGCGTATATCCCGATAGGCGAAAGCTATACCCTGCCCGTTACGGTTATTCAGCCCTTCGGACAGGAGGATGAAATAACCTTCGAGAGCTCCGACGAATCCGTGCTTTCGGTCGATGAAAACGGCGTTATCACCGCGCACCAGTACGGCGAAGCGCTTATAACCGCCTACAGTTCGACAGGCTGGCACGCCTGCTGCTATGCCGTCGGCTACGACCCGAACACCTTCTACCGCACATATATCTGCAGCGGATCCGTTGATTTCTACGCCGAGCCGGACAAAGCGTCCGATTATTACGGATACCTTATGAACGGAACACGGGTAGTCACTATCGGCGATAAGTTCACCGGCGAGGACGGGAACGAATGGATGATGATCCGCGCAAAGGGAATAACCGCATCCGCAGTAACCATACATACCGGATATGTGCTTGCATCAAAGTTGAATTACTCGTCTGAAGTAAGCTATGAATCGCCATACGAGTGCGTTTCAGTAACCGTCGACCGGTCCGAGCTTACGCTGGAGGCGTATAAAACCGCGGATCTTACAGCGGATCTAAAATCGGAGCAACGTACGGTCGGTGATAAGACATATGACTACCCGACAAACATGAACCTTCGCTGGATATCGTCGGATCCGTCGGTCGCAACCGTAAGCAACGGATCGGTGCGCGGCGTGTCCGAGGGCGTCTGCACGGTTTACGCGGTTTCACCCGACGGAGCTTACGCCTCCTGCGAGGTTACGGTAACACCCGGGGTTTATGTCGCAGTCGAATCGGTTGAGCTGAGCACCTGCGACATAACGATAAACCTCGGCGAAACGGGAACGGTCACCGCGACCGTGCTTCCCGCCGATTCGACCGAAACAAAGGTTAAATGGAGCTCATCCGACAACACTGTCGCAAAAGTGGTCAACGGTACTATAACCGCAGTCGGAACCGGAACCTGCACGGTAACCGCAAGCTGCGGAGGTGTATCTGCCGATTGCACCGTGAATGTCGTTAACTGGATTTATGACGGCATTAAATACAGTGCCTCAATTACCGCCGACAGTGTTCGTCTGCGCGAAGGTCCGTCGACCTCGTACGGTATTATCGGCCAGATGAATACCGGAGATCAGCTTACCGTATACGGCGACGCCGAAAACGGATGGTACTATGTTAAGGTCCTTTCCGGCAAGCTCGCCGGCGAGGAAGGATATGTTTTCGGCGAGTATATTTCTATAAGCGGAGAATATGTCGAAAGTCTCGTGTTCAAAACGGCGGATTCCGTAATTAACAAGGGCGAATCCCTTACCCTGCTGTGGACGGTAAACCCATCCGGAAGCACGGTCACCTTTGAATCGTCCGATCCCTCCGTCGCGTCCGTCGCCTCCGACGGAACCGTCACTGCCGTATCCGCAGGTACTGCGGTGATTTCAATCCGTTCCGGAAGCCTGAGCGACACGGTTAATATAACCGTCACGGACAACGCGTATTCGGGAACGAAATACCGCGCCGAGGTGAACACCGGCACCAGCAACCTCAATATAAGATCCGGCCCCGGAACAAAGTATGATTCCCTGGGCAAGATTGCAAACGGCACGGTTATTATTGTATTCGGCAGCCCCGTAAGCGGCGACGGATTGAACTGGTACGCCGCAAACGCGCTTACTGTATCCGGCGAATATGTCAGCGGCTACGTCTGCGCCGATTATCTTACCCTTCTCGGGCCGGCGGTCGATTCGCTTTCGCTTATTACCGATCACGCTTCGATCCCTGTCGGAGACACATTTGTCCTGACCTATAACGTAAGTCCCGAGAATGCCGCGGTGAGCTTTTCGTCCTCGAATCCCGAGGTCGCAACGGTATCGGATTCCGGAGTTATTACGGCGCATTCCGAGGGTACGGCGGAGATTACCGTTACGGCGGGCGGTCTTTCTGATGTTTTTACTGCAGTAGTTATTCCTTCCGAATACAAACCCGAAAAGCCGTCTGAGCTTCTTACCGACGGAACGATTACGGTAAGTCCCTCAGGGCGGATACTCGGTCTGACCGAAAACACTTCGCGTGCGGATTTCGAATCCAAGTTCCTTAACGACAGGGATACCCTGGTATTCGGTTACCCGGGAAGCCTTGTCGGCACCGGCGCGACCGTAACCCTTACCGACCCCGACACCGGCGAAGCGCTTGTTACCGCCTGCGTGGTGCTTCCGGGCGACTGCGACGGAAACGGAACGGTGAACGCGACCGATTATCTTATAATAAAACGGATGGTGCTCGGTACCTATGAAGCCTCGGAGCTTCAGATGCAGGCC
>SFLA01000062.1 GCA_004553575.1 Clostridiales bacterium
TTAACGGTGAAAGCAGCAGAGGACAGAACGCCGTCAGCATTTATCGTCTCGGTGAATGAAGATCCGTCAAAGGATATATCGCCGAAATCGGACAGCGCGTCGCCCATTATCCCTGATACGAGATCATTCAAATTCACGGAACCTGTCACGGTGTATGTTCCGTCGGAATTCTCGGCGACTGAGGCGTCCGTCAGCAGACCGGACAGATATTCATCAAGTTCGGCATCCGAAACATCGACGTTGTCTGCGGCGTCTTCAAGCGACAGATCGGAGGATATCAGCTTCATAAACTCTTCAAACGTACAATCAAACGAATAACCGGCAGTACCGTCGTTGAACATGCCGACTCCGTCGTTATAATAGTACTTACCGCTGTATGCTTCTCCCCCGCCGTCTCCGTTGGCGGTAAATGCCATCTGGGTAATACCGCTTTCATCGCCGTTTGCGCGGAAGCGTAAATCCAGTGTAACGGTTTCGGTCTCGGAATCGATATCAACGGCAAACTCAACCGACATCTCAATATCCACGCCTAGGTTGTCTGCCAGTGCTTCGAATGCATATTCGCTCAGCTCCTCGGCATTCATGGAGCCGAGATCTACCGCAGATTCCTCTGCAGAAACGTCCGGGTCAGATACCGAAGAGATGTCCGAAGTAGCCGAACTCTCTCCCCCGTTCCCGGTACAGGAACAGCAAACGCTTAGCAGCAATGCAAGAACAAGAGACAATGCAATCTTCTTCATTTGTTTTCCCCTTTTTCTCATATAAAATTATGTTAACCTTCGTGCGGACTTACGGCGAACTGCCACAACCCGTCTGGTTTTTTTGAATTTTAACATATTTTTTCATGTTTGTAAAGTACTTCGGGGTTGATTATTAACACGGGAAGTGTTACAATACCCGAACATAAAGGAAAACCGGAGCGTTTCACAGACATGGCTGATATTAAACCCAATTTTCTGACCGGATTCTTCTCACCGGAATATATACTGCGAAAAAAAGAGAAGCTCGGAGAAATACCCACCGGAAAAACGGCTATGAAAAGCTTTTTTGCGGTTGCGTGGCCGGCTGTGCTGGAAAGCACGCTTATCGGACTTGTGGGTTTCATCGACACTCAGATGGTGTCGGTGCTCGGCACGGATTCGGTCGCGGCTGTCGGGATAACCGGTCAGCCGAGAATGCTGTTCTATGCTGTGTTTTTTGCGATTAATATCGGTGTTACGGCAATAGTCAGCCGACGCACCGGTCAGGGCGACCGCGACGGTGCAAACGGATGTCTCGCTCAGTCGGTAAGCCTGACGCTGGTTCTCGGAATCCTGCTGTGTACCGCCGCATGTATTTCCGGATATCCGCTGCTCAAACTCGCCGGAGCGGAGGACATTATCATTGACGATGCGGTAACTTATTTCCGCATTACGATGATCGGTCTGCTGTTCACCGGAATCGGTATGACGATAAATGCGGCTCACCGGGGAAGCGGAAACACCCGTATCGCGATGACCACCAATATCATTGCAAACATAATCAACTGTATTTTTAATTATCTGCTTATCGGCGGAAGGCTCGGGTTCCCGGCTCTGGGAGTTAAAGGTGCGGCAATCGCAACGCTTATCGGTAACCTGGTTTCGTTCTGTATCTCGTTCTGCACCGTATTCTTTAATAAAACCGGATACCTTCATGTTACTGTAAAGGATTGTCTTAAAATCCGGAAGGACGTACTTAAGCTTCACGCGAGAGTAAGCCGCAATGCGGCGGTAGAACAGCTTTTTCTGAGATTCGGTTTCTTTATTACCGCAATAATGATAAACCGACTCGGTACCGCTTCGGTTTCATGCAATACGATATGTATGACAATACTTTCTCTCTCGTTTAATGTCGGGGACGGACTGGGAGTCGCCACATCGGCGCTTGTCGGGCTTAATCTCGGAAAGTGCAGGAAGGACCTTTCGCTGATGTACGGAAGCATAGGTCAGCGGGTGGGACTGATTATGGCGGCAGTTATCGGAGCGGTCTTTCTGGCGTTCGGTGAAGATATAGTAGGCATGTTCGTGATTGCGGGCGACCAGAACGAAGAATTCATTATGTCCGCCGGACGCACTATAATGTATATAATTGCCGTAACGCTTCCGGTTCAGATTTCAATGGTAGTATACAGCGGCTGTCTGCGCGGCGCCGGCGATACGATGTTTGTCGCCGTTACATCCTTCGTGGCAATAGCCGTACTCAGACCGCTTACCACTTATCTTCTCGCATATACTCTCGGATTCGGAGTCATAGGAGCATATCTTTCGGTGCTCATCGACCATGTATTCAGGCTTGTTACCTCCTGCGCCAGGTTTAACGGCGGGAAATGGTCGAAGGTGAAAATATAAAATCAAAAAGCTCGGGCTCTCTTCCCGGTATGCCGGAAGGAGAGCCCGCAATTTATTTGTAAGTATCAGTCAAACAAAACCTTTTTAATAAGTTCAGGTATAAGATACAGATCGCTTACCTTGTTGTCACGCAGCCAAGACTGCTCGTAACGCTCGCACCAGAGCAGAAATTCGGACTTGGAGCAGAAGTCGCCACCGCCTATCATACGCGCAAAGCCGTAGTTCAGATATCCGGTCGCCTGTGCGGAAAGCACGAGATCCGTATATATCTCATCTGCGCCGATGTTCCCGAGTGACCTCGCGAGTGCAAAGCAGCGCTCTGCGTTCGCTATAAACTTCGGGGCATCATCGGCTGTCATCTCGCGCTCTACACCGTAATAATTATGCTCTCCGAAATGCCACTGCGTGAAAAGACCCCAGCTCATTATCTGCTCACATTCTCCGAGCGATCTGATCAGCGAAACCGTAATGCCGGTGGGATCACCGTATACCAGCTCGCTTACGGCAAGCTCGTACTCGTCGGAATATACGTCGGTCGATACATTCCACGACTTCGCCGCTCCGAGTGTAAGCCCGTAAAGCGTACAGTTGAGTGAGCATACATGACCGTAATCGCCCCACGAGGTGTTGAGCACGCCGAGAGCGCCGTTTTTGACGCCGCCTTCGATCATTGCAACGATATTCTTCTTCGCGTAATCGGTAACCTCGCAAAAATGATTCCAGCACGAACAGCCGGGACAAACGATCTGCGGGAGCCCGTTTTCGGCAAATTTGGCAATGTTGCCGATGTCAGGGTTATCGCGGTAATCCCAGCAGAGCATTATCATGTCCTTGGGGAAGGAAGACAGTATCTCCGGGTGATTAAGAGCTATGTCTCCCCACATCATAACCGTCTTTCCGCGGGAGGCGACATGATTTATAAGCTTTGTGGTGAATTCCAGATAAAGGGCAGCTTTGTCCTTTCCTTTGTTGCGTCCCGTACACAGATCGAAGGTCTCGTCACAGCATATATTGAAGTATTTGCTTCTGAAAAGCGGGATATACTGATCGATTATCGACGCTACAAGCTCAAAACTCTCGGGGTTCGAGGCATCTATGGTGTGATGCAGCATACGGTTAATCCAGAAATTGGGGTGCGGCTTATAATCCTCAAGCTCACACAGATGCTTGTACTCGGGGCTGTTAAGCAGATGATACAGATGCCCGAAGGTCGAAAGCGAAGGTACGAAATCTATAAAATGTTCGTAACAGTAGTCGTCGAGCTCCATAATCTCCTCTGCCGTCATATATCCGTAGGGAGTAAGGAAGACGCGGTACTGCCGAAAATCGTAAGCGTGCTCTATATAGAGCTGCAGAGTGTTTATTTTGTAAAGTGACAGACGATCGATGAGCTTTTTTACCCCCTCGACGGTCGGCACTCTTCCGCGGGAAATATCGTGGTAAAAACCGCGCGAGCGCATATCCGGCGAATCCTCAATATGGCAGAACGGCACTGCGCCGGGCTCCGTCATAATGATCTGCCGCAGGGTCTGTATACCGTAGAATGCGCCGGCAAGCGACGGCGCGGATATACGGACTCCGTTTTCGTCGCAGTCGAGGGTATACGATTCGCTATCCTCGTCCTTGCCCGCACATACTGATATGCAGACTCCGCAGGAAAGCGGTGAAAACGACTTCCCGACCTTGCTGTGAAGCCCGGTATGGCTCTCGATCTCCGCCGCGAGAACTCGGCAGGCGGCGAAGATGCGGCTGTCGCATTCGGAATTCATAACGATTTCGATACCCTTGACCGGAAGCAGACCGTCGGTAAGCTCCAGTTTTTTCGGAAACGGAATTATGTTCATGATAAACCTCTTTTTATGTATTCTTTCTTAGTTTTTCTGATACGGCGGAGCGGAAGGTATCCATGCTCTCCCCGTGAAGGGGAAACCAGTGCATAACATCGGCATGATCCGATGCTATCCCGAGCGAATGGCCCTCACAATGAGTGATAACATCCCTCTCGGTTAAACCGAACAATCGGCACAGATATGCGGTGAGCGATATAGCTACATTAAACGCACGTCTGAAGTAAGCGTCGTTTGCCTTCACATCGTAACCTATCATTCGCAGGCCATGTGAATAATCGTATATGTACCCGGGAGGCTCGCAGATTTCTATGCCTATATGGGTGTCGTTTGCAGCGCCTCCGGCGTGCCAGCCGCGGTGATCCCACGGAAGGTACTGATATATGTCTGTATCGTCGCAAAAGGCGTGGACGCATACCTGACGATCGGTCTCGCCGGCGGAGTACGAACGGTTCCACATATCGTACCATTCCCCCGCCCTGACGCCGGGAACTGCGGTGGAATGTATCATAATGCCCTTTACGTCTATTTTCCGGCCGGCCGAATAACAGTCGTTTCGTGTCATTAAGCGCTCGGTTATTTCCATTCGGCACACCCCTTCTTTACCGCAATTATACAGCACAGCCCCCCGCTTGTCAATACAAAGCGGGGGACCGCAACGGCGAAAAACGCCTTAACTGCCTTTATTTCACGCCCGGGGAGAGTGCTTGCTTCGCACGGTGTCTATCTTATTCTGATCTACAGCCTCGGTCTGATACCAACCGCGTGATGTCATTTCCGAATAGATGCGGTTCTGCATTGCAAGGGCTGTGTCAAGACCGCTTTTAAAGGCCGAATGCACATTCGGAGTCGGGCTCTCAATCGATCCGTGCATCATAAGGTCGCATACGTTTTTCGTGTTGGTAAGCAAGGTGTCCATTATGGTTCTGTCATCCATGGTATTATCTCCTTAAAGCAGTCCGTAAAAGCGGCTGTATAATGCATCGGTATCCTTAATGAGTTCCTGAACAAAGTTTTGCAGACCCTTGTCGGTTATCTGCTGTACAGTTTCGGAGCAGCACTTCTTCATAATGTCGGCATGACCGAGCGCATCTTCGACGTAAAGCAGTTCTTTTTCTGTCATATTAACACATCCTTTCCTTCGGGATATATTATGCCAAATTTTATAACCGATATTCGCGCCGCGTTGACAAAAAGCGATATTATGTTATAATTGATAAAACGGTAATGGGAGAAGACATGAAATACGACTTTGATACTATCGTCCGCCGAGACCCGAAAAGCACTGTCAAGTGGCTTTTAATGAAGGATTCGAATCCCTCCGCACCTGACGAAATAACGCCGTTTAATATTGCCGATATGGAATACCCCACCCCGCCGGAGATTGCAGAAGCTGTTTATAGCCATATGCGCGGGAGTATTTTAGGTTATTCCGTACCTGAAAGCGGGTATTACGACTCCGTGCGACATTGGATGGAACGGAAACACGGGTTTTCTCCGAAAAACGAAGAATTTGTAATTACTCCCGGCGTAGTCCCGGCACTCGCCGGGGCGGTGGCGGCGCTGACATCGGAAAACGCATCTGTGATAATAATGCCTCCGGTATATCCGCCGTTCAGATCGGTTGTTACCGAAGCCGGAAGAACCGTCTCGGAATGCCCGCTTATCCGCAACGGAAATAAATACGAAATAGATTTTGAACTGTTTGAAAAACTGTGCGAAAACGCCGAAATGTTCATACTCTGCTCACCTCACAACCCGGTCGGGCGTGTATGGAGCGAGGATGAACTGTGCCGTATGCTCGAAATATGCACCAAGAACGGAGTATTCTGCGTCGCCGATGAGATACATCACGACCTTATCATGCCGGGATACAGACATTTTTCCGTAGGCGCGATGCCCGAATATACGGATAACCTTATTATATGCACGGCGCCGAGCAAAAGCTTCAATCTTGCCGGAATGCACACTGCAAACTGCTTTGTGTCAAACCCCGAAAAGAGGAATAAACTGAAATCGTATTTCAGACACAGCGGCATCAACCAACTGGGTATTGACTCAAACGCGCATATGCTTACCGGATTTATGAAAGAACGCATGCCGGAGGTAAGAATTACTCCGCTCGAAGGTACTTTTCTGATGTGGCTGGATTTTTCTGCCCTTATCTCCGACGAAAAGGAGCTGAAAAGGCGTATGAACGAAAGAGCCCTGTTCTTTGCAGACGAGGGATGCATTTTCGGTACGGGAGGACGTCTGTTCGAAAGGGTTAATATAGCCTGCCCTGAGCGTGTGCTTAAAGATGCGCTGGGAAGAATTGCAGAAGCTTTTAATTCATAAACAACGGTGGAGGATACGGCATATGAAAAAAACTTCAAAAAAAGCCAAAAA
>SFLA01000014.1 GCA_004553575.1 Clostridiales bacterium
AAGAGGATAACCAGAATTTCCTTCTTATGCACACGATAGGCGTTAACGTATCCGGTCAGGTCGCCTCGGTAATCGCAGGCGGAATAATACTGAGTATGCTTGCTTAAAGGGGGCGCGTATAATGGAAATGTTTTATAAATCACTTGAGATAATGGGGCTCGGAATGGCGGGAATATTCATCGTCACCGCCGTCATAGTCGCCGCAATGCTCATTCTGTCAAAAATCAGTGGTAAGAATTAACGGAGATGAAACCGATGTACCGCAAACAGTTGTTTGGTATGCTGCTCGCCGCGGCAGTGCTGTGTTCCTCATGCGTAAGTATCGCAGAAGTGTCCGATACCGACTCCGGATCAGTTACCGATACGTCGGTATGCAGTATTCCGGATTCATCCGAGGTATCGCTTCCCGTTGAAGATTCGTCCGTGTGCGACATATCCGACGAATTATCCGAAGACGCTTCGGACGATACGGAAGATATAGTTTCAGAGGTATCCGAAGCGGATTTCACGTTTGAGGTGATTGACGGCGTGACCTATATAAACGGCATACTGCTCGTCAACAAATCATATCTTCTGCCCGAAAGCTATTCTCCCGGCGGACTGCTCCCCGAGGTCAAGTCGGCATTTGACGATATGGTTGCCGCCGCAGCCGGAGACGGAATCAAGTTGTACGTCGTATCGGGCTTCCGCAGCTACGGCACGCAGAAGTATTTGTATGAATCCTACCTCAAGCGGGATCCCCAGGAGACGGTCGATACCTATTCCGCCAGACCCGGAGCGTCGGAGCATCAGACCGGAATGGCAATAGACGTAAACCGCTGTTCGAGCAGCTTTGCCGGAACTCCGGAGGCAATATGGCTGGCGGAGCATTGCGCCGAATACGGCTTTATAGTCAGATACCCTCTCGGAAAAGAGAGTATTACCGGCTATAAATACGAGCCGTGGCATATCCGTTATATCGGAGACGCCGACCTTGCCGCTTACCTTATGGAAAATGACATCTGCCTTGAGGAATACCTGAACGTAACCTCCGTTTACAACAGCGAATATAAATACTGATTATTCATCCGATGAATTTCAAGGACGGCACGCTCCTATAAAGAGCGTGCCGTCCGTTTTACCGCAGTTACACGGCGTTTATTCGTTAATTTTACGTTTTATCGGACCGGTCAGACAAAGGCTGACGGAGCTTTTCGAGAGCCCTGAATACTTCGCTTACCGCCTCGATCGCGTTGTCAAGATGCGCAGGCATACGCTGCGTCTCGCCCGCACGGTATGCTCGTATCACATCCGAATACCTTGCGACGGCGCCGGCAACGCTGTCCTCCCACGAAAGATAGAGGTCACGCGAGGCGGCGTGTCCGAGCTTGGAAAACAGCTCCGGATTATCGGCAAGACGCTTCAGCGCCGAAGCGAGCTCGTCTGCAGATTCGCCGATAAGCACCGCGTTCACCCCGTCGGTAACACCCTCTGCGGAGCTGCTCCCTCGGATAAGCACGCTTGCGGTCGAGCATGCAGCAGCCTCTTTAACCACTATCGGGTTGTTGTCAAACACGGACGGGAGCAAAAACAGATCGGCGCGGCTGTATATTGCACGGAGCTTTTTGCGGTCTCTCACCGCGCCGGCAAATACCGTCTTTCCGGATATACCCAGCGAACGTGCATACTCCTTCGCTTCTGCAAGGTCGTCGCCGTCTCCGACAAACAGCATTCTGAAATCGACGCCCGAATCCATAAGCTTCTTAAGCCCGTCAAGTATAATCCATATGCCTTTATACCGTATCATCCTGCCCACGAACAGAAGCACGGGAATTCCGTCCGCCAGCGCGAATTCGTCGCTCACGGCACGCTGCTCCTCCGCAGGCGCGGGTGCGTTCTCGAATTCGACTCCGTTGAGCATTATGCGGTAATCACCGTCATAGCCGAGACTCCGGAGGTTCTCGCCCGCTCCGCGGTTGACCACCCACACCTCGTCGGCAGACTTGATGTTATCAAGTATAAACTTTATTGCCGTTTCCCGGAACAGCTTGCTTTCTATTGCACGGTGTATATCTATATCGAACTTGGTGTGATAGGTCAGTATCATGGGCGCACCGGTATTCTCGCGAAGCTGACGGCAGAGCACCGCCGAAGCTACCGGGCAATGACAGTGTATTACATCCGGCATAAACTCGGCAAGACGGCGCATTCCGTGGGCGGTAAAGGGAACTCCGGCGCGGTATCCTACCAGGCGAGTTGTATCTATACTGCCGTAGCGGACTACCTCGAAAGGATAATCGTCGGTAACATTCGGATATCTCGGAACGGCTACGGCCGCATTGCCATATCTTTCCTGGATAATCCGCGCATAATTAATAACGGTATTTGCAACGCCGTCGTACAAAGGCGGAAACGAATCGTTTGCAAGACATACATTCATTCGCAGTTCCTTTCGTATCGCACATATTCGTAACTTCCCGCAGCATCGGCAGTCATACGCGACCATACCGCGTCGCGCAGTTGTTTTCTTTCCGTTCCGTCGGGATACACGGGGTCTCCGACTTTAACCGTTATACACGGCGGAAGCCGCTTGAACAGCTTTCTGCAGCGGTAGGTGACGGTGCACGGCACCGCCGGCAGCGAATTCCGCAGCGGATACACGAAAGATCCGTCGGGATAATCGCGTATTTTATTATAATACGGCCATATATGCGCCTCGGGATAAATGCATATAGCATCGCCCACCGATGCAAAGTGATCGACCGCGGCGTGAAAATGCTTTCTCCCCTCTGCATCACAGGCGAGAGGTATCCCGCCGAGCATGGGCACCAGAAACCGTACCGCAGGCACCGATACCGCATCCGGCCCCACGATTATCCTGCACTTCTTAGGAAAGGTCACAAGCGAAGGAATGAATGCATCGGCAACGTTCTGTGTGTGATTGACATACAGAAAATACCCGGTTTTAATACCTCGTATCGCCCGCTTGTTCTCGATACGGATACCGAATCCGATCTTACAGTACGCCCAGGCGATCGGAGTAGCGATTATTCTGTACAGAAACGCGGCACCGAGCTTCCAGAAAATGTTATTGTGAACATATCGGAAGCTGCCGTCCACCCGCCGGGTTTTTATTCTTCCTCCGGTCGCCGCAAAATCGTCGCTGCGTTCGTCATTATACCTGACCGTTTTTTTATTCATGAGCGCAAACGCGGGTTGCCGCCGCTTCCTTAAGCATCCGTTCCATCATGTCCATGCAGATGTCCTGATCGAACTGTTTTGCGAATCCCTCGTACTCCCTCCGGCATTCTTCCTTTTCTGCAGGATGCTCTATCCACCAGTCTATCCGCTCGGCAAGCGAGGTCGGGTCGTTGCAGCGAAACAGATTGCGCTCGCTCATCGCAAAGAAACGTGTAGCCGAGCGCGGAGAATCGGATATAACCGGCACAAGCCCGCAGGTTATCGCCTCGAGACAGGCAATCGCCTCGATCTCTATTTCGGCAGGGTGTACGTACAAATCCGAATAATTCAGCACATCAAGCATCTCTTCACGGGAGAAAAACTTGAATTCGGGAAACACCGGAAGCTTCTCTGCCTGTTTGCGCAGTTTTTGTTCAAGCGGACCCGCACCCGCGAATATAAGCTGAATCTTATCGGAATACCGCGAAGCAAGCACCGCGTTTATAAGCACGGAATGCGATTTCTCGCGGCTGTACCTGCCGGTAAACAGTATAACGATTTTGTCTTTCATATCCTGCGGCTTTTCGACAGAGCGGCGTACAAACCGCTTTGATACACCGTTGGATATGACATATGCGTTGGTTTTGTGTCCGACCGATTCCTCGAACACTTCGCGGATAAACTCAGTCGGATAATGCACTGCGGTGCAGCGGCTGTATATCGTGTCGTAAAATACCTTGTAGGTTTTACGGTTGGCAATACGGGAATTCATTACACGAAGGTGATTTGTAAGGTTTTCAGCCTGACAGTGAAACGAAGCCGTAACGGGTATCCCCATCGACTGTGCGATCTTAAGCGCGTGTGCCGCAAGGAAAAACGGTGTTACCAGATGAACCACGTCAGATCCGCTTATCGCTTTTTCAAGCGAATCGTCATCCGGTCTGGCAATGCATACACCGTTGCTCTTTACGTAATTGTTCAGTATTCCGAAATTTATCGGCTCCACGGCAACATATCCCGATTCGCCTTTGCGCTCCTCATCCGGACACACGACCGTAACATCGTGATTCTTTTCGCGAAGCGATCTTATAAGGTTCATTGCCGCCACGGTCGTGCCGTTGTTTTCGGCTCCGAGAACATCGCACACTATGGTAATCTTCATGTTTTCAATTCCTCATTTGCAAGGCTTTCCCGTCAGAAGCCGGTACATTTCAACATATCTGTATACCGGCCATTCCGAATCTGAACTTGCCTCGTAGTATTTTTCCCCCGCCGAAAACAGCAAGGATATCGAGCGGTGATTGCTCATTCTGGTTATGGCATACAGCTCAAAGCACTTGCTTCCGGAAGCGGATTCGAACACTATCCGGTCCGGATACAGCTTCATATCCGCGCCGGACAGCAGCACATTCGCTTTTTTACCGCCGGCTTCCGAGAGCGTGATGCCGTTTTGACTGCAAAGAACATGCCCGGGACTGCCGAGCCATTCCGAACGGTGCGACGCGACATAATCGCGCTGCCACACATCCCAGTCGGCAATATTGTCGAACACGGCAGGCTCTCCTTCGAAAAAACCGTAATCGTTAATGCGGACAGAATACCCGCACCGGCAGGAAAAGGTATTGCCCGTTCCGCGCATGGTACCGATTCCGCCGCATTCCGGGCATATGTACAGAGCGTTTTCAAGCCCTGCGGCAGGCGAATCGCAGGAATAACGGCAATGCAAGCCACGCTGATCCTCGAAAACGTCGACGAAAAGGTCGCGTTTAATAACCTCGTTAATCTCGTCAACCGTCATTTTATCCAGCTGCTCGCGCGAATATTCGGCAACTATCTCGCACCGTGCCTCACCCTTCCGTTTTTCGGACGCCCAGACGGGATCGCAGAGATACCCGCCGGACAAACGGCAGGTGATAAGGCTGCCGGAAGCGCTTTTAACCAGTTCTCCGGTTCTCGGTGAAACATACCCCGTTCTGCCGTTCAGGGTACGAACTCCCTCCGGGAACATTGCTACATTTATTCCGAGCCCGAGATTCCGTCGGATATATTCGACGGTGTCGTCGGCAGATGCCGCTTTGCGGCGCGGTATCGGGTTGATAAGAAACCGGATTATCGGCCCGAGCGGACGGCTTTTGATCAGATGCTCGGTCGCAACAAATCGCATATAGCGCGGTATGATTAATGCTTCAATAAACGGGTCCCAGTCCGAAACGTGATTACCGAGCAGCAGAAAGGGCTCCTCGTGCGGGATATATTCGTTGCGCCCGATACCGAACCTTCGCCTCAGATATCCCTTCATAAGGAAGCGGACAAACGCCATTACGCGTCTGTTCCGTCCCAAACCCCTTTTCCAGTAGCTGTCATCGTACATGGGCCGTTATCCTTTCAGAAGCTGCGCAGAGACTCCGGGTGATTTGCCTTAAGCCAGGCGACATATTCGTTCCAGTATTTTGCTCCCGGCTCGTATCCGGTATATGCAATGCTGTTCGGATTTGTGAAAAGGCCCTGGAAGATGAACACGAGCACGTTATCCACATACGGAGATACCGCCTTGAGCTGGCGCTCCAGCCGCTCCATACCGGCAGGGATAAGCGGCACATCGCGGCGGTTGTCCGGTCCTTCCCAGGTAAAGGTCTCGACATCGGCCCACAGTGCGCTTCTGCCCGCCTTATCGTGCGCCTTGCGGAGTATCTCGAAGCTGCGCTCGGACTGGTCGGTATCCATGGCATAACAGCCGACGGTATCCTGATATGCAATTATATCTGTGTCGAGCCGCTGAAGCTGATCTATAAACTTTGCGTCACACAGCGCCGTTTTGGTGCCGTAGGGCGCGGTAAGATACTTCGCGTTGGGAGTGAGCCTGCGTGCAAAAGCCGTGGATTCGTTGAAATATGTAATAAACTGTTCGTTGAAGTAGGGCCATATACATGCCTCCCATGCCCAGTACCAGCCGTAAAAACTGGGGTGGTGCGAATATCTCTCGGCAAGCTCCTCGATAACGGTGAATCGTGCCTTGGCGTGATCCGGGGTAAAAATATCCTCGAACGAAACCTCGCGGTAATAATCGTTGGAAAGAAATACCTTCATTCCGTATCTGTCGCAGGCGGTCATCACTGTCTCGAGCGGGTCGGGACAGACCATCTCGATCTTGGGTGCAACCGAAGAATCGTACACCGAACGACCGTCGGATATACAGTTGCACATAACGATATACTTCTGACCGAGCGACGCCATATCGCGAATGAGGGCGTCCCATTTCTCGGCTGTGAAGTTCATGCAGGCGCTGTTCCAGTAAACGTGACGGCGATCCGCCCAGTAAATCGAAAACCAGGAACCGACTATCGGCTTTGTAACGCTCGTATTCTTCATTTCACTGTACCTCGGTTAATACTTATTATTTATGCGGTTATTATATCACACAACTGACCCGCGGTCAACCGTTTTTCACCGAGTGCGCATTGCTTATACCCGGGCAGCCTTCCGGACGTATGCGGCATGCGGCTTTAAGGATACGTTTGCGGATACCTTACGTTAATCCGTCCGTCGCGGACTGCACGGAGGCGCCTGTATATTAAAAACCGCTTTTATTTTTACCATTCGTATTGCAAACGGCGTAAATATGTGCTAAAATTCAGTGCGTAATAACTACCGAAATCGGAGGAATACAAAAATGAAAATCATCGTTTGCGAAAACTACGACGAGATGTCGAAGGTCGGCGCGGACATAATTGCCGAGCTGGTTGCTGAGAAGCCGGACTGCATACTCGGTCTCGCCACCGGATCGACCCCGGTCGGAATGTACAAAGAGCTGGCCGCCAAAAACAAAGCCGGAGAGATCACCTTTAAGGATGTCACCTCCTTCAATCTTGACGAATACTACCCTCTCGCTCCGGATCACGACCAGAGCTACCGCTATTTCATGAATCATAACCTGTTCGATCACATAGACATTGACAAGACCCGCACCCATGTTCCCGACGGACTTGCGGAAGATCCCGCGCTTATGGGCAAAAATTACGACGCCGCAATAACCGCAGCGGGCGGTATCGACCTTCAGGTGCTCGGACTCGGACCGAACGGACACATTGCCTTCAACGAGCCGGAAAAGGAACTGTACGTAGGAACCCACCTCACGTCGCTCACCGACAGCACCATCGAGGCTAATTCCCGTTTCTTCGCGTCAAAATCCGATGTGCCGACCAAGGCCGTTACCATGGGTATCGGATCCATAATGCAGGCAAGAAAGATAATCGTACTTGCCAGCGGCAAGGGCAAGCACTATGTCGTAGAGAAGATGCAGGACGACCGCATTACCACCGAGGTTCCCGCTACCCTGCTTAAGGTACATCCCGACGTAACCCTTATCTGCGATAAGGACGCATATAACGGATAACAAATCCGGCATAGTTTTTACGCCCGGATAAAGTCCGGGTGCCCGCAAACCGATTATCCTCCGTACGGCAAACGCCGTACGGAGGACTTGTTTTTACCGGGTATAAGGTTTCAATCAGGATATACACGGCGGGTTATCCCGCAAGCGAAAGCTCAAGCTCGTACAAACCGTCGGCTATCTGCTTTACGTTTCCGGTCGGCTTAAAGCCGTTCCGCTCATAAAACCGTTTTGCTCCGACGTTGGTGCTCAGAACCCACAGCGAGGGAGCAGCGGTGCATTCGCCGACAGCAAATTCCAGAAGTTGTGTCCCGTAACCCTTATTCTGCTCGGCGGGCAGGACATACAGATTCGAAATCAGACCGTCAAGCACCGATACAATTCCCTTCGGGCTTCCGTCGAACAGCATATACAGCCGTGCTCCCTTTGCCGTTTCCGATTCAAGATACCGCTTCTGCCGCTCCGGAGTATGGCTTTCCAAAAACTCCGCGGAGCAAATACTTCTGTGAGATTCCTTCCAGCTTTCGGAATGGATTACCGCAGCCTGCATTATTTCCTTTTCGGTTACCGGTTTTATCATACGGATTTCCTTTCGAATCGCGGGTCGACACACCTGCGGTACACCGCCTGTCCGGATTATACGACGTTAACGTATAACCCGCGCGGCGGAGTGCTTATCTTTTTTTATCTCCTGCCCATCATAGACGGCCTGACATATCATTTCCGCCCCGCTTCAAAGGGCGGAATATCGTTCGGTTATTTCGAGGCGTAGAACGCACGGTCGGCAAGATACATCATGTATATGTCGCCCTTGGAGGCAAGCTCGCCGGTGGAGTGCATCGAAAGTATCGGAACTCCGACGTCAATGACGTCTATATTGAGCATTGCGACCTCGGCGGCAACGGTGCCGGCTCCGCCCTGATCCACCTTGCCGTATTCGCCGCACTGCCAGATAACTCCCGCCGCATCGAATATGCGGGTAATGCGCGACACCACCTCTGCGGAGGCGTCCGAGCAGCCGCTCTTGCCGCGCGCTCCGGTGTATTTCACAACCACCGGTCCGTTTCCGACCCGCGCGGAATTATGTGTATCGTATGCGGATGCGAAGGTCGGGTCGAAGGCACCGCCCACATCGGACGAAAGGCAGATCGAAGATGCGCAGCATAAAATGTAATCACTGCCGTCGGAAGCGCACAGATCAGTAAGAAAATGCTTAAGAAAATCCGACTTCAGACCGGTCACTCCCTCCGAACCGATCTCCTCCTTATCGGCAAAGGCGGCAATACAGGTATGCTCCGGAACGCCTGCTTCAAACAGCGCCGTATACGCCGGGTACGCGCATATCCTGTCATCGTGGCCGTAAGCGCAGATCATGCTGCGGTCAAACCCAACCTCGCGCGAGCGGGAGGCGGGCACCGCGGAAAGCTCTGCCGTAATAAGATCCGCTTCGGTTATACCGTACTTTTCGTTAAGCAGCGCAAGAACCTTAAGCTTCGCGCCTTCTTCCGCGTCAAACGGCTCGCTTCCGGCGACGAGGTTAAGCTCCTCGCCCGTTATTCCCTCGGCCAGCGTTTTTGCAACCTGATCCTTCGCTATATGCGGCATTAAATCCGTGATATAAAGCACCGGCTCGTCCTCGTCCTCGCCGATACGTATATCCACGCGGCTTCCGTCGGCACGGTATACAACGCCGTGCAGCGAAAGGGGCTGCGCCGTCCACTGGTATTTCTTAATACCTCCGTAATAATGGGTCTTCATCAGCGCGAGATTGCCGTCCTCGTAAAGCGGCTTCTGCTTCAAATCAAGCCTCGGGCAGTCTGTGTGAGCGATTATCATTCGCACGCCCGTTTCTGTTTTTTGCCTGCCTATTACGGCGAGATATATTCCCTTTCCGCGGTTGACATAATATATCCGGTCGCCCGGTTTGTAGGTCTTTCCGCGCTCGAACGGGACGAACCCGTGCTTTTCGGCGTCGGCAACCGCATAATACACCGCCTCGCGCTCGGTTTTGGCGGAATCGATAAACGCACGGTATCCGCGGCAGTATTCGTGAGCGTTTTCCTTCACTCCGCGATCGAGCCAGACATTTCCGGGCTTGTAAACGAGTTTTTTTGCGTCTTCTCTGTCCATTTTATTCATCCTCATCATTATAATATAGTTCCGAATAATGCTCGCGTGCGTCCGCAACCCTGGCTACGTATCGCTCGGTCTCGGGATACGGAATATCGGAAAGCGTTACACCGTCCGCGCTGTAACGGGTGTCGGCGAGCCAGCCTCCGACCGTGCCCTGCCCGGCGTTGTACGCAGCGTATACCGTCTCCCAACAGCCGAACAGCCTATACAGATAAGAAAGCATATACACCCCGGAGCGTATGTTGCTATCCGGGTCAAATATCGTATCCGGATCGTATTCCGTGCCCATAAGACGCGTAAGCCATTCGTAGGTTTTCGGCATTATCTGCATAAGCCCGCACGCTCCGGCAGAGGAAACGGCATCCGGGTTAAAATCGCTCTCGCACTTGATTACCGCATAGATTATCTCCTCCGGTACTCCGTATTCCGAGGCGTATTCGGCGACCGTTTCGGAATACTCACGCGGATATTTTGACCGGTAATACGCATTACAGGAAGTCAGCATAACGCAGAATACAAGTATAACCGGAAGCAGCCGCTTCACTTCCCCACCCCCAGCTCACGCATAAGCAATTCTATCCGTTCCTCGAGCTGCCCGACCGTGCCGTCGTTATAAAGCACATGTCCGCAGCGGCTTATAAGATATTCTTCGGGGAGCTGCCGCGAAAGCCTTTCGCGGACATCTTCGGCGGAAAACCTGCCGGCGGTCCGCGCAACCGCGTCGGACTCCGGCGCAATTATGCATACGGTCTCGTCACAGAAGGCGTCAAAACCGGATTCGAACATAAGCGGAGCGGCAATCACCCAGTCGCCCGGGATCTCCCGTACCGTATCCAACACACGCGCTATGATATGCCTGTGGGTTATCGAATTAAGCAGTGCAGTGCGGTCGGGATACGGAAAAACGGTTTTTGCGAGTCTTTTCCGGTCGAGACTGCCGTCATCTGCAATTATATCCTCTCCGAACGCCCTTGTAAGCTCGGCAAGGCATTCGGACCCGGGAGCCACCGTCTCCCGTGCGACGTCGTCGCAGTCGAGCACGTTAAGCCCGTGAGCGGCAAATATACGGAGAGCGGTGGACTTCCCGCTCGCCATTCTTCCGCAAAGACCTATTACCATTTTCCTATAACTCCCTCAATCATCCCGCGGGTTACCGCGCCCTCACGCAGTATTACCGGACGGCTTCCGCAAAGCGAAATAATAGTGGACGGCACGCCTACGGAGGTGCTTCCGGCGTCAATTATCGCATCGACCCTTCCGGACAGGTCCCGGATAACAGCACCGCAGGTGCCGTTGCTCGGTTCACCTGACATATTAGCGCTTGTCGCCGCTATCGGGAACGGACATTCCTCCGCAAGCGCCAAAAACACCGGGTTGGACGGAAACCGAAGTCCGACGGTATCCTGACCTGCTGTCACCGTATCGCTGAGACAGGGCTTTTTCTTTACTATAACGGTAAGCGGACCGGGATCGAACGCGGATATAAGCGCCCGGGCGGTATCGCCTATATAAGCAATTTCCTCTGCCTGAGCGACGGAGCGAAGATGGCAGAGCAGAGCCTTTTCGGGAGGTCTGCGTTTTGCCGCATAAACCGAAGCAACGGCATGTTCGTTTGTCGCGTCCGCGCCGAGCCCGTATACGGTCTCTGTCGGGAACACAACGAGTCCGCCGGACGAAAGTATACCGGCGCATGCGCGAATCGCATCCGGATCGGGGCTGAGCTCGGTCATACGAAACAGCTTTGTATTCAGGTACAATCACCTCTCACAGGCAGATTGTACCACAGCAAGGACGGATTTTCCATAGAAAAAACAAAAATAATATTGTAAAAACCGTTTAATAATGCTATAATCTGTAAAAATATGTTCCGATACGGGAAAGACACTTATATGAGAAGATTCTTATTTTCAGTCAACGGTCAGCTCGATGCGTACGATTACGACGTAATAATCGTCGGTACCGGCATCGCGGGGCTGTATTCAGCGCTTAATATCGACGACAGGCTTCAGGTCGCGGTTATTACTAAAGCCAATATCGACGAAAGCAATTCCTATTACGCTCAGGGCGGTATCGCCGCAGTTATGAGCAAGGACGATAATTTTGCCGGACATATAGAAGATACTCTCCGTGCGGGAGCGGGTCTGTGCAAGCCGGAGGCGGTAAAGGTTCTTGTAGAAGAAGGACCGGAGAATATCCGCGAGCTTATTAAAATGAACGTACCGTTCGATATAAACGAGGACGGCGACCTTCAGATTACCCGCGAGGGCGGTCACCACATGCGCCGAATAGTCCACTGCGGAGGCGACGCAACCGGGAGAGAGACCACCGCTCAGCTCGGAAACATCGCGCTCACGCGGGAGAACCTCCATTTCTTCTTCGGATCTTATCTTGTCGATATAGTTACCGATGAAAAGGGAGCGGCGGGTGTCGTTATTCATATAGGAGACGATTACCAGTTTATACGCGCACGCAACATTATTCTTGCGACCGGAGGTATCGGTCAGGTTTACGACTATACCACCAACCCTCTCGGGTCGATCGGCGACGGTATCGCCGCGGCAGCGCGTGCCGGAGCGATTGTAAAGGACATGGAGCTCGTCCAGTTCCACCCGACAACCCTGATATCCGACGGCAAACAGCAAAGGCTGTTCCTGATATCAGAGGCGGTGCGGGGCGAGGGCGCGATACTCCGCAACAACCGCGGCGAGGCATTCATGAAGGGTAAGCACGAGCTTGCCGATCTGGCCCCCCGCGACATAGTTACGAGATTCATAATAGAAGAGCTTAAAAAGACCGGCGACAACAAGGTGTATCTTGACGCGGGCAGCATGAGCCGCGAATTCTTTTCCGAAAGATTTCCTACCATATTTGCCGAATGCGAGAAGCGCGGTCTGCATCTCACCGACGATTATATACCCGTACGCCCCGCCCAGCACTACCTTATGGGCGGCATAGTTACCGATACCGACGGAAGAACGAATATCCCCGGCCTTTACGCCTGCGGCGAATGCGCCGAAACGGGTATTCACGGCGCAAACCGTCTCGCCTCGAATTCACTGCTCGAATGCCTTGTGTTCGGCCGCCGCGCCGCACGCGACATAAACGCCGCTATGAAGACGCAGTTTATCGCCGGAAAGGAATTCTCTATAAGCACCGAGATGTTCTGCGAAACGGTTCCGGTCGAAGAGCTTAATAGCATCGAACGGGAAATGAAGCATATCATGACCTCCGCCGCCGGCCCGGTGCGGCACACCGCAGAAATGGCGGCCGCAATGGAGCGTCTCGACGGGATTTATGCGGGGCTTAAGGACAAAAAGCTGGATACCCCTTACGCCTTCAAGGTGTTCAACATGAACGCTGTCTGCCGCATGATAATGAGCGGAGCGATAGCGAGAAAAGAAAGCGTAGGCTCGCACTACGTGGTTGACTGAGAGGAATAAAATGGACAGAAGCTTCGACAGTATAATACTCAATTCGCTTGCGGAGGACGCTCCCGGCGGCGACATGACCACACTCTGCACGGTTTCCGAGTCTGCTGCGGCACACGGATATTTCATTGCAAAGGAAGCCGGAATTATCGCCGGAACGGATATCGCAAAACGTGTATTCGATCTCGTGGGAGACGGCGTTGAAACGGTTTTTTTCGTAAAAGAAGGCGATAAAGCCGAAAAAGGACAGCGTATCGGCGAGATTTCCGGTCCCGCACGTACCGTACTCACCGGCGAGCGCACCGCTCTCAACCTTATGCAGCGTGCTTCGGGTATTGCAACGGCGACGGCAGAGGCCGTAGGACGCGTTTCAGGTACGAATGCAAAGATATGCGATACCCGCAAAACCATGCCCGGTCTGCGTGCACTCGACAAATATGCGGTGCGGATCGGCGGAGGCACAAATCACAGGTTCAACCTGAGCGACGGAATACTCATAAAGGATAACCATATAGCGGCTGCCGGTGGAATAACCGCGGCGGTAAGCGCCGCTCGCGCACGCGCACCTCACACTCTTAAGATTGAAGTCGAGGTCGAGACCTTCGACCAGCTCCGCGAAGCTCTGGACGCCAAGGCGGATATAATTATGCTCGACAATATGTCTGTCGAGGATATGCGAACCGCTGTCGGAATAACGGCGGGCAGAGCGCTGCTCGAAGCGAGCGGAAACATGGGAGAACGCGACCTCCGCGCGGTTGCGGAGACCGGAGTCGATCTTATATCCGTCGGTGCGCTTACCCATTCCGTAAAAGCGCTTGATATATCGCTTAAATTCACTCTTTCCTGAAGAAGCGGTTACAGTTAATAAAAGAATCACGGCTGCCCGAAAGGGCAGCCGTGCTGTTTGTTTATTACCTGAATACCTTAGTCGAGATTGTTTATAAAGTCCTCGATATCCGCTTTTACGGTAGGCTCGATAGCCTCAAACGCAGAAGCGAAGGTATTGGAGCCGCTGAACGCAACGGTGTTCATGAAGTTAACAAGACTGTTTGCGTCGTAAACGGAGGCTGCGCCCCAGCTGTAAACTGCGGCAAGCTCGTACACGCGGTTGCCGAAGATGATATCGAGCATAGCCTCGCCGTCGTCATCCTGGAGCTTGCGGAGCTTGAGCATATTGTCGTAGTAATTCGTCTTAACGGTATTGGTGGAAGCCTGGCAGAGCGCCTCAATGATTATCGAGGACATCTCAACGTCTCTTACGGACAGCGGCAGGCAAACGGAAGATGCATACACAACCGAAACGTAAGAACAGTAGTTCTCCTGGTCTTCCTCATACTTCGGAGTCGGTATAATTCCGAAGTTGCATTCGAAATCGCCCATCTCCTGGATATCGACAACCGCCATCGAACGGAACAGCGCACGCTTCTCGGCTACGGTCTTGGTTGCCTGCAAATAAATGTCGGAATAATCAGAATAGTAATCCTCTATGCGGGCAACGGCATCATTACTGCAGATATCGAATATCTTGGCAAATACCGAAGACTGTCTGTTACCCTTGACGGCAAGAGTAGGCAGATCATCGGAATCCTTGGTGGTAAGCGTCTCACCCGAACCGAAGTACATCGAGTTGGGGTAGTTGCTGTTTATAAGGAAGCCCCAGGTGTCCTCGAGATTCATGGTTCCGTCGCCGGTGGAATCTTTGGTAATAGCCTTGGCCATGGAGAGCAGCTTGTCGAAGGTCCAGGTTCCGTCGTAAACGAGATCGTACGGATTGTCAAGATTATTCTCGGCAACGACATCCTTATTGAAGACTATGCAGTGGGTACAGTCGTACGCGAGCAGGTTCATATCGCCAACCGCGAAATAATTGACTCCGGCAACCGAAAGGCTTTCGAGCGCGGAGGAATCCCAGTAAGGCTCGTCAAAATGGAAGTACTCCATATCCTGAAGCTCGTAAAGGTTGCCGTTGGCGGCAAGAGTTCCGGCGTTGGGCAGATACGCCATAACCGCGTCGTATGTATTGGTTCCGGCGACGATCTCGTTCTGAACATTGGTGACCATCTCGCCGGAGCCATCGGCGCCGGTGGTACGTATCTCGGATATTACTACTCCGAAGGCCTGCTCAACGAGCGCATTACGCTCTGCCACCGCATCAGAAATAACGCTGGGGGCACTGTCGTTGGGGCATATCTCTACGGATCTGTATCTGTCGAGCGCATCGCCCTCTACATAAACCGTAAAGGTTGTTCCTCCGTAATTCTTCTCCGGCAGATTCGAAAACAGCTCGAAATTGGATCCGGAAGTTTCGCCGATGTCATCTTTGCTGTTGCTGTCATCGGTGTTGCAGGAAACCAGCATGGCTCCGGCAAGCACAAAAACGAGCAGCAAGGCAATGACTTTTTTGAATGTCATGATAATTCCTCCTGTATTTATTGTTGCTATTATACCACTATCCTCCTCTTCTGTCAACAAAACAATGAAAAAACTATATACAAACAAAGATTCTTGTGGTATTATATACAAAGGAGGTGACTCTGATGTTCGAAAAAACACTCGGCGATCTTTCGATCGATTTCGTGCTCAAGCTGTTCGGAACGCTTGATGCCAATACCGACAATATAGAAAAAGCTTTCGGTGTTACGGTGGGTAACCGCGAAGGGTCGGTTACCGTAAGCGGCGAGAATGCTGCAAACGTGAACATGGCCTGCACCTGCATTCAGCAACTCGCCCAGATCAGCGTAATGTCCGATTCGATAGACGAGAACACCGTGAATTACGTAATATCCATGGTGAGCGAGGACAAGCAGAGCGAGCTTTCGGCAATATACACCGACTGCATATGCCTTACCAACAAGGGCAAGCCCATAAAGGCGAAAACCGTAGGTCAGCAGAAATACGTTGACAGCATAAAAAAGAACACCATAGTGTTCGGAATCGGACCCGCCGGAACCGGCAAAACCTTTCTGGCGGTTGCAATGGCAGTGACCGCACTGAAGCAGAAGCAGATTTCACGCATAGTGCTCACCCGTCCGGCTGTCGAGGCGGGCGAGAAGCTCGGCTTCCTTCCCGGAGATCTTCAGAGCAAAATCGACCCGTATCTCCGTCCGCTGTACGACGCGCTCGGCGAGATGCTGGGGAGCGAGAGCTTTTCCAGATATCTCGAGAAAAACATTATAGAAATAGCTCCGCTTGCCTACATGCGCGGGCGCACTCTCGACAACGCCTTCATAATACTCGACGAGGCGCAGAACACCACTCCGGAGCAGATGAAGATGTTTCTTACCCGTCTCGGCAACAATTCAAAGGCGATAATAACCGGCGACGTCACCCAGATAGATCTCCCGTTTATCCGAGCGAGCGGACTTGTCGAGGCCGTCGGAATACTCGACGATATCGAAGGAATCGATATTTTCAGGTTCACCCACAAGGACGTTGTGCGTCACCCGCTCGTACAGAAGATAATTCTTGCCTACGAGAAAAAGACGCAATCCGATTCCCGGGCGCCCAAGGCGCAAAAGACGCTTCACGAATACAGGAGAAAGCCGAATGCTAAAGATATACGTTGAAAACCTTTGCGGCGCGCCGGTAAGCGATTACACACTCAGGCTTATGAAAAAAACCCTGCGCGAGACCGTTTCGGAGCAATACCCGGACCATAAATTTGAATTATCGCTGACCCTGTGCGACAACGAATATATCCGCGCAATAAACGCCGAATACCGCGGAACAGACCGGCCTACCGACGTACTCTCATTCCCAATGATGGACTTCGATACGCCGGAGGTTACAGTGCTGCTCGGCGACGTGATTATATCGTACGAGAAGGCTGTCGCGCAGGCGGAGGAGTACGGTCATTCGGTAAAGCGCGAGCTGTGCTTTTTATGCTGCCACTCGGCGCTGCACCTGCTCGGTTATGACCACGAGAACGACGAAGAACGCGCCTTAATGGAAGCAAAACAAAAGGAGATACTTGAAAGGCTCGGAATAAAGAGATGACAAAAAGTTTATTCGTAATGATAACAGGCAGACCCAACGCCGGTAAATCCACCCTGCTCAACGCCCTGCTCGGCGAAAAGGTCGCAATAGTGTCCTCAAAGCCGCAGACCACCCGATGCAATATAACGGGAGTGCTTACCGAGGGCGAAGACCAGTTTGTTTTCGTCGATACCCCCGGGCTTCACAAGCCGCGCACCCTGCTCGGAGAATATATGATGAAATCCGTCGGCAACGCATCCGACGGCGCGGACGTTATACTGTTCGTAACCGAGGCATGCCGCCGTCTTAACCCCGCAGAGCGCAATTCGCTGCGGCATTATTCCGACAGCGGCGTGCCCCTGTTTCTGATTATAAACAAGGTCGATCTCGCCGACAAGGGCGAGCTTGCCGCATACATTTCCGATATATCGTCGGAATACCGGTTCGACAGCGTAATACCCATATCCGCGCTTAAGAAGGACGGCACCGACATAATTATGAGCGAGCTCCGCCCGCATCTCGTTGAATCGCCGCACTTCTTCCCCGACGATATTTTCACCGACCAGCCCGAAAAGCAGTTGTTCGCCGAGATCATCCGCGAAAAGGTGCTTAGGCTTATCGAGGACGAGATACCGCACGGCGTTGCCGTTGCGATAGAGGAGCTTAAGGACGAAAACGACCTTATCAGCGTCCGGGCCGAGATATACTGCGAAAAGGAATCGCACAAACGGATAATTATCGGCAAGGGCGGAGAAATGCTTAAAAAAATCGGCACCTACGCCCGCGAGGACGCCGAGCAGCTGTTCGGCGCAAAAGTGTTTCTCGACCTTTGGGTCAGAGTGAAAGAGAACTGGCGCGATAACCGCGCCCTGCTCTGTAACTTCGGATACAACGGCGATGAAAAATAACTCCCGATTCCACGCAAACGGAATTGTAATACGGGAAACGCCTCACGGCGAGCAGGGCAAGCTGCTTACCGTGCTTACCGAATTCTGCGGCGTCATTACCGTAAACGCCAAAAACGCACGTAAGATCAGCGCCGGATATCTTAAAAGCACACAGCTTTTCGCATATTCCAATATGCTGCTCTACAACAAAAACGGTTATTACACGCTGCTCGAAGCGGAACTGAAGAACGACTTCTACCCCTTGCGCGAGGATATCGATACTTTTGCCTTCGCCTCCTACGCCTGCGAAGCCGCAGCCGCCGTTTCCACCGCAGGCGACGACGGCAATATTCTTATGTCTTTTTTGCTCAACACGCTGTTCGTTGCCACCAAAAAAATGCTCCCGATAGCGCAGCAGAAGGCTGTGTTCGAATTCCGCCTGGCCGTACTGTGCGGTTTTCTTCCGGAGCTTGAATACTGCCAGTTCTGCGGAGAGCCTCTTAAAGACTCTCAGCGGCGCAGCTTCGATCTGTCTGAAGGGGCGGTCTGCTGTACCGACTGCGTAAACGCTTCCGGCGAAAGCTCCGAAAGCTGGGTTCCGATTTCGGACGGCTGTTATAAAGCGCTCCGGCATATCGCCTTTGCCGAGGGGGCAAGGCTGTACGCCTTCCGCACCGACGAGGAGACCCTGCGCGAGCTGGGAAGCATAACCGAAAAATATCTTATGCCGAGAATGGAAAAAAAGATAAAAAGTCTTGAATACTTCCACTCATACGGCGGAAAGGAATAAAATGAAGGGATTTATGCGTGCCGCAAGGCTGCTTGAATTCGATAAAGTCCTGTCCGCGGTCGCATCTCTTGCCGCAACCGAGGGCGCACGGGAAAAGCTGCTGCTTACCGAGCCGTCCGACGATGAGGTTATTGTAAAAAGGCTGACCGATGAAACCGGAGATGCCAAAAACATGGCAGTCAAAAAGGCGGCTCCGCCGTTCGGCAGAGTGAAAAACGTCCTGCCCTCTCTTGAGCGGGCGGAAAAGGGCGCTTCGCTCACCCCGCGTGAGCTGTTGGAAATAGCGTCGCTGTTAAGGACGGTCGAATCGCTGCGCCGATACGCCGGTGACCCTGCGGAAACGGGCTCGCTCGAGCCGTATTTTTCCGCCATGTCCGAAAACCGTTTTCTGGAAAAGAAGATTTCCTCTGCGATAGTATCCGAGGAGATAATTGCCGACGACGCATCGGACGCCTTGTACCGCATACGCCGTGAAGCCCGCCGGTGCGAGAGCAATGTCCGCGACCTGCTTTCGTCGTACACGACCGGCGCCAAATCCAAGTACCTTCAGGAAAACATCGTGACCATGCGCGGCGGAAGGTTTGTTGTGCCGGTCAAAGCCGAATACAAAAGCGAGATAAAGGGTCTGGTTCACGATACCTCCGCCTCCGGTGCGACCCTGTTTATCGAGCCGATAGCCGTGCTCGAGCAGAATAACCGCCTGAAGGAACTTAAGGCCGCCGAGGCTGAAGAGATAGAGCGAATACTCGGCGCACTGTCCGAAGAAACCGCAAGATTCGCGGATTCGCTGACTGTTAACTACAACGCGATTACCGACCTTGCGGTTATATTTGCCCGTTCGGCATACAGCTTCGCGCTGGACGCAACCGAAGCGTCCGTGTCAAAAGCAAACCGCTGTATTAATCTTATAAAGGCAAGGCATCCGCTCCTGCCGAAGGAAACTGTAGTGCCCATTACCGTCCGGTTCGGCGCTCCCGAGCGAACACTTATTATAACCGGCCCGAATACCGGCGGAAAGACGGTCACGCTTAAAACCGTAGGTCTGATGGCGCTTATGGCTCAAAGCGGACTTCACCTTCCCTGCGCGGAGGGAACCAGCCTGCCGCTGTTCAGCTGTGTGCTGCCGGATATCGGCGACGAGCAGAGCATTGAGCAATCGCTTTCGACCTTCTCGGCGCATATGACCAGCATATCGGAGATATTGCATAGCTGCGATTCCGGATCACTTACTCTGTTCGACGAGCTGGGTGCCGGAACCGACCCGGTCGAGGGCGCCGCACTCGCAATGTCGATTCTCGAGGAGGTACGTGCCGCAGGCGGACTGTGCGTTGCGACAACTCATTACAGCGAGCTTAAGATATACGCTCTCGAATCGCCGCACGTGCTTAACGCTTCCTGCGAATTCGATGTAGAATCTCTCCGTCCGACATACCGCCTGATAACCGGTCTTCCCGGCAAGTCGAATGCGTTTGCAATATCTTCGCGGCTCGGAATATCGGATACGATTATCGACCGTGCAAAAGCGTTTATGGCGGACGACAACAAGAAGCTCGAGGACATACTCGGGCGGCTCGAGGAATCCGAAAGCAAGCTCGAAAAAGAACGTGCCGCGGCTGCGGGAGCCCGCGCCGAAGCGGACGAGATACTTGCCGAGGCACGCAGAAAAGCGGAAGCAGTAACGTCGGCGGCGGAAAAAGACGCCGAAAGGCTCCGTGAAAATGCCTCACGCATACTTCGCAGCGCAAAGGCGTCCAGCGATTACGTCCTTGACGAGCTTCGGCGTGCTCAGGCGGAAAAAGACCGAGCGGACGCCAAAAAACTGCTCGAGGAGACCCGTTCCAAGGTAAGACAGTCGCTCAGGGAGGCGGACGCAGATACCGGCGCAGTCGAAGAAGAAGCCGGCGCGGTACACGGAGTCGCACCGGACCGTCCGCTGAAAATCGGAGACCGCGTGATCGTTTCGGGGCTCAACCGCAAGGGCGTTATCGCAGATATAAGCGGCAAGAACGCCGTGGTTACCGCCGGGAACGTACGCACCAAGGTGCCGCTCGACTCCCTTATGCTCGATGACTCACCGGAATCCAAGCCGGCAAAACGCAAGTCCTCGGGAGGTGAATCCGCCGGTATCAGCGACGCGGTGCCTATGCAGATAGACCTGCGGGGGCAAACAGGCGACGACGCCTGGTTCATGACCGACCGTTATCTTGACAGCGCGATCCGCGCCGGATACGGAGAGGTCACCTTAGTCCACGGCAAAGGCACCGGAGCCCTCCGGGCGGCGCTCTGGAGATATCTTAAGGGAGATAAGCGCGTCGTTTCGTTCAGATCCGGACGCTACGGCGAAGGCGATACCGGGGTTACCGTCTGCGAACTGAGAAAATAAAGCCTTCCGGCTCAGTCAGTAAGTAATAAACGGGGCAGAGAATTTGAATTCTCTGCCCCATCCGATATTTGCTCCCGCAGACGGTGAGTAATTGCGAACTCCGGAAGATCTGCAGGAATCTGTCATTCCATCACTTTATATTCCTTTATCGGGATACAGCGCTTCGATTTCATTCCGGATGTATATTACTACGCCTTTGGATTGTACTCCGGCTTTGACAAGCAACAGGGCGGATTCGGAGTTTATATTCACGATTGTGCCACCGATTATTGAATTGTTATCAAGTCCGGCATAAGAAACGGCACCATCGGCATTAAGAGACATATCAGTGTCTTCTTCCGGCAATACCATGTCTTCGTTTTTGCCGAATTCGTCTTAATAACCTTTCCGTTTTTTTAGTTAAACAAAACGCCGTTTATATCCCCGCCGATCCGTACGCCTTGATCTTCTTAACAGGCTGCTTTTTGTATAAATGCCGTATAAACCGGCTAAGCGGTAAAGCATGATACGGTTATACAGCTTTCCTTGCGGCGCAAAGTATTAATATACGACATAACAAATCCTCCGCAAGGCAAAAGCCGTACGGAGGATTTATCGTTTTATGTTCAGTCAGCCGTTATCGTAGGCAAGGTTATTTCTTCTTGCCCTTTAATGCGATAACGATTATCGCGGCAACGAGCAACGCTGCGGCAACACCCGCGATTATCCATATAACGGCGCCGGAGTTACCTTTTTCCGAGCCTTCGGATTCTGCTGAGCTTTCATCCGAAGCATCGGATACCGCAGCCGAAGACTCATCGGCAGCCGAGATATCGGAAACGTCGGCCGTTTCGGAGATATCGGAAACGTCGGCCGTTTCGGAAATATCCGAAGCACCGCCCGCCTCGGAGGCATCGGAAACGGAGTCAGGCTCGGAAGTCTCTCCCGCTTCGGATATGTCGCCCGCCGAAGTGCTGTCGTCTGCGTATATCTCGAGCTCGTTTATAAAGCAGTGACCGACAGTCGTGTCAAGTGTAAAGATAAACTTTACGTATCTCGCGGAAACGCCCTTTTCGAGCGTTAATCCGAGCCACGCAGAGGAATCGTCTTTTATCGTTTCGATAGCGAATCCTCCGACATCGGTCCAAGCAGACCCGTCGGACGAAACCGATACATCCACGGAAGTGGGCGGCAGTATTCCGGATCCCTTTGCGGCGGCAAAATGTCCGCGGAAGCTGTATATACCGTCGCTGACCTTACCGAGATCTATCACAACCGTACCGACACCGTTTACTGCGTTGCCGGTATCGTTACGCCAATAAAAAGCGTACCAGGAATCGTCGTAAAGCACCGCCTCCTCAACAAGTCCGTCGGTCAGATTTGCAGTGTATTCGTCTCTGCCCTCCGGAGCCTCATATGGCATATTCAGTGCAATATTCACTCCTTCCGCCGAAGCAGAAATGACGGCGAACGAAAAAAACACGGCAAGCACCGCAAGCAATGCAACAGTCTTTTTCATAAAAAAACATCCTTTCTCAATGGTAAAACAGTAAATGTAATAATACCATCAAACTCGAATTTTGTCAACCGTTATCGAACAATTTGCATAAAACGTCAGCCTGATTGCTCATCCGCTCCCGCTTTTCGCCCCGCTATAAATCTGTCGCACAGGGCCAAAAGCGCGGGAAGCACCAGGATAATAAGCAGTACCGAGCACAGCGCTCCGACCGATATTGTCGTAAGAACCTCGGAGGTGACCTGATCGGAGAAAAAGCCGAGTACGGCAGTGACTATAATCAATACCGAACCGGAAGTAAGCACCGTGTGAGCCGAAGCGCCGTAGGCGGATGCAATCGATTCGCGCACCCCGCGCTCGGCGCGGGATTCGCGGTAATACGAGGTTATCGTTATCGAATAATCAATGGTCGCGCCCATCAGTATGGCCTGAACTATAAGCAGTGCGAGATAATACACGGTATTTCCCATAAGCCCTATCGCGGATACCGTAATAAACACGGAGCACTGCACCAGCAGCACCAGCAGAACCGGGACCGCAAGGGACCGGAAGGTAAGAGCCACAATAATGAATATTACGGCTGCGGTTAAAAGAGTTATTATAAGGTATTCCCCGGAAAAGCTCCCGCCGAGCTCGCGTACCATTGCCGATGTTCCGACCATGTATGTCCTGCCCAAAAGATTCGCCTTGGTAAGCGCTTCGAGCTTAACCATAAACTCCGCCGTTTTCTCCGATTCCTCGGGGAAAGATGTGGTGATTATAAGCCTCGACATAGTCTCTCCTTTAAGCTGCGCCGCCGCTTGCTCAAGCGCCGTCAGTGCTTCGGAAAGGGCCGATGCCGCATCTTCGTCCACCGAGCCGCCGAACAGCGGGTCGCTGCGGTTTTCAAGTACGTAAGAAATAAAATCGTGCGCCGTCATTGTCTGCGAACCGTCGGCGTTATTCAGAGCGGCGTAGTACAGGTACACCGGTTCGGAAAACGAAACTCCGAGCAAAGCGTCCGCTTCGGCATATGAATACCTCTCGCCTGAGATGACAGCTCCGATTACGGCGTTTGCAATACGGACGTTTTCCGCCGTACCGGCGTCCACCGGCAAAGCATCGGCGCCGTCTTCCGAAATCAAGCCCGCAAGAAAGCCTATAAATTCCTGCGGCGAAAGCTCCGGGCAGTCCCCTCTCTCAACGGCGGCGAATGTAAGAAGCAAACGCGCCGCAGCCGTATCGACGCCTGTAAGCGCCGTTATCTCCTGTGCGCCGATAACGGTACCGGAAACAGCCGCCTGCATTACCGAATATGCGGTACGCAGCGACGCAACGGTATCGGTACCGAGCGACGACGAAACGGTCGGGTCGGAAAGCACGGTTCCGACGAATTCATACAGCGACATGGTTTTGCCGTCGGTATCGTAACCATATTTCAGCATGAACACCCGAGAAACCATATCTTCGTCGATACCGAGCACCGAGGCAATATCCGCAGGAGAAAGCTGCTTCTGCACCGCATCCTTATCCGCAAAGACCGCCAGCGACGAAATCGCAGAAAGCGAGTCGTCGGTGAAATATCCCGAAAGAAGCGGGATGCGGGCAAGATCGGCGGCGGACGACGCGAACTCAGCGACGGTAATTCCCTCAGGCGAATAACCTTGATCCGACGCAAGGTAATATGCGAGCGCGAACTTTACCGTTTCTTCGTCAAGCCCGGTCAGCTTTGCAAGTCCGTGCGCGTTCATAGGCGAGGTCAGCGCTTCGGTATCCGAAAAGCGGCCGAGGAGATCGGCAAGACCGGCTGTCTTTTCGTCGGTATACCCGGCAAAAAAATCATCTTCGAAAGCGGTGCCGGCAAGAAAATCCATATATTCGCTCATCGTCAGCTCGGGCAGTTCCGCTCCGGACAAGGCGTAATAAACCACCGAAACCGCCTCCGGGCTCACCTCGGCTCCGCCCGCACCTGCGATAAGCGCCGCCATTTCCGCCGCGGTAAAACGCTTGCCCACGGTGTTATGATATCCGGTTACGCTCCTTACTCCGTCTTCGTCCTCCAGGGCGTCCGCAACGTTTTGTATGCCCTTCTCGTCGTCGTTTTCGTAAACGAGAACCACGACGTTATCCTTCGGGAAAACGTCTGCAAGCGGATCCTCGGCGCCGACGGTAAAGGTTATACCTGTAAGGCTCTGAAGAACCGCAGATCCCGCAAACAACAGTACAAAGACAACCGGAACGACATACCGCGTACCAACGCCGTAGCCGCCGGCAAAATTCATATGAGGAAGCGGAGTCTTTTTATGCGTCTTTTCAATCGCCTTTTCGCAAATCAGAATAAGTGTCGGCAGCAGCGTGAGCACGCACACCATGCTTATAAGCACGCCCTTGGCGAGCACCATTCCGATCTCCGCCCCGATTTTGAAGCTGAGCAGCGACAGCACCGCAAGCCCCACCACCGTCGTGAGCGCGCTTGAAGCTATTACGGGGTAGGATTCACGCAGGGCAGCGGACATTGCAAGCCTGCCGTCGGACTTTGATTTTCGTTCACGGCGGAATCGTTCCATAAGGATTATCGAATAGTCCATCGAAAGCACAAGCTGGAGCACGGGCCCTATCGATGCGGTTAAATCCGATGTATAACCGAAGATTATATTCGTGCCGAGATTTATCGCCACCGCAATTCCGGTGACGGAGAGCAGCAGCACCGGCTCGAGCCAGGATTCGCTCATTACGACGATTATTACCGCAAGTATTCCTATTGCCGCGGCAAGAAGCCAGAACGGCACATCCACATCTGTCGCGTCGTTGTCGGCATAGATCATATCGTACGACGCGAATTCGGTATCGAGTGAAGCGAATATTGCTTCCTCCTGCTCGCTTCCGTATGCGTAATCGAAATCAAGCACATAAAGCGTATGTTCCCCGACATTGTAATCCGCGCTTATGGGGTCATACTTTACGTCAGATACATATTTAATATCCTTAAGCACGGACAGTACCTCGGTCTTCTGCGACTCGGTAAGGCCGTCGAACATAACGCGTATTCCTCCTCTGTCGGGCGATTCGGGAAATTCGCTTTCGATTATTTCCAGTCCCTGCATCATTTCGGAGTCTGCGGACAGATACCGCGTCATATCTGTATTGATTTCTACCTTTGTCGCAAGAAAGACGCAGAGTGCGGTTATTGCCATCAGAATGACGGCAATTACAAAGCGCCTTTTAACGGTGAAATCCGATAATCTTTTAAGCATGGCAACCTCCTTACAAAGCAAACAGCTTGACATTACCTGCCGTTTACATTATAATCAACATGTGTGGAAAATTAAACCGACTGATTTTTACGGTGTGTTTTATCGTCAACACAATACCGCCGGGCTGTCGGGAATTCACAGAAAATTTATACAATAAAGCAGGGGTCGAAAAATGGGAAAAGGCGAGGATCGCAGAGTAAAACTGACCAAACAGATGCTGAAGGACGCTCTTACGAAGCTTCTTGAACGCAAGGACATATACCACATCGCCGTGCGCGAAATATGCGACACGGCGGACGTCAACCGCAGCACCTTTTATAAGCACTACGGCAGCCAGTTCGACCTGCTTACCGACATGGAAAACGATATGCTGTCGCTCGTGGAAGAATCGATAACCAAGAATTCGAACAGCCGCGAAAAGATTATCGAGGACGCCTGCAGATTCCTGGAATGCAACATACGGTTTGCCCGGCTGCTGCTTAACAACAACGTGGATCCTTCGTTTCCTCAAAAGCTGTTTTCTCTGACCTCTCTGCGCGACGCCGTTGCAAAGCTTACAAGGGATTCCCATCCGGGTTTGAATCGGAACGGCCCGGCAGATGAATACACCTTCAATTATGTGATTCACGGAGCATACCAGGTAATAAGAGTCTGGATTAACAAGGAAGATCGCGAAAAGCCCGAAGAATTCGCGGATATTCTGTGCCGGATAATCGTCTGATCCGCCGTAAAAACAGTAAAGTTTTATCAAATGCCCCGGCAGGACTTGACCTCGGCGGTTTTCGGTAGTAAACTGTATGGGATACGTCCGGAGAGGAAGTGAAAGTGTGGCAAGAGATACAGTTAATATGACCGTTGGGTCGCCGTGGAAGCTGATAACGGCATTTGCGGTTCCGGTGTTTCTGAGCCAGCTTTTCCAGCAGCTGTATAATACCATCGATTCGCTGATTGTCGGCAAGATTCTCGGCACAGAGGCGCTCGCCGCCGTCAGCTCCTCCGGAGTGCTTATATTCTTCCTGGTAAGCTTTTTTACCGGCGCCGCAATGGGCGCAGGAATAGTTATATCCCGCTACTTCGGAGCCGGCGACACCGACAGGGTATCCCGTGCGATACATACCGACATAGCTCTCGGACTGGTCTGCGGAGTTGTGCTTACGGCAATCGGCGTAGCATTCACACCGACGCTGCTAAAATGGATGGACACCGATCCCGACGTGCTTCCGGAAGCCGTTCAGTATTTCCGCTATTATTTTTCCGGCGCCGCGGCGATAGTAATGTACAATATATGCAAGGGAATTATGAACGCGCTCGGCGACAGCCGCCGTCCGCTGTATTATCTTATTTTTTCGTCGGTGCTCAATGTAGTTCTTGACCTGCTCTTCATAGGTGTGTTCCGCTGGGGCGTTTGGGCGGCGGCACTGGCAACGACAATATCACAGGCGATTTCGGTCGTGCTTTGTATGATACGGCTGTGCAGCAGAAACAGCACCTTCCCCGTTGTAATCAAAAAAATCCGCTTCCACGGCGATATGCTGAGCGAGATTATACGCTACGGAATTCCGAGCGCGATACAGAATTCGGTAATCGCGCTTGCAAATGTTATTGTTCAGACAAACATAAACTCGTTCGGAAAATTTGCAACCGCCGGGTACGGTATTTATTCCAAGATCGAGGGGTTCGCATTTCTCCCGATAACAAGCTTCACGATGGCGCTGACCACCTTTACCGGCCAGAATCTCGGCGCCGGCGAGCACGACCGCGCAAAAACCGGTTCGCGGTTCGGAATACTTGCATCGGTAATACTCGCAGAGTCGGTCGGAGCGGTTATATTCCTGCTGGCGCCGATACTGGCGGGCATGTTCTCTGATGACCCGGTGGTAATTGAATTCGGAGTTAAACAAGCTCGTACCGAGGCATTCTTCTACTTTCTGCTCGCATTCTCTCACGCGGTTGCCGCAGTATGCCGCGGCGCGGGCAAAGCGTTCGTGCCGATGACTATTATGCTGGCGGTCTGGTGTGTGCTTAGAATAACCTATATAACCGTTATAATGCAATTTTTCCATGAGATTGAATTCATATATTGGGCGTACCCGATCACCTGGGGAATAAGTTCCGTGATATACATGCTGTATTACCGTTTCTCGGATTGGATTCACGGATTCGACGAAAAAATAAAAGAAAAACAACCGGCTGAGAAACTGAAAAAA
>SFLA01000063.1 GCA_004553575.1 Clostridiales bacterium
ACCACAGAGAAACAGAGCGGAGCCGAAAAGCAGACGCTCCGAAGCAATTAAAACTGCACCTCCGGAGGAATATGTAACGGTTATCATATCAGCGTTAATACAGATCCGCGATGGTGTAAGACAAACGCCCAGCAAACTGCCGGAGACAGCAAAAGCTGCAAGAAGCAAAAAAGCGAAAAAGAAATACCCCTTTGCCGCAGTTCGCAAGCGTGCCTTGGGACGGAGCTTCTCCGTATCAGAGACAGGCTGACCGACCGGGACGAGAGAGAGGCTTGGTTCCATATTCAAAACCGGCTTTCTTTCAATATCTTTAAGCCGATTATATGCACCGCAGTGCCTCACGATTACTAAGAAAGGCAATGCTCTCCGACGAATGAGTTTATAATAATACAATTTACATAATTTTTCAATACCTTTTGAGGGTATTTTTCAAAATTGTTGATTATGACAAGATGTTATGTTTACTATATTATGTTAACATCGTAAACGCGCCCATTATATGGGGCTTTTTTGAGATTACAGTCGCAAGATGTTGCTTGTTCGTTAGCATATACCGCTCCCCTGCTCTGACCCCAAAAGGTTTAAAGCCGTCAATCTGCACAACATAAAACCGAAAAACAGATAATAAAAAAACCGCCCGTCAGGGCGGCTGCGCCGGATGCGGCGCGCACTGAAATGCGCGTCATTGTTACCCACGTTATTCATTAATATACCGCCGCGTTTTATCGCGGCGGTTCGGAAATAAGATTTTCCCTTAAGCCGAAGACCGCTTCGCATGCGCACCGGCAAAGCGACGGACTATTTATGCTCGTCTTTCATCTTCGGTGCGAAATAATTCACTCCAAGCACCCCGACCACAATAAGAGCAACGCACAAGTACTGCAGAGGGCTGAAGGATTCGTCAAGCACCAGTACTCCGGCAAGCACGCTGACGACGGTCGCTATATTTGCAAAAGATGACAGAAGAATAGGACTGATATACGAAAGAGAAACATTTATAAGTAAAAAAGCGAATATCGAAGATACGACGGCGAGATACAGTATCCCCCATATAAAATCCGAATGGGAAAATGCTTCCGCAGTAAGACGAAAGGTATCTCCCCCGTGCACGGCAAAAGCGAGTGCGGTAAGTCCCGCAGCCCCTACCCCGAACGCGAAGTAAAGACGCTCGAATGCAGAGAACCTCGCGGATTGGACACGCGAAATGCAGTTGTTGAGCGCGGCGCATACTACGGCGCAGAGTAAAAGCAGAAATCCGATAAAGTCGAAGTTGGCGTTCTCGCCGTCCGTAAGCGATACGACCGAAACCCCGGCAAAAGATACAGCAGTAAACACCATCTGAAGTGCCGTCGGTTTTTCTCCGAGAATCGGATATGACAGCAGCATTACGCATACCGGTACAAGAGCTATCATAACTCCGGCGAATGCAGACGAGGTGCGCGATACTCCGTACTGCTTTGACTTTAATCATGCCGAGCATAACCGGTACGGTGAGCAGCAGAAAGGCTATATCA
Organism: Clostridiales bacterium; assembly: GCA_004553575.1. Classification (GTDB taxonomy): domain Bacteria; phylum Bacillota; class Clostridia; order Oscillospirales; family CAG-382; genus SFLA01. The sequence continues at coordinate 1,515 of SFLA01000063.1, forward strand.
AACCTTACCGCCTGTGCAATCAGCAGGTCGGAAACGGCAAGTACTTTTTTCGAAGCGAGAAAGGCAAAGCCGAATATTACATTAGCTCCGACACCCGCAGCAGTACCTTTTAGTTTTTTACTCATAATACAAGAAGCAGAAGCGGTATCGTAACGGCGCAGAGCATCGTACATATCAGAACCGTATCGGCCGCCGTCTTCTGTCCCCTTCCGTAAAGCTCCGACAGATTCAGTACAACGCTGGCGGTCGGGCAGGACGCGAGAATAAACATTGTCGCTTTGAAGCCGTAATCGAGCGGGAGAAAGTATACAGAGGCATACGCGACAAGAGGAAACACAATAAGCTTGACAGCGGAAGCCATATAGGCTCCTTTATCCTTCAGCAGATCGTTTATACGAACGGTAGCAAGCCGCATTCCGAGTATCAGCATACACAGCGGTGTCGACATTCTGCCGAGCAGTGTAACGCCGGTGTCAATAATATCCGGAAACTTGATCCCGAGAATAAACAGCGGAAGCGATATGCACAGAGCTATCGTAGGCGGGTTAAGGAATAATTTACGTATGCTCAGATATTTGCGGTCGCCGGTAAGAATAAGCGAGCCGACCGTCCACGATATTATATTCATTGCGACTATGAATACCGCCGAATAGGCTATTGACTCGGGATGCTCCGGAAGAAGCGCCTCCAGCAGCGGGACTCCGAAAAACCCGACATTGCCGAGCACTCCGGCAACGGTACATACACGATATATCGGGTTTGAATATCTGCGTCTGAACACAAGCCACAGCAGCGTCAGGGCGACCGATTCCAATACGAAAGCCAGCACAAAGAAAAGCGCCATGTTCTTAAGCAGCCCCGGCGTGCAGTCAACCTGATTGAAGGAATACATTGAAAGGCAGGGCTGACAGACATACAGGAGTACTTTTGAAAACGACGCTATATGCGACTGATCTATAAGCTTTGTCTTTACGAATATAAAGCCGGGCACAGCGTACGCCAGCATGATTATAACATTGAGTGCGGTGAGTGTAAAATCCATCAGACCAAATACCGGACGTAGTCCTGCTTTCTTTCTTTTTTGGGCGGAAATCCGTCTTTCGGATAACCGAGAATACAGCAGCCCACTCCGGTATAATCGGAAAGACCGAGCTTTTCCAGCAGTTCTTTGCCGTAATCAGTACACATCATCTCGCGGCAGCGGTGTATCCAACAGCTTCCGAGTCCTAACGAAAACGCGGCGTTCAGCATATTGCCGATAGCCAGGGATCCGTCCTCGGTGTTGGTATGAATACCGTTCTTTACTACTACGCAAATCACTGTCGGCGCTCCGTAGAAAGGATCGCCGTTTATTCCTCCAGCTTCGGCATTGAGAGCGGACAAACGATCCCGCAACGTCTTATCCTGTACGACAATAAAAACCGGGCTCTGACGGTTCATGCCCGTGGGAGCATTCTTCCCTGCCTCGAGTACCGCGTCGAGCTCGGCGCGTGTTATCTGATCCGGCAAAAAGCTTCGAACGCTTACACGATCGCACAGCGTTCGTAAAGTCTCGTTCATCTGTGCGCCTCCTATTCGATAATAAACGTGCCGAAATATTCCGGACGGTGGAAATCGGGTTTCTCACACAGAACCGGTGACCACGAACCGAAGTGAGGAACAGCCGTCTCGTCACCGCACTTGTAAAAGTTACCGCGGAAGATATATCCGTTTCCGAACGGACAATCCCCGAAAAGGTCGCGCACGGTCTTGAAGGAAAACAACGCTTCGACCGTCCACGCTCCATCAGCCTTCCCTGCGGTTACCTTCGGCATGGTATCGGTAAGACGGTCTATGGAAGTTTTGTTTTTGCGTTCGGTGCGGACTGCGGAAAGGTAGGCTCCGGCAGAATTCATTTCGAAATTCATATACAGCGGAGAACGATTACTGAAGGAAACGAAAAACTCAAGACAGCTGTCGGTATACACCGGGTCGCCGTAATTATGATATCTCACAAGCGGATCCTGCTCGAAGGCGGTCATCTTAAGCGCGAAGCCTTTGCCGTTAACCATTGCAAGCTGAGCGTATGCACGGGGAGTATATTCACTTCCCCAGGTATAAGACTCAATCTCGGCGCAGGGTATGTCCGACCAGTTGACTTCGTTTACTCTATGTACGATGTACTGCATACTTTACCTCTCGTAAAAGTTTTCACAGCGTGTTTCTCAGCCTTCGTCAGAATCGGTGTCTTCGTCCTCTTCGACCTCGATAACCTCTTCGTACTCGACGCCGCGGCGGCGGAGCATTCCCACCAGCACGATTGCAAGCACTACGAAAAACAGAAGAGCTACTATAAGGATGCCGCCCCACCATGACGGGGATGCAAGAAACTCCCTTATTCCGTCGTAAACAAGATATCCGGCCGGCACGAGCGCGAACACAATGGCAGACACGCCGAGCAGCACATAACTGAGTATGCGGAGCAAACGGTAATCGTTCATCATACGGCTTATCATATTGTTCTGCTTGACGATGAGCGAATACTGTTTCTTTATAATTTTTTTCATCTCTTCAAGCACATAATCGTTCGATGCGGAATTATTCTTATCCATTATAATCCTCCTGTTATTGTAATGCAAATATACCATATGTGATATAAAAAGTCAATGCCGCATAAAAAACAGTTGAAAACATCTGTCGAAAGGGATATAATAGTAAAGAGGTGAAACACCATGTTTGAGGACGCTCCGCTGTTTATCCGCTCGTTCCTTTCATATAAGCTTACAATACAGAACAGGTCGGAACTGACCGTACGGGAGTACTGGCTGGATCTTCGTACATTCTTCAGATATATCGTACTTACTCACGAGGGAAAGGACCCGGATTCTGACGTAATGCCGGATATCAGCGGATATGATATTTCGCTTGCGGCATCGGTAGACACGGCGGACATATATTCTTTTCTGCTCTATCTCGCGGAGTCCCGCCGTGACAAGCCCGCAACAAGAGCACGCAAGCTTGCCGCCATACGTGCGTTTTATAAGTATCACACATCAAAATCACACGAGCTCAAAGAAGATCCGTCAAAGGATATCGATTCTCCGGCAATCAAACGGCGTCTGCCGAAGTATCTTTCGCTCGAAGAAGCCGAACAGCTTCTCGATTCTGTGGATCCTGCTTCGGAGAATGCGGAGCGCGACGAATGCATGCTGACACTTCTTCTTAACTGTGGAATGCGGCTTTCAGAGCTGACCGGCATTAATCTCAGCGACATATCCCCCGACCTTTCCAGACTGACCGTCACCGGCAAGGGAAGCAAACAGCGCACTATATATCTCAACGATGCGTGCAGGTCGGCTGTCGGCAGATACATAAACGTACGTGGGCAAGCGGCAACACGTCACGGCGGCACCGTAAAGGACAAGAATGCGTTGTTTCTGAGCGGAAGATACACGCGTATTTCAAACAAAACCGTACAATGGATCGTAAAACGCCAGCTCGATAAGTGCGGACTCGGAGCAAAAGGATATTCGGTTCATAAACTGCGTCACACAGCGGCTACCCTTATGTACGATAAAGGCGGCGTAGACGTACGTGTGTTAAAAGAGATACTGGGGCATGAGCAGCTCAACACGACGCAGATATATACTCATGTCTCCGACAGGCAGCTCGAGGAAGCAATGGAGAAGAATCCGCTCTCGAAGCGTATATAGAAAAGGAAAATCACAAATGTTTGCAAAAAGGTTTTCAGCGTCGCCTGAGCATTGCGACGATACCGGAAGAATCAAGCTTTCATCGCTCCAGTACTTCATGCAGGTTACTGCGTGCAACGACTGTGACGAATACGGAAACACCACCGCGGCGCTGCGCGAAGACGGAGTGGCGTTTGTTATAACCCGCATATCCATGGATATTTATCTGGATATACGGGAGGGAGATACAATTGAAATATTTACCGAGAGCGACCGTACCGAGGGTATATGCTGGATAAGGGAATTCCTTATAGCAACCCAGAACGGGTTTGCGGCAAGGGCTTCGACCGCCTGGATATTGCTCGATCTCAACAAACGGACGGTGGTGCGTCGAACGGAACTGCGTCACGAGCTCCCGAATCTGCATCTGATTCCGGAGGGAAGCCCGTACATAAAGAGGATATTCGCAAGGGATGAATCCCCCGCCCCGATCTGCGAGATTTCCATACAGCCGGGACATATCGATGTTAACGGGCATGTAAACAATACCTATTATCAGGATTTCATTCATGAAGCGCTTAATGAATCGTATAACACAAGAAAAATCGAACATGTACAGATCTCTTATGAACACGAGGCGCTGAACGGTGACATTCTCGCCATATCGGGTATCATGGAAGACAGGCGGGCTCGGCTTCGTGCCGTGGCAAGAGGAAAAGTATGCTTTGAAGCGGATGTAGCGTTCGCAGCGGAGGAAGCATGATATGTCAGGAAAACCGAAAAGGCTGATCGCAGCCAACAAAAAAGCGTATCACGATTACTTTGTCGATGACACCTTTGAAGCGGGCATCGAGCTTTGCGGAACCGAGGTCAAATCGCTCCGTCAGGGAGCGGTCAATATGCGTGACAGCTACTGTCAGATTAAAAACGGAGAGCTGCTGCTGTACGGCATGCACATAAGTCCGTACGAAAAGGGCAATATATTTAACCGTCAGCCTTACCGCGAGCGTCGCTTGCTTATGCATCGTCGCGAGATAATGAAACTCTTCGGTCTGGTCGGGCAGAAAGGGTTTTCGATAATACCGCTTTCAATGTACTTCAGCGGTAAATGGGTGAAGGTTGAAATCGGTCTGTGCCGCGGCAAAAAGCTGTACGACAAGCGTGAAGCCGAGGCAGAAAAAACCGCCAGACGAGATATAGAACGTGAATCAGTTGTAAGAAGCGTATGAACCGGCAGTTTCACTCCTGCACGGCTTGATTTCCTGCGCCGGATGTGATATAATGCCGTTACATGGGGGCGTAAAGGTTTCGACGGGGATTCTGATGCCCGGCAAGCGAGCAGAAGCGTGTGACTTCTTTAAAACGCACAAACCTTAAAACAAACGCTAACAACGAATTAGCAATCGCTGCCTAACTTAAGGCGGCCGTCATGCCGGTGATTACTGCGACTCCGGTTTTGGCGTGACACAGCAGTGAACATGAACGCGGTCAAGCTTTGCCCCGCGTCAGGTATTAATGAAGCTACCTTCCTCTGCTACGCGCCGGTTCGCGGCGGCGGACGGGAATTGTAACATCCGGCTACGCTCGTAGAAAACCGTTCTGATGGGTTTTCGGACAGGGGTTCGATTCCCCTCGCCTCCACCAAAGAATAACCGTCATTCTGATACAACAGAATGACGGTTATTCTATACCTAAAACCGGATTTTTGCTAATTTTTGAACAGAGCAAATGGCAAACAACCCGAACAGGTGTCCTTTAAATCGTTGAAAGATTGATAATCGTTAAAATGTAGGCATAATCGTTGATTCATTGAGATAATCGTTGAAACGTAGCGCATATCGTTAAAACATACGGACATAGGACTAAAAATACCGGAAATTGCTGTGTCAACCAATAAGATACCGCCAATGTTCTGTTAAACCATTGTTCAAAACAGAAGTTATGATATAATTA
>SFLA01000015.1 GCA_004553575.1 Clostridiales bacterium
GAGAAGATTATATCCAGCATTTCGGGCGAATCGTCATCGTCGAGGAAGCGCTTGTTTTTAAGCGTACGCTCGTAATACTCGGGTGTGACCAACTTCGAGCTCGAATATGCGAGCGCCTCGAGCGCAAAGGTAACGAAGTCCGTATCTTCGCATTCGGATATAATCGAAACGCACATGAACGAATACGGATTGACGGTGGTTGTATAATTCTCCTGGTTCACGTCGTACTTCGGCATCGGAAGTATACCGTAGCTAATATCCGCTTCGCGCATTTCATCGCTGTTGACACTATTGATCGTGCTTACGAAGAACAGAGCGTTGCCGGTATAGAACTGGCCGCGTACCGTTCCGGCATTCGGGTCGTTCCATCTGTAATACTGCTCGGTGTAAGCGGTGCAGGCGGTGTCTTTCATCAACTCGTATACCTTCATGAAGGCATCCACATTTGCATTGTTAAGCATTGCAAGCTCGGGAACGTCATCGCTGTTTTTAACCGTCTGAGGACAGTTGCAGCCGAGAACAAGACTGTACGTATCGAAGGAATCGCACACCAGCCCCCAAACATCCTCGCCGGATACATTCATAACGCCGTCGTCGCCGCACTCAAGCGCAGCAGCCTTTGCCATGGAATACATAACGTCGAGCGTCCATTCGCCGTCATATACGAGATCGGTTATATTTCCGAGCTGCTTATCGGAAAGAATGGTTTTGTTGTAAAACACACAGCGGGTATATTCGTCATCGATAATGCAAATGTCGCCGGTCGTAAAATACAGATGTCCGAGTATCGTCATATCCTCGTTGGAAGCGACATCCCACCACTCCTGGTCAAGACGCATATGCGAATTCTCGATGGCGTTAAGGTCAAGCAGGAATCCCTCTGCAGCTATCGCGCCGAGAGCCTGAATTCCGGTGCAGCAGATATCGTAATCGACGGTGCCCGCAGTAATGTCCGTGCGGACCTTATCAACATATTTGCCGTAACCTTCGGTGAAAACCGTATCAATCTTAAAACCGTAATTCTCTTCAAGCAGACAGTTGCGCTCGTAGCAGGCATCGTTTACCGGCTCCGACGTTGTTTCGGTGGCTCCGAACTGCGCCTTTCCGAAAGGAATATCCTCATACGTGGTGAGAATACGCAGTGTTTTGCCGGAGTAATCGGCGTCACCGAGGTATTCGGGAAGCACCGACGAATTGGATGCGGAAACCTCCGACTTGCTCGTGTCGTCGGTAGGCGAGCATCCGCAGAGCGCACCGACAACCGTCATAAGTACGATCATGACAATGCAAATTACCTTTTTCATGTGTTATCCTCCGTTATTTTTTCTGTTTTTGCTCCGGACACGCAATCCGATTTGTTCATTGTTACCATTATAACAGATTTTTATATAAAATCAAGTACACGGCAGCATATAAGATAAAAAAACGGCAGACCCGGTTCGGTCTGCCGTCTGTATAATTGATTTATCCGCAGGAAGGGACGATCAGAACAAGTTCTTATCGTCGGAGCGGGATCTGTTAATCATATCGATGATATTGTTGATATCCTCCTCGCTGCCCGCTTCCGCTTCCTTTACGGGGGCAGAAGGCTTGTCCGCAGTCTGGTCGGCAGGTCTGCGCACGTCCGCTGACGTAGCGGCGGGACGTCTTATATCCGACGCCTTCGATCCCTCGAATCCGGTGGCTATAAGGGTTATGCGCATCTCGTCCTCGAGCGAATCGTCAAACGCCGCACCGAAGATGATAGTCGCATCCGGGTTCGCCTCGTTGGTTATCATGGCGACCGCGTAATCGACCTCCTCCAGACCTATATCCGGAGATGCGGTGACATTTATTACGATACCCTTTGCGCCGTTGATGTTTGTCTCGAGCAGCGGAGAAGACATTGCGAGCTTTGCCGCCTGCTCTGCCTTGTCCTTGCCCTTTGCGCTTCCGACGCCCATGTGCGCCAGACCCGCACCCTGCATGACCGCGCAGACATCGGCGAAGTCGACGTTGATCTCCGCCTCCTGAGTGACCAGCTCGCATATGCTCTGGACACCCTTGCGAAGTATATCGTCCGCCTCGTAAAAGGCGTTGAGGAAGGTTATCTTTTTATCGGTAAGCAGCTTAAGACGCTCGTTGGGGATAACGATAAGCGAATCCGTTACCTCTGCAAGGCGCTTAATACCGCTCTCTGCCTGAGCCATTCTCTTCTTTCCTTCGAAATTGAAAGGCTTGGTTACGATACAGACGGTAAGGATGCCGAGCTGCTTTGCTATCTTTGCGACAATCGGAGCTGCGCCGGTGCCGGTTCCGCCGCCCATTCCGGCGGTGATAAACACCATGTCTGCGCCCTGAAGCGCAGCGGTAATCTCCTCTATGGATTCGTCTGCCGCCTTCTCGCCCAGCTCGGGATTGGCTCCTGCGCCCTGCCCTTTTGTAATACGCTCGCCGATAGCAATGCGTTTATTCGCAAGAGACTTGTTGAGCACCATAAGATCGGTGTTTACGGCGATATACTCGACTCCCTCGATTCTGGATTCCATCATGCGGTTGACGGCGTTTCCTCCGCCGCCGCCCACGCCGACGACTTTTATAACATTAACGGTAGTGTTGAATTGTTCGTTTGCCATTCAGTATTCCTCCGCCTGACTAAATTTTTACTCAATAATATAATAATACAAAAATTGCAATAATGCAAGTGTTTTATACAACAAACTGCCGATTTTTTGTCAGTTCAGCGAAACCGACGCCTCTCTGTAATCCGACAAATCGATACTTCCGGTATCGTCGTCATACAGCTCTTCGATTATTTTTGCAAGAAACGGTATTTTAAGATCGAAATCCTCGATATCGCCGACATATATCGAAAATCTGTCGGTATATGTCATTCGTATGTCAAACCGGCTCTTGATGTTGATTTCTTTTATAAGGTACTGCATGTCGTTCGCCGCGAGCACCGAATACATTTCAAGCAGCGCGTCGCGGGTGCGGGTATCGAGGAATGTCAGCTCCCTGCCGACCAGACACTCCGCAACGGTGCCGGTAGTAAGCTTTATGGCGTCCCGCGGCACCTCGCCGGAATTATCGGTCAGCGCGAGCACGACAAGATCGTCCGACATCAGAAAGTATTCGCCGTTTATCTCGGTGTACATCACCGCTTTTTTCTCGGTTATTTCTATCGCCACGCCGGACGGAAAATCGCGCGATACGGTTACTCCCCCGACATACGGAAGAGCGGAGGTGATTGCGGTTTCGATATCCTCCTTTTCGAAGGAGAATATATTACTGCCGACTTCGATTCCCGCGGCGGCGACAACTTCTTCGTCGGAATATCTGCTGTTTCCGGTTACCGTAAATCCCTTAACCCTGAAAAACACGAAAAACGCCGCGCACAGAAACAGCACAAGCACGGTGACGAAGAGCAGGACGTAAAAAACAGTGCGGCGAACCTGCTTGCGGTTCTGCTGCTTCTTCATTACGTCCATATCGACAGTTTTTCTTTTGAACCGCACCTGTTCCAACCCTGCGTCTCCGATCTGCTTTTATTTTTTTGCCGCCAGCTCCATTGCGCGTGCCGCAATAGTCTCTGCGGCAGCCGGTCTCGCGAATTTTCGTATATTGGTCTCGGCGATGCGTCTCTTTTCCGGATCGCCCGCCAAAGAAAGCACGGACTCCGTCAGCTTTGCTCCGTCAAGCTCGCTCTCGCGGAAAACCACCGCGGCGCACGCCTTTTCAAGAACCGAAGCGTTCTTGTACTGGTGGTCGTCGGTCACGTTGGGTGACGGAATCAGCACCGCCGCCTTTCCCATACATGCGAGCTCGGCAAGTGTAATCGCACCCGCCCTGCAAACAATGACATCCGCCGCCGCCTGTCTGAGCGGCATATCGTAAATGTATTCAAGTATTTCTATATTATCCGCTTTGTCCAGACCGCGTTCCCGCGCAAGCGCGGAATACTTCGGGTAGCCTGCGTGACCGACCGCGTGTGTCTGGTACAAATCCGGACGTCCGGCAATGCTGGAGAGCAGGTCGAAGCAGTATTCGTTTACCTTCTCGGCTCCGAGCGAGCCGCCATACGAAAGAATATAAACCTGATCGTCTTTAAGTCCGAGCGCTTTGCGCGCCTCGGCCCGGGTGACATAGGTGGTGCTTACGGGATTTCCGGTAAGTATCAGCTTGCTTCTTACCTTTTCGTCAAAAAAGCGGCGGCTTTCGTCAAAGGAAATGCATATCTCGTCCGCGAAGTGCGAAAGCATCCTCGTTGTCATTCCCGGGTATGCGTTCTGTTCGTGAATGAGGGTTGGTATTCCGAGTTGCTTCGCCGCCTTTACCGTCGGCCAGCTGACATAACCGCCGGTGCCGATGACTATATCCGGCTTAAAGTTTTTAAGTATCTTCTTTGCGGTAATAACCGATGTGACCGCTTTTATCGCGGCGTCGATATTCTTGGGAGAAAGCGAGCGGCGGAAGCCGCGCACCTTGACATACGAAATCTTATATCCCGCCCTGGGCACAAGGTCGTTCTCCATGCCCTTCCGGGTACCGACAAACTCTATCTCGGCATCGGGGTTCGCAGCGCGTATTGCGGCGGCTATCGACAGCGCCGGGTTTACATGACCGCCCGTACCGCCTCCGCACATCATTACCTTCATTATTATGTATCAACCTCTCTCAACGTATGAATAGCGCGACACCGAAAGCACGATTCCCATTTCGGTGAGCAGTATTATAAGTGCGCTTCCGCCGTATGAAAAGAACGGAAGACCGATTCCGGTTGCGGGAAGCGTGTTTGTTATAACCGCGATATTAAGTATTACCTGTATTGCAACCTGAGCGATTATTCCCATAACGAGAAGCTGTGAAAAACGGTCGGGCGCACGGGAGGCGATAATATACCCGCGGATAATGAACGCGGCGAATACACCGATAATTATAACGGCTCCGAACAGCCCGAGCTCCTCGCAGACTATCGCGAAAATATAATCGTTATACGGCTCGGGAAGATACCCGAGCTTCTGATTGCTCTGTCCGAGGCCCAGCCCCCAGAACCCGCCGGATGCGATCGCATACAGCGACTGCGCCGGCTGCCAGCCCTTACCTCCCGAAGCATATGACATGAATTCAAACGGATTCTCCCAGACCTCGAGCCGGGTGAAAACCTGCGGAGTAAGCGTTTCTATGACTCCGCGGAAAACCGTAAGCGCCAGCACGCCGAGTACTGCAATAATGCCGACCGCCACAATAATCCATTTGAGCTTGATATTACTTATAAGCAGCATTGAAAAAGCGAGGCAGACCATGATTATGGTTGCCGACATATGGTTCTGAAGCATGGTCGATCCGGCTGCCGCGCCCGCTATCAACGCCATGGGCGCAAGCGCTATCAACTGCTGTCTTACGGTTTTTGCCGAGTTTATCCGGTGATAGTTATCGGATATATACATCGCGCAGGCGAGTATAACCGCAAATTTCAGCAGCTCCGACGGCTGAAGACTGACGCCTCCGATATACAGCCAACGCTTGGCGCCGCTGAGTATTGTACCGGCTATCGGAACGATAAGGTTGAGCCCGAGTATAAACAGCACCGCTATAACGCCGAATCTGCGTATTACGCGGTAGTCAAGACGTGAAATCAACAGCATCATGGCGGTGCCGAGCAGTGCCCACCGAAGCTGTGATTTAATGAAGTGATAGCTGTCGCCGTATTTGCTCTCGGCGTAGGCATAGCTTGACGAAAAGACCATAACCAGCCCTATGCACATAAGCGCAATGACTATGAGCATAAACGGTCGGTCCACTTCTCCGATAACCCGAATAATGTTCCGGCGCTTCGGCTTTTCGGCAACCGCGCCGCCGTTATTCTGTTGTAATACAGCTGGCAGCTTGGTTGCGTTATCCATTCAAACCTCTCAGATATATATAAAATATGCGGCGGCACAGCCGACTGCGGTGACCAGCGAGAATACTCCGACTATTGCGACCTCGCTCCATCCGCACATCTCGAAATGATGATGTATCGGGCACATTTTGAAGATACGCTTGCCGGTAAGCTTAAAGAAAGCGACCTGAAGAATATCGGAAATCCCTTCTGTAAGCCAGACTATACCAACCAAGAATATGAGCAGCGGAGCGTCGATATACATAAGCATTCCGACGGCGAGCCCTCCCAGAAACAGAGATCCGGTATCGCCCATGAATATGCGTGCGGGGTGAAAATTGAATATCAGATACCCGATAAGCGCACCCGCGGCAGACGCGGCAAGTACTCCGAGCGGCGTATCTCCGCTGCGCAGCGCAATTATGACGAACAGCACGCAGATAACCGCGGAAACACTGCCCTCGAGTCCGTCAATGCCGTCCGTAAGATTGGAGCAATTAACGAAATACACGATAACGACAAGCATTATCACGTACCACAAAAATCCGGTTTCGATTCCGAAAATCGCGGTGACGGGCGGAGAAACGATTGTGAGCGCATACAAATACGCGGCCGCAAGTGCAAACTGGATTATAAGCTTCTGAGTGGCGGAAAGTCCCTTGTTGCGCTTTTTGAACAGCTTTACGTAATCGTCCACAAAGCCGGTGGCTCCGTTTGCCAGTGCAAAGCCGAAGTGGACGAATATCGCCCAATCGCCGCTTTTTATGCAGTACGGAAGGACGAGAGCCGCCATTGATACGAATATCGCCGCGGTAAAGAACAATCCTCCCATGGTCGGGGTGCCTTCCTTGCACTTATGCCACGACGGACCTATCTCGAGTATCTTCTGCCCGAGCTTAACCTTGCGCAGTACCGGTATGAATACCTTGCACAGAATCGCCGTTACGGCGAATGATGCCGCCGCGCCGATCAGCATTTTTACCGTCATATACCAAATACCTTCTTCATCAGTATCTCAAGGTGCATGCCGTGGCTGCCCTTGATAAGCACCGCGTCGCCGCGGCGAACATATTTCTTTAATTCCTCTGCAGCCCTGTCGAAGCACCCCTCCGGAAAACACATGGTGAACGGAACTCCTGCCGACGCAGCGGCGGCAAGCATTCCTTCGCCCATGCAGAACAGAGCGTCAACACCGCATTCGCGGGCGCGTCTGCCCGCCTCTGCGTGAAGCCGTGCGCTGTGCCCGCCCAGCTCGAACATATCGCCGAGCACCGCAATCCTTCTCCCGCTCTGCTCCGCAAGCAGTCCGAGCGATGCGTGAAGCGCCTCGGGCGATGAATTATAACAATCGGCAATCACCGTTATACCGTCGCAGTCGACAATACGCATACGGTTCCCGCCTGCGGTAAAACAGCCGAGCGAATCCTTCATTTTATCGGTGCTTACGCCGATAATATGAGCGGCGGCAAAGGCAAGCAGAGCATTTACGACGCTGTGTCTTCCGACCGCGCCGATATATGTTTCGAACTCCTCGCCCAACAGATTCACCGTGCAGGCGGTTCCTTTGCCGTCCGGCCGCAGATTATAAGCATACACTTCATTGTCGGGATTGTCAATACCGCAGCGAACCGCCCCGTCAACCGACGAAAGCAACGGATCGTCGCCGTTCACTATAACCCTTCCTCCGTCGCGCAGACCGCGGAGTATGGTAAGCTTTTCGTCCCGTATACGCTCCCGGGTGCCGAACGCCTCTATATGCGAAGCGCCGATACCGGTAATAATAACGATATCCGGACGGGCACACATGGTAAGCCGTTCAAGCTCGCCGGGGAGGCTCATGCCCATCTCGTAAACCGCCGCCGGTATTCCGGGCACCGTTTCGAGCACGGTGCGGGGAAGCCCGACCTGGCTGTTCATATTCCCGCGGGTGCCGCAGACCGGCATTCCCGATCCGACGCACCGCATGGTCATTTCCTTTACGGTAGTTTTACCCACGCTTCCGGTTATCCCTATGCAGACCGTGTCCCTGAGTTCGTTATTACGATAATCGGACGCCAGTGCGAGCAAAGCCGCTCGCGACGAAGGGACAAGCACGGTGTTCGCGCTGAGGTATTCTTTTTCATCGATCACCGCGCCGCACTGCGGATCCGAAAGCACCTGCGGCAGATAGGAATGTGCGTCCGTTCTGTCTCCCCGAAATGCGAAAAACAGTGCGCGGTGTCCCGCGGTTTCGCGGCTGTCGACCGTAAAATAATCGTATTCGCGATGCGGATCGGTGCCCTCTCCGGGAATGCCGCCCGTAACCCGCACGACCCTTTCCATGCTTATTCCCATGTTATTCTATATCCTCGTCGTATCTGAATTCGACATATATAACCGTTCCCGGAGCTACCAGCTCGCCCGCCGCCACGCTCTGCGAATAAACATAGCAGTTGGTGTAACTGTCGTTATATATTCCGCTTACGGACAGATTCAGCTTTCTGCTTGCGAGCGCCTCGGTCACCTTGGAAGGCGACATCCGGCTCAGATCCGGCATTACCACCATCTCCGATGTGCTGCCGGTATCCGTGTAAAGCACTACAATACCCGTTTCGATATCCAGCTCGACTCCGGAACGCGGAAGCTGATCGACTACGGTGCTGCCGGTTCCTTTGACGCAAACCTTAAGACCGAGCTGCTCTATAACATACGATGCGGTATCAACATCGGTGCCGCGGTAATCCTTTATCGTAACCGTGTCCGCACCGGAGCCCGTAGGAAGTATTCCCAGATAAGGAAGTACCTCTGTAAGGACATTTGACACTATCGGCGCGGCTATCGAACTGCCGTACAGCGCAGATTCGGTGTTCTGGGGATCATCGACAAGCACAAGTATGGCGATCTGCGGATCCTCCGCCGGTGCGAAGGTAACGCAGGACAGAACGTAATCGTTCTCGTCGGCGGTATCCAGCTTCTGGGAGGTACCGGTTTTGGACACTACATTGTATCCGTTTACGCAGGCGTTCTTGGTTGAATTGACAAGCGCCTCGAGAATAATATCGCAGGTAGACTGCGAAACGACCTGCCGCGCCGTTCCGTAATCTATTGTCTTTATAACATTTCCGTCCGAATCCGCTATCTTGCTTACGAGATGCGGGGTAACAAGATATCCGCCGTTGGCGACCGCGCATACCGCACGGAGGTGCTGTATCGGAGTGACCTTGAAGCCCTGACCGAACGCAGCGGTGGCAAGATCGACAACTCCGAGCGAGCTGCTGTAAATACTGGATGCCTCTCCCAGAAAATCGGAACCGATTTTTTCGGTATACCCGAACAGATCGAAGAATTCGAGAAACAGGTCGGCGCCGATCTTCTGACTTATCTGTATGAAGGCAGGGTTGCATGAATTCTTTATTGCCTGCGCGAAGCTTTGTGTTCCGTGCGGAGTTTTGCCGTAAACGTGGCATTTTATGGGAACTCCCGCAATGACATACTTACCGGTGCAAACAAAGGTATCGGCTTTGGTAATACATCCGTTTTCGAGAGCGATCGCGCCGGTCACCATTTTGAAGGTCGATCCGGGCTCGTAGGTGGAGCTTACGGCAAAGTTGGACCACATATCGTACAGCAGCTCCGTTCTGTACGCGGCCTTGCCCTCGTCGGTGCCCTCGTATGCATCGTACAGTGCCTGGTATGAGCTGCACAGCGTTCCGTAGTTGTTAAGATCGAACGCGGGAGCGTTTGCCAGAGCCAGCACCTCTCCGGTGTTGACGTCCATGATTATTGCGGTTACCGTACCGGTAGGCAGAGTCTCATCGTACGCCTGACCGACATACTTTTCGACAATCGACTGAATTGTCCAGTCCAGCGTTGAAACGATGGTATAGCCGTTTATTGCGTCTATATAGCTCTCGTAATCGTAAGGTATCTCGTTTCCGTCGGCGTCGGTCGCCTTGACCACTCTTCCGTCGGTTCCGGAAAGATATTCGTTATAGGTATATTCGAGTCCCTGAAGTCCGGTATTGTCCGCTCCGGTAAAGCCGAGCACGTGGCAGGCAAAAGAACCGTACGGATAGTAGCGCTTTGAAGATTCCTCGAGACAGACAACGCTGGTAAGCCCGTTATCCGCAATAAACGACCTTACCCGGGTTTCCTCGTCCTCGGTAAGATCCTTCTTTATTATCTGGTACTTGCTCGATGTCTTGCCGCATTTTGTTTCGATTATTTCCTTATCCACACCGAGTATCGACGAAAGACCCGAAACGATAAGATCACGCTGAGCGGTATCCGATATGTCTGCAGGCGATATAAAGCAGTTCTGCACCGTAACGGTGGTAGCGATTACGGTGCCGTTGCGATCGGTTATTTCGCCGCGTTTTGCCTCTATTGTAAGCTCGTGTGTGTATTGCTCAATCGCGCCGGTACGGTATTCCTCACCGTTAACTACCTGTATGTACGCGATGCGATATACAAGAAATCCCAGCAGCAGAACGAAAATAAGTGCAAGAACTGAAGCGCGCACCACAAAAAGCCGGCTGGTAAGCCCGACGCTTACCCCGGACACCGGTTTCTGATTCTGATCCTTATGTTCGTTGTCCAAGTCTGTCTCCTCCGGGTATTTCAAGAAAAAGGGTAAAGCCGGTCTGTCAACTTTACCCTACTGAGTAATTATATTCGCATTGTGCCGGTACATATGCGCTATTTGAGAAACCTTGATATAGCTTCCGCAACTCCGGACAGCATTACGCCGAGTCCGCCTCCCTTTCCCTCGTCTTCATGCGGGATAACATCGGTACGGGAAGCTATACTGTCCGTACGGACAATACGCTTATCGAAGCTGGGATCGCTCCCGGGGATCATCCCGAGCTCGTCTTCGGCATATCTGGCAATTTCCTCGGCGGAAATTTTCGAATCGATTTTCTTGTTGAGCAGCGCCTGCTCGTGCTTAAGCTCCTCGATTCTCGTCTGAAGCTCGTCGTTGAGCTTGTTATAACGATCGACCTCAGCGTAATTGATTATGGTAAACAGAAACAGCGCCGTAAGTATTAAAGCCGTGAAGATTACACCTATCGGGAGCGGGCTGCGGTCCTTTTTATGCTCGGTACGGATCGGCATTTCACGCACGGCAACCATTCCGGAATACTGCCGGGAACCGCGGCGGGAAGCGGAGCCTGCCTTAGTGCGAACCCTGACCGGCGCTCCGACGTAAAGCGACTCCCTGCTGTCCGATGCACTCTTTTTCGACACGGCGTTTTCTTTTCTGTGTTTTACGCTGCTGCTCATTTCGTTTTCCTTTCGGGCTATATCCCCTCGACCGCTCTCAGCTTAGCGCTGTGGGAACGGCTGTTTTCTTTAAGCTCATCTTCGGACGGAAGCACCGGATGCTTCGTGATTATGCGCACCGTCGCCTTCTTGCCGCATACACATACCGGAAAATCCTTGGGACAGGTACACGGTGACGCAAGACGCGCAAAGGTGGTCTTGACTATGCGGTCCTCGAGAGAATGGAAGCTTATTACAACTATCCGTCCGCCCTTTTTAAGACGGGACGCGGCGGACTCGAGCGCGCGGCCGACCGACTCAAGCTCACCGTTTACCTCTATACGGATCGCCTGAAAGCTGCGCTTGGCCGGATGTCCTGCGTTCCTGCCGTAATCCGGCACCGCCTTTTCTATTATCGACGCCAGCTCAGACGTCGTTTCTATCGGTTTTTTCTCGCGATACGCGCAGATACGCGCCGCTATCCGGCGGGAAAGCTTTTCCTCGCCGTATTCGTAAAGTATACGCGCAAGCTCGCGCTCCGGATACCCGTTTACCACGTCGCGCGCGGTGATGCCGCTGTCGGTATCCATGCGCATATCCAGCGGAGCGTCGCTCATATACGAAAACCCTCGCTCCGGTGTGTCGAGCTGATATGATGACACGCCCAAATCGAACAGAAATCCGTCAGCGAGCCCGATTCCCTCGCCGTCGAGCACGTCCGATAGGTTCTCGTAATTGTTTTTTACGGCAGTGAATCTCGGGTCGTGAATTTTGTTCTCCGCGTTTGAAACGGCAGCGGAATCGCGGTCAATGCCTATAATCCTTCCGTCCGGTGAAAGACGCTTTAATATAAGCGAGGTGTGACCCGCCCCGCCCAAAGTACAGTCAACGTAAACTCCCCCGGCGTCGGTTACGAGAAGCTCGGTCGCTTCATTCGCAAGCACCGAGTAATGTATGTATTCCATATCAGAATCCGAGCCGCTCGAGCTCCCGGGTTATCTCTTCGCTTCCGAGATAGCTCTGCTCGCTGTCCCACTCGCTCTCGGACCATATCTCAAGATGAGTGCGGTTTCCGACTATGACGACGTTTCTCTCGATCGACGCAAATTCCCGGTGCTGCGGCGTAAGCGCAATTCTGCCCTGCGCGTCGAGCTGGGTCTCGTTCGCACCGGAATAAAAATAAAGCTTTATGTGACGTGCCTGAGCAACCGAAAGCGTATCGAGCCTGGCACAGAAATCGTTCCACGATTGGTCGGTAAAGACCTGAAGGCATTTCCCGAGCCCCTTGCACACCCAGAACCTTTCGCCGAGCTCGGCGCGGAGCTTTACCGGGATGAAAAGCCTGCCCTTGGCATCTATGGCATGTCTGTATTCGCCGAAGAACATCCTGCCTTCATCCTTTCCGTCCGTTTTACGTAAGTGCCGGAAAAATATGGGAAATTTCCCCATTTATTTCCACCCGGCACCACCGACACGCTCATTATATATAAACGTAACGGAAAAAGCAATACCTTTTCCAAAAAAACTTAAGATTATGTAAAACAAATTATTGCGATTATATCGGCATTTTACACCATTTTTGCCAATTTACATCCAGTTGTGCCAAAACGCATATTTTTATTATGTTAACAAACAAATGTTCTGTAACAGTTATACAAATCTACACCATGCGATCGGAGCCGGCAAGGTTATTCCGTTGTTTCTGCCGCTTTCTCCGCGCTTTAAGGGCTTTTTGTCGTTCTTGCTTCTCAATCCGGATACGATGCGGCGGTAAAACAAAAAGGCCGTGGAAAAATCCACGGTCCTTTGTAAGCAATTGCTCGACGCCGATTATACGTATATTGATACAGGCGGCTTACTCAGCGCGTTGCTTGGACGCTGCATAGCATTCGCTGCAGTATACCGGTCTGTCGTTGGACGGCTGGAACGGTACCTTGGCTTCCTTGCCACACTTCGCGCAAACTGTTGTAAAGAGCTCTCTGGGAGCCTTGCCCGCATTCTTTCTTGCATCTCTGCAGGCCTTGCATCTCTGCGGCTCGTTCTGGAATCCGCGCTCCGCATAAAACTCCTGCTCACCGGCGGTGAACACGAATTCGGAACCGCAGTCCTTACAAACCAGTTTCTTGTCTTCGTACATGCTGTTTTTACCTCGCTTGAATAATAATATTTTCCCCTTCGGACGGACTTGCACCGACATCCCGCGTATTTGCTGCTTTTTTTAAGCTACGAAGGTATTGACTATATCATGCGCCTGAGCTTTGCCCTTATGCGCTGTACGGCATTGTCCACACTCTTGACGTCTCTTCCCAACGCCTTTGCCATATGTGCGTACGACATATCGGAAAGATACAGCTCGAAAACCTGTTTTTCGAGCGGCGACAAGACTCTGAACAGTCTGTTGTAAAGAATACGGCCGCTCTCGCTGTCGAGAAAGCCGGTCTCCGGAGATTCACCCTCCGCCGTGTCCGACTCCTCCGTAGGGAGCTCCGATACGAGCGCGGATGCGCTCCTGTTATACTTGCGCAGTGCCGTTATTATACTGCGCTTCATACAGACTACTGCATAAGTGGAAAACTCTGCCTGCTTGTCATCGTAACTGCGGACCGCCTTCAGCAGACCGATCAGCCCCTCCTGCGCGAGATCCTCTTTTTCCGACTCGGAAACGGCAAGCGTTCCGATATAAGAGTGAAGCAGGTGGGAGTAACGGTGCATAAGCAGAGCGAAAGCAAGCGAATCGCCCTCGCGCGCGGATTTGATAAGCATCGCTTCTTCTGTTTTGCGGGAAGCAGATTTATCCATCGGCGCCTCGTTGTAGAAAAATCAAAAACAATTGTCAACGCAGATATTACTATAACACATTTTAGCAAATTGTCAAGTGAAATTTCACTTTTCTTTCAAAAATGTTTCAAAATTTTGCCCGATATTTGTCAAACTTCACTTTTTTACAGCATTCTGCACATCTCCGGGAGCTTACGTTCTATGTCCTGTGCAAGCTTGATCTGACATTTTGCACGAACGAGATTATGTCCTTCGTATGCGGTTTTGAAATAAGTATCGCCGTTAAGGTAATCGGCAAGGAATCTCGAAGCCAGCTCGAGCGTTACGGTAAGCACGCCGTAGGGCAGCGATATCAGCTCGGTCTCCCCGACCCCGGAAAGCCTCGGAACGTAGCCCTCGGCAAACTGGCGGTACATATTGATATCAAGCGAAACGGCGGACAGATCGCGCTCGTCCTCGGAAGCGGTGTTTCCGGCAAACCGTACGGCATCTCCGAAATCGTATGCGATATAGCCGGGCATTACGGTATCCAGGTCGATTACCGCCAGCGGCTCGCCGGTAGAAGCGTCAAACATAACGTTGTTGCACTTGGTATCGTTGTGCGTTACCCTCAGCTTAACGCCGCCTGTCGAAGCGAGGTCGCGGATATACGAAAACGCTTCCTTCATCGAAACGAGATATTCTATCTCCGCACGTGCGGACCCGGCTCTTCCGCAGAGATCGGCATCGACTGCGCCCGTAAAGCTGTCGAACCGTTTAACGCTGTCGTGAAATCCGGGGATCGTCTCATACAGTGTCGAAGCGTCGAAATCGGACAAGTACCTTTCGAAATCGCCGAACGCCTTGCCGGTATTCCGCATTATCTTGGCGGTGGGCCGGCTGTTGAAGGTGCAGGAATCGGTTATATAGTTTATCACACGCCAATATCCGCCGTCGGACGAACGGTATATGTAGCTGCCGTCCGGTGTGTGATACATCTTCAGCACTCTGCGCTTAATATCCGGCTCGCCTTCTTCGCGCAGGCGTCGGCGTATATGCTCGGTTATTCCGCACACATTGCTGATAATTTTTTCCGGCTCGGAAAAAACGTAGTGATTTATCCGCTGTACCAGATAGGTTCTTCCGCCGTCGGCATAATCGGTATGAACGGTATAGGTGTCGTTTATATTTCCGCTTTTGATCACGTTATACCCGAGAAATCCTCCCTTAAGCCTGAAGGCGCGGCATATCTCCTCGAAGGTTGAGTTAAGTGATTCCATTATCATCGCTCCTCAAATATTACCGTCTTCGGTTCTTCGGCGCTTACGGAGCCGTAATACATTTCGCCGGTAATAAGGTCCTTTGCTGCTCCGCGCAGCGGATAAGCTCCTTTTCCGGAAAAGGCGACCGCCGTGACCGACCGTGACGCAAAAGTGCGGGTAACGGCGAACAGACCTTTTTCGGCGCCTGCCACACGTGCGTCCCCCCTTACGAGTGTCGCATCAGTTTTGCGCAGACAGCCGCAGGCGCGGAAATGCGCGGTAAGTTCTTTATCCTCGCCGCCCCACGGGAATGCGCGGCGGTTAAACGGGTCGTGCTTACCTTCCATTCCCGCCTCGTCGCCGTAATACAGGCAGGGGGTTCCGGGCAGTGCGACAAGCAGCGCATAGGCGGCCTTAAGCCGCTTTACCGCAATGCTTCTCGCTTCCCGAGACAGGCGGAACGACGCCGCCCGCTCCGCAGGCATATCGCCGCCTCCGCCTCCGAGCACCGTTAGTATGCGCTCGGTATCGTGAGTACCGAGCATATTCATATTATGCATAACCGCCGGGCGGGGATAATGCGTAAGCTGATACGACACCGCCGACGTAAGCGCGCCCGGGTCCCCGGTAAGAAAAAAGGCAACAATTCCGTCGCGAAGCGGATAATTCGTTACCGCGTCCAGCGAGCAGCCGTAAAAATAGCTCTTACGCTCTCCGTAAGCGACCTTCCCGGCGGCATCCTCCCAAACCTCGCCGATCACCTCGGCGCCGGGATCGCAGCTTTTTACCGACCGGACTATCCGCTCGGTAAAAGCATTGTCGTATTCGTCCACGACGTCGAGTCTGAAGCCTCCGATTCCCATCTCCATGTAATGGGGTATGACACGGTCGCAGATAAAGCTCCTGAACGAATCGTTCTTTACGGTTTTGGGCAGATTGCGGCAGCCCCACCAGCAATCGTATTCATCCGGAAAGCGCGTAAAGGAAAACCAATCACGGTACGGAGAAGAAGGATTCGAGACCGCGTCACG
Source organism: Clostridiales bacterium (assembly GCA_004553575.1). GTDB lineage: Bacteria > Bacillota > Clostridia > Oscillospirales > CAG-382 > SFLA01. The sequence continues at coordinate 16,155 of SFLA01000015.1, forward strand.
GAAATAAAGGCTTTTATCTCCGACGTGGTTGAACACTCCGTCGAGAATTATACGGATACCGTACTTTTTTGCCTTGTCAGTCAGCAGACGCAGCGCGGCGTCCCCGCCGAACCCTTCGTCCACCCGTAAATAATCGCAGGTGTCGTACTTGTGGTTTGAATACGCCGAGCAAACCGGAGAAAGATATATCGCACTCGCACCGAGCGAAGCGATATACGGCAGCTTTTCGGCGACGCCGTAAAGCGTGCCGCCGAAAAGAGAGTTGTTTTCGAGATTTCCGTTTTCGTCGCGCCGGTATTCGGGCACGGAATCCCAGTCGTAATACACCGCATCGCCGCGTTTTTTTACGTCGCCGCCGCGGGCAAAACGATCCACAAAAATCTGATATATAATTCCGCCGTCGGTAAACGTCGGAGCCGGGTATTCCTCGCTTACGACAAGAAGGCTGTCGGCGGTTTCGCCGGCGGGCGTACAAATGCGGTAATACCCTGCCGCCGGGCGCTCAGGCACCGTGCCGCCGCCGTCGGATTCAAGTCTGTACCCGTCGGTGAGGGTTAAGGACGTCCCCTCCGAAAACACCCGGCTTTCGGACGGAGCTCCGTCCGCATAAAGAAGATATGCTATGATTATCAGTCCTTAACGGGGGTCATGCCCCAGATATTGTCGGCGTACTCGCGTATGCTTCTGTCGGCGGCAAAATACCCCGCCTCGGCGATATTGGTAAGCGCCATACGGTTCCATTCGCCGCGCCGCTCATATGCGGAAGTAAGTACGCGGTGCGTGGCGTAATAATCGTCGAAGTCCGCGAGGCACATGTACGGATCGGAAATCCCGTGCGAGAACAGCAGATAATTTGTTATATCCGTAAACTGTCTGCCGTTGAATCCCACGGCAAGACGGTCGATGGCGCGCTTAAGCTCCGGAGAACGCATATAATAATCCGAAGACGCATAGCCCTTCTTCCAAAGCTCGTCAACCTCGTTCGCTCTTAAACCGAAAATAAAGATGTTGTCGCGTCCGACTCTCTCTGCGATTTCGACATTCGCACCGTCGAGCGTGCCTATAGTCACAGCCCCGTTTATCATGAACTTCATATTGCCGGTGCCGCTTGCTTCCTTGCCGGCAAGCGATATCTGCTCGCTTACGTCGGCGGCGGGCATCAGACGCTCGGCAAGAGTGACGTTATAGTTTTCGAGGAACACTACCCGCAGCTTGCTCCGAAGCGCGGGATCCTTCTCTATATCGGCGGAGATATAGCATATGAGACGAATTATATCCTTTGCGAGATAATACCCCGGTGCGGCCTTTGCACCGAAGATATAGGTCTGCGGACGCATTTCAAGCGACGGATTATCCTTAAGCGCCAGATAAACCGATATGATGTTGAGCGCATTCAGAAGCTGACGCTTATACTCGTGAAGACGCTTGACATGAACGTCAAAGATCGAATCCGGATCCACGGTCACGCCGCAGTAGCGATGCAGATAATTTGAAAAATCTACCTTATTATCGTATTTAATTCTCTCGATACGGGCAAGCACCGTTTCGTCGTCGCGGAATGCGGACAGCTTTTCGAGCTGCGACGCATCGGTGCGGTAGCCGGTTCCTATAACCTCGTCCAGCAGCTCCGCCAGCCGGGGATTGCTGTAGCACAGCCACTTGCGGTGAGCAATACCGTTGGTGACGTTGGTAAACCGCTCGGGGTACATCTCGTTCAGATCTCTGAACACGGTAGTCCTTAGTATATCGGAATGCAGTCTGGACACGCCGTTTGTCATATGCGAGCCGATTACCGAAAGATTCGCCATGCGCACCTGACCTGACGCGACCACGGACATACGCGATATCATGTCCCAGTTCCCCGGGAACCGTCCCCACGCCTGATCGCAGAACCGGCGGTTGATCTCGACTATGATCGTGTGTATGCGCGGAAGCTTAAGACGGAACAGCTCCTCGTTCCAGCACTCGAGCGCTTCCGGAAGCACGGTGTGATTTGTGTAGGATATGGTGTTTACGGTAATATCCCACGCTTTTTCCCACGGATAGTTATGCTCGTCCATAAGCAGACGCATAAGCTCCGGAACGCACAGCGCCGGGTGGGTGTCGTTTATATGGATAGCCGTCTTTTCGGCGAAATTATCCAGCGTCTTATACCTTGCCACATGGTCGGCGACGATGTTCTGAAGGGTCGCCGACACGAGAAAATACTGCTGTGATAATCTGAGCAGCTTGCCTTCGTGGTGATTATCCGCGGGATACAGCACTTTTGATATGGTCTCGGCTACGGTGTTCTCCTCGACCGCTTTGAAGTACTGCCCCTGCGTAAACGCCTCCATATTGAAGTTGCGCTTATCCTGCGCTTTCCAGAGCCGCAGTTTATTGCAGGCGCTTCCGGCGCCGGACACATACATATCGTACGGAACGGCGTCCACCTCGTCATAGCCCTCGTATACCGGCTCACACCGTCCGTTCTCCCACTTTTCCCACACCCTGCCGCCGAACCTAACGGTGAAGGTCTTGTCCTGCCGCGGTGTCAGCCACACCTGACCGCTCGGAAGCCATATGTCCGGCAGTTCGAGCTGCTCGCCTTCGGCGATCTTCTGACGGAAAAGTCCGTACTCAAAGAGGATTGAATAGCCGCGTGCCGGGTATTCCTGCGAAGCTAGAGAATCCATATAGCAGGCGGCAAGCCTTCCGAGTCCGCCGTTGCCGAGCGCCGGGTCGGTCTCGAGCTCGTATATCTCGTCGAGGTCGAAGCCGAAGTCGGACAGAGCCTCGCGGCACCTCTGTTCAAGCCCGAGATTGCACAGATTCATCTTGAGCTGACGCCCCATGAGAAACTCCATGCATATATAATAAACGCGCTTGCTGTCATGTTTTTTTGCTTTCTCGGTGAATTCGGCGTTCTTCTTTGACAGCAGCTCACGCACGCACAGCGATACAGCGGTGTAAACCTGCTCAGGGGAAGCGTCCTCGAACGAGACCGAGAAGTATCTCGAAAGCGTGCTTCCGATGTCTTCAATCATCTTAGCTTTGTTCATTTGGTGTGTTTAGCCTTTCGTACATTTGGATATATAGTTTTGCGCTCTTTTTCCAGGAAAAATCGTACCTCATAACCTTGCCTACCAGCGCATTCCAGCGCTCGCTGTCGGAATACAGCGCAGTCGCACGTTCAACCGCTCGGCAAAGCTCCCTGCCCGAATAGGGCGCGAAGGTGAAGCCGTTTCCGCCGCCCGGCCAGCCGTAATCGCGTATACTGTCGTACAACCCGCCGGTCTCCCTTACGACCGGCACCGCTCCGTACCGCGATGCTATCATCTGTGCCAAACCGCACGGCTCGCTTAGCGACGGCATTATGAATATGTCCGCGGCGGCGTATATCCGCTTGGACAGTGATTTATCGTATTTTATCAGTGTACGCACCTTGGCCGGAAACCGCTCCGCAAGCTCGCCGAAAAAACGCTCGTACTCAGCGTCGCCCTTGCCGAGTACGACAAGCTGAACGTCGCCTCCGACGATATCGTACGCCGCTTCGCGCACAATGTCCATTCCCTTGTGCGATACCAGACGTGAGATCATTGCGAGCAGCGGCACACCGTCCCTTACCGGCAGTCCCAACATTTCGAGAAGCGTGTCCTTGCATATTTTCTTCCCCGCGGGAGCCCTGTACGAATAATTTGCCGGAAGCTCGCGGTCGCGGGACGGATTATAATATACGCGGTCGATACCGTTGAGTATTCCGCTCAGCTTGCCCTTGTAAAGCTCGAGCACAGAATGGAGCCCGTGCGAATACTGAGGGGAAAGTATCTCCTTTGCGTATGTCGGAGATACGGTAGTTACCGCGTCGGCGCAGATTATTGCGCCCTTCATAAGATTAATATCGCCGCTGAACTCCACTATTTTGCGCTGGGATTCGGGTATTCCGAACACGTCTCCGAGAATATTCATGCCGAAAACGCCCTGGTACTGTATGTTGTGAATCGTGAAGACCGTCTTTATGCCGCTGTACCCTGCCTTCCAGCCGTACATACGTTTAAGATATATGACCGTAAGCGCCGCCTGCCAGTCATGAGCGTGAACGATATCCGGAAAGAAACCGATAAGCGGAAGCAGATCGACCGCCGCCTTGCAGAAAAATGCGAACCGCTCGCCGTCGTCGTATTCGCCGTAAAGCCTTCCGCGGCGGAAATAGTATTCGTTATCCACGAAATAGAAGGTAACGCCGTTTTCGACGATACTGAAAAGGCCGCAGTACTGTTCTCTCCACGCAAGGGATATACGGGTATCGAAAAGCTTTTTCATCTTACTGCGGTATCCGTCGGATATCGTATCGTACAACGGCATTATTACCCGTACGTCACAGTCCGGATCCGACTCGCGCATGGCTGCGGGAAGCGACCCTATAACATCGCCGAGCCCTCCCGACGCGGCAAAGGGAAGCGCTTCGCTTGCGACAAAAAGTATACGTTTCATTACTTACACCTCTCTGTTCCGGAATGCGTCCTTACGGATACAAACGTCAGACGGTCTGATTTTTCTCTATGTAGAACGGCTGTGTCTCGCAGCCGGACAACACCCTTCCGTCTCGTATGAACGCGGTTTTATCCGCAATAACACAGTTAAGATATACGTTGTCGCCTACGGCAGTGTCCTGCATAAGTATGGAATTGCGTATATGGCTGCCTCTGCCAACCTTAACGCCGCGGAACAGTATGCAGTTTTCGACCGTGCCGTTTATCACGCAGCCGTCCGCAATAAGCGAATTCTTGGCTACGGCGTCGTTGCTGTACAGGGTGGGAACGCTGTTGCGGACCTTGGTGAATACCGGACGCTCCTTTACGCCGAACAGCTCGCGGCGGGTTCCGGGGTTAAGAAGATCCATACTGCAGGCAAAATAATCCGCCAGAGAATCGACCGTTGCAAAATACCCGTCGCACTCGTACACCTTTATGCGATCGCGTCCGATACGCGGCTCAAGCTCGTCCTTGGTGAAGCTCTTGTAGCCGTGCGACATAGCGTCGAGAACAATCTCTTCGAGATATTTGCGGCGCATTACGTACATATTCAGGTTGACGTTGCGGTAGCTGGGCTGACTGTCCATATTCTCGGCAATATCCGTTACGTTGCCGTCGGAATCGTAGGACAGCACGACGTTGTTGCTCGTTCCGCTGCGCGGCACAACATAGGAATGACGCACCGCGATTGTACAGTCTGCTCCGGAATCGACATGCTTTTTTATCATGTCCGAAAAATCGATATTGCAGATAACGTCGCAGTCGGACAGCACGACATAATCCTCTTTGGCTCCGCGTATGAACGGAAGCACTCCGATAAGCGCCTCCATACGGGTACTGTACAGCGACGGGCGCGAGGAAGCGAACGCCGTGATATACGGCGGAAGTATTTGTATACCGCCGCTTCTGCGGGCAAGATCCCAGTCCTTGCCGGAGCCGAGATGATCCATAAGCGACTGATAGTTATAATGGGTTATAACCCCCACATGCCCTATCCCGCTGTTTACCATATTGGAAAGTGTGAAATCTATAAGGCGGTAGCGGCAGCCGAACGGCACCGAAGCCATTGTGCGCATACGGGTAAGATCCGGTATGTTTTCATCGTGTATGTTGGAGAAGATTATTCCTACTACCGTCATCTTGCTCTGCCCCCTTCCGAATTGAGAGACCTGACAAAGTCCGCGGACGCAAGCGCGCCGTCGGGAACCCGGATGCCTGCGGGGATATCGATACCGCTTCCGACCAGCGTAAGCCTGCCTCCCTCGTCCATACGGCGTCCTACAACCGCTCCGGCTCCGACCGATGTGCCGGAATCGATAATCGAATAATCCACGGTGGCGCCGGCACATATGTCAACGCCGTCGAATATAACGCTGTCGCGCACAACCGCGTCGCGGGCGACGGTAACTCCGCCCGATATGACCGAATTTATAACGGTGCCGTATATCTCGCAGCCCTCCGTTATCTGGGAATTGCAGATAACCGCCGAATTTCCCACATAATGCGGCGGATATGCGTTGCTTCGCGAATATATGCGCCATCTGCTGTCACGGAGGTCAAGCTTCGGCCTTTCGCCCAGCAGATCCATGTTTGCCTCCCACAGGGAAGATACCGTCCCGACGTCCTTCCAATAGCCGTCAAACCGATATGCAAACATTCTCTCGCCCGCGGCGAGCATCGCCGGTATTACATTCTTTCCGAAATCCTTATGGCTTTTCTCGTCCTTTTCGTCTGCCTCGAGATACCGGAACAGCTTCTCTTTGCCGAATACATAAACGCCCATCGATGCCATGGTGCTCTTCGGATGCGCAGGCTTTTCCTCGAAATCGTATATGGACATGTCGTCGCGTGTGCTCATTATGCCGAATCTGCTCGCCTCGGATTCGGGGACGTCAATGACGGCTATGGTACAGTCGGCGCCTGTACGGCGGTGAGCCTCGATCATTTTGGAATAATCCATCTTGTATATATGGTCGCCCGAAAGCACCAGCACGAATTCCGGGTCGTATTTCTCGATGAACATCATGTTCTGATATATGGCGTTGGCGGTGCCCTTGTACCAGTCGGCGCGCTTCTGCGCCTGATACGGCGGAAGCATCATTACTCCGCCGTACGCCCGGTCAAGATCCCACGGCTGTCCGTTGCCTATGTACTCGTTAAGTGCCAGCGGCTGATACTGGGTAAGAACCCCCACGGTGTCGATTCCGGAATTAATGCAGTTGGAAATAGGAAAGTCAATGATGCGGTACTTCCCGCCGAACGGTACCGCGGGCTTTGCAAGGCGCTCGGTCAGCAGATGCAGACGGCTGCCCTGGCCGCCGGCAAGCAGCATTGCAACGCATTCTTTTTTCTTGATCATCTGGTTTGCCCACTCCTTCTTTTTATGTAGAGAGCGCTGAGCGGAGGCACCGAAACGGTGATCGCATACCCGCCGTCAGCGGCTTTTGCAGCCCTGTATTTTTTCTTCCTCAATAAGCCGGAGCCGCCGTAGCGCTTGTCGTCGCTGCAGAGAATTATCTCCCAGTTTCCCGGCGCTCCGACAGGTATCGTCCTGCCTTCATGCGTCTCCGCAGCAAAATTGAGCACGGCGATAACCCTGCTGCCGGCTCCCGAATCCCGCGCGAAGACCAACGTATTGCCGTTGCGGTCGTTCGCATCTATCCATGAAAAGCCCTCCCAGCTCCGGTCCTGCCTCCAGAAGGCGGGATCGGAAGCGTAAAGCCGGTTGAGATCGCGTATATAGCTCTTAAAAGCGCGGTGCTGCGGATAATCGAGCAGGAACCATTCGATCTGTCCTTCGTAATCCCATTCGCGGAACTGAGCTATCTCTCCGCCCATGAACGTCAGCTTTTTTCCGGGGTGAGCGGTCATATACGCAAAATATGTGCGCAGAGTGGCGAACTTCGCATCATAATCTCCGCTGCAGCGGTCGATAAGAGACCGCTTTCCGTGCACCACCTCATCGTGCGAAAGCGGGAGCACGTAGTTTTCGGAAAAGGCGTACATCATCGAAAAGGTCATCTTTTCGTGACAGCCGCTCCGGAAAAACGGGTCGACCGAAAGATACGACAGAGTATCGTTCATCCACCCCATATTCCACTTGAAGGTAAATCCCAGACCGTGGCGCTTTGTTACGTCGGGAAACGCAGTGGATTCCTCGGCGATCATCATACGGTCGGGATAATTGTCATACAGACACTTGTTGAGTTTTTGAAAAAAAGCGATCGATTCGAGATTCTCGTTCCCGCCGTGGACATTGGGCGTCCATTCGCCGATTCCCCTGTCATAGTCGAGATACAGCATGGACGCAACCGCGTCTATGCGGAGTCCGTCGATATGATATTTTTCGAGCCAGAACACCGCATTTGAAATGAGAAAGCAGGCTACCTCGTTGCGGCCGACGTCAAAGCATCGGGTACCCCAGCCGCGGTTTTCCATCCGCTTCGGGTCGGAATATTCGTAAAGCGGGCCGCCGTCGAACTCGTACAGCCCGTGCTCGTCCTTCGGAAAATGCGCGGGCACCCAGTCGAGTATGACCCCGACTCCGCGTGAATGCATTCTGTCCACAAAGAACATAAAGTCCTCGGGCGTACCGTAGCGTGAGGTCGGCGCGTAATATCCGCATATCTGGTATCCCCACGACCCGTCGAACGGGTGCTCGGCGATAGGCATAAGTTCAATATGCGTATAGCCCATATCCGAAACGTAATCGGCAAGTCTGTCCGCCGCATCGCGGTAGGAAAGCGGACTGCCGTCGGAATTCTTCATCCAGGAGCCGAGATGCACCTCGTATATGTTCACCGGCACCGGCGGCATATCGTCATTCTCGCGGCAGTCGGCAAACGGCCTGCGGGATTCGGCGTAAGCGGAATCGGTCCAGTTATAGTCAGGAAGCGTATAAAGTATCGACGCGGTGTGCATGCCGGTTTCCGAATAAAACGCATACGGATCCGACTTAAAATGCTCCCCTGCGGAAGAACATACCAGGAATTTGTATTTTTCGCCGTCGGAAAGCCCGTCAACGCTCGCTCCCCACACGCCTCCCGCGCTCTCGCGGGTCATCGGCACACTCTTGCCCCAGCCGTTAAAATCGCCGGCGACATACACCTTGTCCGCCTTCGGAGCCCATACGCGGAAGTACACGCTGCCGTCGGGCTGACGGTGCGCGCCCATATAATCGTATGCCCGAATGTTAGTACCCTGATGAAAAAAATACTCCGCGTATGACATTCCGTTCCGCCTTCCGTTTTCTTCCTCTGAATATTATATCACGCGGTCGCCGCGAATTCAATAGTTTTAATCCGGTTCGGCGACATTCCCCGTTAATAAAAAACACGTTTAAGGCATAATATAAGCCCGCCGGAAGCCGACGGGCGCTGAATTCGGGCATATATTCGTATTTTCGGTCGGCAAAACCGCTGCGTGCTCACATGGGCGGCGGGGAATCACCGTCAGAAGGTATATTGCGCCGCTGCATAAAAGAAGATCGGAGCATTCGATCATTCCGACACGGCAAGCAGTACGAAGCTGTTGCCCCGCCCGGCGGTAAGAACGCCGGAAACGCAGTCGGAAAGCGCTGAAAACACGGTCGGGATAACGAGATTTCCGGCGGTGTCCACCGCGCCGTAGCATCCTCCCGACCCGACCACCGCAAGCCCGCCGGAAAATGCGAATGCCTCGGAATACACCGGGTCGGTGAGCCAGCGGCCCGATTCCAGATAATAACCGTACAGACCGTTCTTTTCGAGCAGGAGTATCCCGTCCTGATACCCGACGGCGGTATATCCGGACGGAATGTCATAAGCCGCGGCAGGCGCCGGCATAACGGTATTTGCGGAAACGGCTCCGGAAGCCTCGCCGCCGGACAGCGCGATATGCGAAACTCCGGGCACAAACTCTGCGCTTGCGGCGCCCGACAGCTTCGGAAGCGATGAAAGGTATTTATCGTAGGCGCTCTGCACGGTCGCGGATTCGTCGCCTTCTTTAAGCAGATCCTCGAGTATCTTGTCGTCGGTTTGGTAGGCGAATTCATCCCTGCCCGCGGCGTCGGAGGTCGCGCCGGGAAGATACCCGCCGGAAGCGAGAAGAATGATACCGACGGCAAGCAGGACCGCAGCAGCCGCGGCAGCCGTATATATTCATCTCCGTACGGACTTATTTACGGTCTGATGATACCATTACCGCAGACATAAATCAAGAGAAACGGAAAAATATAAAAAAAACCGAAAAAACTCTTTACAAATCCACCTCTTTATGCTACAATTAAGCTCTGCCAATGCGGGAAACGCTCGGTTTAAGGACACGCGGCGCGTACAGCGCGCCTATTTCACCGCCTTATGCCTGGTGTTCCGCCGCCGGCAAATAATTACGGAGGTGAAACCGAAATGATTAAAAAGGAACTTAAGCAGCAGATCATTAAGGAGTACGCGGTACACGAGGGCGATACCGGTTCTCCCGAGGTACAGATCGCAATCCTCACCCAGAGGATAAACGAGCTTACCGCTCATCTGAAGCTCAACCCGAAGGACAATCATTCCCGCAGAGGTCTGCTCATGATGGTCGGAAAGAGAAGAAAGTACCTTAACTATCTGCAGAAGATCGATATCGAGCGTTACCGCTCGATCGTCGCACGTCTTGGTCTGCGTAAGTAAACGGCACGTCCGAAGGCGGGAGACTTCTCCCGCCTTTGTTTCCGCTGTTACGGCAAAGTCAGAGTTTAGCAGTCAGAAGCTTCCCGGAGCACGGGGCGTTTCTCAGTGTTAAACGTTGGCTTTGCCTGTAATAAAAAAATTAAAGAAAGGTAAAGACAACAATGTTCGAGAATTACAAAGTATTCAAAACCATGCTTGCCGGAAGAGAGCTCGTTATCGAAACCGGCAAAGTTGCGCAGCTTGCAAACGGCTCCTGCCTTGTCCGCTACGGCGAAACGGTTATTCTCTGCTGCGCCACCGCATCGGCAGCTCCCAGAGACGGCATAGACTTCCTTCCCCTTTCGGTCGATTTCGAAGAGAGACTTTACTCCGTCGGAAAGATCCCCGGCAGCTTTCTTAAAAGAGAAGGCAGACCGAGCGAGAAGGCGGTGCTTACCTCCCGCGTGATAGACAGACCTATCCGTCCGCTGTTCCCGAAGGATCTGCGCAACGACGTGGTGCTGTCCCTCACCGTCATGTCCGTCGACCCGGACAATTCTCCGGAGATAGCCGCAATGATAGGCGCATCCATCGCGCTGACGATATCCGATATTCCGTGGAACGGTCCGATTGCCGGCGTGTTCGTGGGTCTGGTGGACGGCAAGATAGTTATCAACCCGAATGCCGAGCAGCGCGAGAGAAGCGAGCTTGAGCTTACCGTGGCGGCAACCAAAGAAAAGGTCGTTATGATCGAGGCCGGCGCCAAGGAAGTCGATGACGACACCGTCTACGAAGCTATTATGAAGGCTCACGAGACCATCAAGCCTCTTATAGATTTCATCAATTCAATCCGCAGCGAGATCGGCAAGCCCAAGTTTGAGTATGCTTCCTGCGAGATAGATCACGATCTGTTCGACAAGATCGAGTCACTTGTCGGAGCCGACGTGGAAAAGGCGCTCTTCACCGACGATAAGCGTATTCGCGACGCGGCTCTTAAGCCGATATATCAAAAGGTGTCCGATACCTTCGGCGAGGAATATCCCGACCAGACCGCGATGATAAACGAATGCCTGTACAAGCTCCAGAAGAAGATCGTACGCCGCTGGCTGCTCGACGAGCAAAAGCGCGTCGACGGCAGAAGAATGGATCAGATCCGTCCGCTCGCCGCCGAAGTCGGTCTGCTTCCCAGAACCCACGGTTCCGGAATGTTCACCCGCGGTCAGACACAGGTCATCACCGCCGCGACCCTCGCTCCCGTCCGCGAAGCACAGCTTCTCGACGGTATAGACAACGAGGAAGAAAAAAGATATATGCACCACTACAACATGCCCGGTTATTCGGTCGGCGAAGCCAAGGCGGCAAGAAGCCCCGGACGCCGCGAGATCGGTCACGGAGCGCTCGCGGAGCGTGCGCTTGAGCCGGTGCTTCCCTCCAAGGAGGATTTCCCGTACGCCATCAGACTCGTGTCCGAGGTTGTTTCCTCCAACGGTTCGACCAGCCAGGCTTCCGTGTGCGGCTCCACTCTCGCGCTGATGGACGCGGGCGTGCCGATAACCGCTCCCGTCGCCGGCATTTCCTGCGGACTTATTACCGCAGAGGACAAGTGGATGACCATGATCGACATCCAGGGTCTCGAGGACTTCTTCGGAGATATGGATTTCAAGGTCGCGGGAACAAAGAAGGGCATAACCGCCATTCAGATGGACCTTAAGATAGACGGTCTGACCCCCGAGATTATCAAAAACGCTTTCGAAGTCACCCGCAAGGGACGCATCGATATTATCGACAACGTGCTAACTCCGTGCATCGCCGCCCCGAGATCCGACGTGTCCAAGTACGCGCCCAAGATGATCTCAATCAAGATACCCGTCGATAAGATCCGCGAAGTTATCGGCACCGGCGGCAAGGTGATCCAGAAGATCTGCGCCGATACCGGAGCCAAGATCGATATCGAGGACGACGGCTCCGTGTTCATTGCGGCGGTCGATAAAGAGGCCGGAAACGCCGCACTCAAAACAATAAACGCCATTGTACACGATCCCGAGCCCGGCGATGTGTTTATAGGCAAGGTAACCAAGATCATATCCGACCTCGGCGCTTTCGTTGAGATTGCACCGGGCAAGGAGGGAATGGTTCACATCAGCAAGCTCGACAAGAAGCGCGTAGCCAAGGTCGAGGACGTGGTAACCGTCGGCGACGAGATAAAGGTTATGTCGCTCGGCACCGATCAGAAGGGACGCCTGAACTTCTCGAGAAGAGACGCGCTCGATATCATTGACGACTGACAATCTGTTTTTCAGGCACTCCGCATATTCTGCGGAGTGCTTTTTTACTGCCTCCTCCGAAAACAGACCTCATCTTTTCGCCGGGGACGGTTGACAACCGCAGCCGCGGGTAGTAAAATAATATCGGGGTGATGTCGTGAAAAACAAGTTCAGAAGAGTATTCCTCGTCGTGCTCGACAGTCTCGGAATAGGCGGTATGCCCGACGCCGCGGATTACGGCGACGAGGGCAGCAATACGCTTCGCTCGCTCACCTTATCGGGAGAGCTTTCGGTCCCGAATCTGCGCTCACTCGGTTTGTTCAACATTCCCGCTGCCGGTCTGCTTTCAATGGCAGCCGACTCTCCCTGCGGCGCGTACGGCGCTTTGAGCGAGCTTTCCCGAGGGAAGGACACCACTGTCGGCCACTGGGAGATAGCCGGAATAGTATCGCCCAGTCCGCTGCCGACATATCCGAACGGATTCCCCGCAGCGCTGCTCGAAGAGTTTTCACGCATAACGGGCAGAGGCTGGCTGTGCAACCTCCCGTATTCCGGCACGGAGGTAATCAGGGACTACGGCGAAGAACATCTTAAAACCGGAAAGCTGATAATTTACACCTCCGCCGACAGCGTTTTTCAGATTGCCGCGCACGAAGAGATTGTTCCGCCGGAGACGCTTTACGAATACTGCGCCGCCGCCCGCAGACTGCTGTGCGGCGAAAACGGAGTCGGCAGAGTTATTGCGCGTCCCTTCGAAGGCGGTCCCGGAAGCTTCGTCCGAACCGCCAACCGACGTGATTTTTCGATACAACCGCCCGGAACCACAATACTCGACGCCGTTAAAGACGCGGGCATGGATGTGATATCCGTGGGAAAAATTCGCGATATCTTTGCCGGGCGCGGAATAACCGAAGCGATAATCACCCACGGCAACGCCGAGGGGGAGAAGGCTCTTACGGAGCTTGCAAAGCGTGATTTTAACGGTCTGTGCTTTGTCAATCTCGTGGATTTCGATATGCTTTACGGACACCGCAACGACGTTGACGGCTACGCCGCCGCGCTGACAAGGTTTGACCGGACGCTCGGTGAGCTGCTCCCGCTGTTCGGAGAGGATGACATGCTTCTGCTGACCGCCGATCACGGCTGCGATCCCGCCACTCCAAGCACCGACCACAGCCGCGAAAGGGTGTTCCTGATCGCTTACGGAAAAAGGATAATCCCCGCAGACATCGGCATACGAAGCAGCTTTTCGGATATAGCAGCCACGATCGCCGAATCGCTCGGCTGTAAGAATCCGGGGCCCGGAACAAGCTTTTTAAGTGCCATAACGAGAGGATAGACAATGTACGAAGACATCGTTTCGGAATCGTTAAAAGCGCGCAGAAATTCTTACTGCCCTTACTCACACTTTGCAGTCGGAGCGGCACTGCTCTGCGGAAGCGGGAAGATTTACACCGGCTGTAATATAGAGTCCGCGGCGTTCACGCCGACCTGCTGTGCGGAAAGGCTTGCCTTTTACAAGGCGGTCGAGGCGGGCGAACGGGAGTTCACGGCGATAGCCGTCTGCGGCGCGCCGGAGGGTACCGTTTCCGATGTGTTCTGCATGCCGTGCGGAGTCTGCCGCGAGGTCATGCGTGAATTCTGCGGAAGCGGATTCACCGTTATAAGCGTTATCGACGAAAAAACGTACAAGGCGTTCGCCTTTGACGATATACTTCCCAATTCGTTTAAGGGACTTTAGAAGACCGGAGGTAAATCGCTGTGTTGAGAATGTACGATCTGATCGAGAAAAAAGAACGGGGCAAAGAGCTTTCGGAGGAAGAGATACGCTTCTTCGTATCCGGAGTGACCGACGGCAGCATTCCCGATTATCAGGTGTCGGCAATGCTTATGGCCATATTTTTCCGCGGCATGAGTAATCCCGAGATATTTACACTTACCGACGCGATGGCGCATTCCGGCGATGTAGCCGATCTTTCCGGGATAAGAGGCAGAAAAGCAGACAAACATTCCACCGGAGGAGTCGGCGATAAAACTTCGCTCATCGTCGCTCCGATGGTAGCCGCCGCAGGCTGCGGAATATCGGTGGCAAAGATGTCCGGACGAGGGCTCGGACACACCGGCGGCACGGTGGATAAGCTGGAATCCATACCCGGGGTGCAGACCTCGCTCCCCGCGGATAAGTTTTTCGATATTGTAAACCGCACAGGGTTGTGTATAATCGGTCAGAGCGGCTCGTTCGCGCCGGCCGACAAAAAGCTGTACGCGCTGCGAGATGTCACCGCGACGGTCAACTGCATACCTCTTATCGCGTCATCCATAATGGCAAAGAAGCTCGCCGCCGGGTCCGATTATATAGTGCTCGACGTAAAATGCGGCTCCGGCGCCTTTATAAAAACCGAGAAGGAAGCGGAGAAGCTGGCAAAACTCATGGTTGATATAGGCGAGAACGCCGGAAGAAAGGTCGCCGCGCTCATAACCGATATGGACGTACCTCTCGGGCACGCCGTCGGAAATTCGCTCGAGGTTATCGAAGCGATCGAGACCCTCAGCGGACGCGGAGACGAGGATCTTACCGTGCTTTGCACGGCGCTCGCGGCGAATATGCTGTACACTGCGGGAGTCGGAGATTACGGCGAATGCGAGCAGCGTGTGTCCGAAACACTGAAAAACGGTCTCGCTAAGAAAAAGCTGGCGGACATGATCGAAGCAATGGGCGGAGATCCGGCGTATGTATACGACACCTCCCTCTTCCGCGAAAGCCGAATATCCGCAGTGCTCGCGTCGGAGGGATCCGGCTATGTCACACGTATAGATACCGAGGAAGTCGGAAAGGCGGCGGCGGTGCTCGGAGCAGGGCGTGCGGTCAAGGATCAGAAAATAGACCATTCCGCCGGTATAATCCTCCATAAAAAGACCGGCGATAAAGTTAAAGAGGGCGATGTCCTCGCCACGCTGTTCACCTCGACGGTGGAGAAGGCGCAGTCCGGTATGGAAATGCTCTACGGCGCGGTCACATTCGGAGACAAGCCCCCAAAGAAAAAGCCACTAATATACAAAACCGTAAGAGGAATATAAACCAGCGTATGAAAGTATACACCTCAAACAGTGCGGCGGAAACGGAGCAGATCGCCTGCGACCTTGCCGCAACGCTTAAAAGCGGCGATTTTATTGCCTTCTTCGGCGATCTCGGCGCAGGTAAAACCGCGTTTACCCGCGGACTGGTAAAAGCCCTTGCACCGGAGTGTCTGCCGCTGGTTCATTCGCCGACCTTCGCCATAGTCAACGAATATATCGGCAAACAGAACAGCATTTTCCATTTTGATATGTACCGTATAAAGGATGAGGACGACCTTCTTTCCACCGGATTTTACGATTACGCCGTGCGCGGAGGAATTATCGTAACCGAATGGAGCGAGAATATCGAATCCTGCATACCGGATGACGCCATACGGATTACCATAGAGAAAACGGGCGAAAGCTCAAGGAGGATCACGGTATGTTAGTCCTCGCGCTGGATTCGACTGCCCTCACCGCGTCCGCCGCCTGCGTGCGGTTCGGCGAAGACAATGTTTTAACCAAATATTCGCTCTATACGGTTAAAAACGAGCTGACACACAGCGAAAACCTTATGCCCATGGTCGATTCGGTGCTTAACGGCATGAACGCAAAGATCGGGGATATCGGGCTTATAGCCGTAAGCGCCGGACCCGGTTCTTTTACCGGAGTGCGGATAGGCGTAACCACGGTAAAGGGTCTTGCCTTCCCGGGCGACATTCCCTGCGTCGGAGTGTCTACTCTCGAAGCGATAGCCGAGAGCCTTTCCGGCACCGGAGACACCGTGTGCGCGGTTATGGACGCCCGCCGAGGTCAGCTTTACAACGCGCTTTTCCGCAGAGGCAGGCGGCTGTGCGGCGATCGCGCCGTGTCGGCGGAGCAGCTGTATTCCGAATTAAGCCGTATGCAGCGGGTTATTGTCTGCGGAGACGGCGCAGAAGTATTCCTAAAAAGCTGTCCGGAAACAGGCAGGCTGTTCCGCGCTTCGGCAGCTGCATGCGAGCAGAATGCCCTTTCGGTCGCAGAGGTCGGATACAGAGCCTTCCTCGCCGGGAAGGCGGTTAAATGCGGCGCGCTCGCGCCGGTTTATCTGCGTGATTCACAGGCAGAAAGAGAAAGAAAGGAAAAATTAAAATGACAGTTGCATTCGGAAGCGACCACGGAGGTTACACGCTGAAATCGGCGCTGATAAAATACTTTACGGATAAAGGGTACGGCATAATCGACGTCGGAACCGATACGGAGCAATCCTGCGATTACCCGGTATATGCAAAATCCGCGTGCGCAAAAGTTCTTTCCGGCGAGGCGGACAGAGCGATACTGATATGCAAAACCGGAATAGGAATGACGATAGCGGCCAACAAGATACGCGGCATACGCGCCGCGGACATAAGCGACGAGTACTCGGCAAAAATGTGCCGCGCACACAACAACTGCAACGTGATGTGTATCGGAGCCTTTCTTTGCGAGGAAGATAAAGCAAAAAAGCTGGCCGATATATTCCTTGCTTCGGATTTCGAAGGCGGAAAGCACGCACGCAGGGTGGATATGCTCGAATAACAGCCGAAAAATATAGACTTTTTCCGCAAAAAGACCTTGACAAAGGCAAAACGGTTTGATATACTGTTAGCACCTCTGTTGCCGGGGTCTTTTTTGTTGTGCCTGTCCGTACCGATTTCCGCGGCAGCCGCACGCCCGACGCTCAGAGGGAGGTAACATTTATTGGAGGTGCCGAATAATGAAAGGTCAGCGAGACAAGATCACACTCGTCTGCAGCGAGTGCAAACAGAGAAACTACAACACCAAGAAAAACAAGAAGAACGACCCCGACAGACTCGAGATGAACAAATACTGCAAGTTCTGCCGCAAGCATACTTTGCACAAGGAAAGCAAGTAAGCAGGGAGTAGTGAAGATGAAGGAAAACCGCGTTGCAAAGTTTTTCAGGGATTACCGCAGCGAATTCAAAAAAATCGTATGGCCGTCCCGCGTTCAGACCGCAAAAAACAGCTCGGTCGTGCTTATCGCAATCATCGCATTCACTATCGTAATCGGTGTGCTTGATTTCGGTCTTGAGCAGCTCGTAAGCCTTTTGGCCGAGCTCGTAGCGTAAGCCGGAATGAATATCACACACGAGGGTACACCCCGCTGGTATGTAGTTCATACCTACACCGGATACGAGAACAAGGTCGCCTCGAATATCGAGAAGATAGTCGAAAACCGCAACCTTCAGCATCTTATATTCGGAGTGAAAATACCCATGGAAACCGTTGTCGAGTCCGACAGCGAAACAACAAAGGAAATCGAGCGTAAGATGTTCCCGAGCTATGTTCTTATCAAGATGATAATGAACGACGAAAGCTGGCACATCATACGCAACACGACGGGCGTAACAGGCTTCGTAGGCCCCGGATCCGCTCCCGTAGCGCTTACCGAAGAAGAAGTCGAAAAGCTCGGCGTGGAGGTCCGCGTCATAGATATCAAGTATGCCGTGGGCGACAGCGTTAAGATCTGCGACGGTCCGCTTTCCGGATTCATCGGGATCGTAAACGAGATCTCTCCCGATCAGAAGAAGGTCAAGGTAACGGCTTCGATGTTCGGAAGAGAAACACAGGTCGAGCTGGATTCGACCCAGGTCAAGGCATTGGACGAGTAGCCATCTCGTCGAACTGAGAGCTCCGGAAAGAAGAGGAGCTCGGTGGGAGGGAGCAAAGCTCCCGAAATATTTACCACATTCGGAGGTGTAAAAACAAATGGCAAAAAAAGTAATCGGCTATATCAAACTCCAGCTTCCCGCCGGTAAGGCGACCCCGCAGCCGCCTGTCGGACCGGCACTCGGTCAGTACGGCGTAGCTATCCCGGTATTCACCAAGGATTTTAACGAGCGTACCAAGAATGATATCGGTCTTATAATCCCGGTCGTTATAACCGTTTATGCAGACCGTACCTTTACGTTCATTACCAAAACCCCGCCCGCAGCCGTTCTTATTAAGAAGGCGTGCAACATCGAAAGCGGATCCGGCGTCCCCAACAAGACAAAGGTCGCTTCCATCACCAAAGAGCAGCTCAAGAAGATCGCCGAGCTCAAAATGCCCGATCTCAACGCTGCCAGCATCGATGCCGCTATCAGCATGATTGCGGGTACCGCACGCTCCATGGGCGTGAAGGTAGTCGACTAAGGGAGGGTTTTAAGCAGTGAAAAGAGGAAAGAATTATCAGGACGCTCTTAAAAGCATAGACAAAGCAAACCTTTACGAGTCCGCAGAGGCGCTTAAGCTCGCCTGCGACACTTCCAAGGCGAAGTTCGACGAGACAGTCGAGGTTCATCTACGCATGGGACTTGACGGACGTCACGCAGACCAGCAGATCCGCGGCGCCATCGTCCTTCCCAACGGCACCGGCAAAACCGTCCGCACCCTCGTGTTCGCGAAGGGCGACAAGGCGAAGGCCGCGGAAGAAGCCGGAAGCGATTTCGTCGGAGCAGAGGATCTCGTAGCAAAGATCCAGCACGAGAACTGGTTCGATTACGACGTTATCATAGCCACCCCGGATATGATGGGCGTTATCGGCCGTCTCGGTAAGATACTCGGCCCGAAGGGCCTTATGCCGAACCCTAAGGCGGGTACCGTAACCATGGACGTCGCAAAGGCAGTCCACGATGCAAAAGCAGGTAAGATCGAGTATCGTCTCGACAAGACCAACATCATACACTGCACCATAGGCAAGGTATCGTTCGGTCCCGAAAAGCTCGCCGAGAACTTCGACGCGCTGCTCGGAGCAATTATAAAGGCGAAGCCCGCTGCCGCAAAGGGACAGTATATCAAATCCTGCACCGTAGCGTCCACTATGGGCCCCGGTATAAAGATTAACCCGACAAAACTGGGTTAAAAACGGTTTATCAATAAAAAGGTATTGACAATGCCGCTTATTTGTGGTATTGTAAGCAAGGTTCGGAATCGAACCGCATTCCAAAGACAGTAGGCACACTTGGTGTATAATGGTTCTGACCGCCTGCCGAGGAAACATAAAAGTACTGTTATTTCCGGTATTGTTTATGCTCCCCTGCGCATGCGCGGGGGAGCTTTTTATGCCGGGGTGTTATGGAGGTGAACACATGGCAAGCGCAAAAATTCTCGAGCAGAAGCAAGCTGTCGTCCAGTCTCTTGCAGACAGGATGAAAAACGCTGCCGGCGGTGTTCTCGTCAATTACCAGGGTATTACGGTTGAGGCTGATACCGCTCTCCGTTCCGATCTTCGCAAGGCAGGCGTCGAGTACAGTGTCGTAAAGAACACTCTCACGTCCAAGGCATGCGACCTTATCGGATTCGAGCAGCTTAAAGACGTCCTCACCGGTATGACTTCTCTGGCAACCAGCGAGAGCGATCCCGTTGCGGCGGCAAAAATTCTCTGCGGTTTTGCAGAAAAGAACCCCAATTTCGTCATAAAAGCCGGCTTCGTCGAAGGCAAGCTTCTTGACGAAAACGGAGTAAAGGACCTCGCAAAGATTCCTTCGAAGGAAGTCCTCATCGGAAAGATGCTCGGCTCTCTTCAGTCTTCGCTTTACAGCTTTGCTTACGTCCTTCAGGCGATTATCGACAAGAAAAACGAAGCTCCTGCAGCCGAACCGGCGGCGGAGTCTGAGCCCGCAGCCGAACCGGCGGCAGAATGATCCGGCATAAAAAACAACGAACTTTCGGAGGAAAAACAAATGAACGAAAAGACTCAGCAGATACTTGATATCGTTAAGGAACTTACCATACTCGAGCTCGCAGATCTCGTAAAGGAACTTGAGAACGAGTTCGGCGTTTCCGCCGCTCCCGTAGCAGTAGCCGTTGGCGGCGATGCAGGCGCAGCCGCCGCTCCCGCCGAGGACGAGAAGACCGAGTTCGACGTAGAGCTCACCGCTTTCGACGAAGCGAAGAAGCTCAAGGTCATCAAGGCTATAAAGGATATCACCGGCGTTTCTCTCGGCGAAGCCAAAGAGATCGTTGTCGGCGCTCCCAAGACCGTAAAGACCGGCGTTTCCAAGGAAGAAGCCGAAGAGCTCAAGAAGCAGCTCGAGGAGCAGGGCGCAACCGTTACCATAAAGTAATCGAGTCCCCTACCCGTCAGAAATGCAGCAGTATGCGCCCCGCAGAACGGTTTTCGTTTTGCGGAGCGCATTTTTCTGATACCGCGCTGCATTCTTGCCTTAAGTACCGGCAAAAAAGCCCGCGGTATTTGCATACAAGGAGCGTTAATATGAAAAAACTTACAGCTCTGGTAACGGCACTTATGCTTTTGCTCTGCGGCTGTGCCGTCGACGAGTCCGAATCCGTGCTTATTGATACCGGGCTGCTCGCCGCTTACTATAAAACCGTTACCGTTACCGATTGGCGTGTAGTCTCCGCACTGTGGCTGTCCGGCGAAGATATTGCCGATTACAACGTCGCACTGACGGCAGGAAACAGCGCTTACGGGAAGGCCTGCTATACTCTCGCCGCGGCGGTGACTGAGTTTTTGTTCACGGACGGCACCTATTCCTGCGATGTCTATACCGAAGATCTGATCTTTGCGCTTAAGAATCCCTCGGGAAGCGCATCCGAAATCGCCACGATTCTGCTCGCGCTTTACGCTGTCGGAAGCGATTATGACCCGACTGCCGCACTCGACTATCTTAAAACACTTCAGCTTAAGGACGGCGGATTCGGAGCCGATGAATACGCTTCAAGATCCGACGCAGAAGCAAGCGCTGCGGCACTTGAAGCAATAACCGCTTACCGCGTCGAATACGGTGACGACGAAAGCCGCGACCGCCTGCTTGTGTATCTCGCCGATTCGATAAACGACGACAATACGATTGACGGCAGAGACGGTGAGCCCTCCGCCTCGGCAACCGCCGCGGTTCTGACCGCACTGATATATGCCGGCATTCCCAACGACGGCGAAATCTCTACCGCGCTTCGCACCGCGCTTAACGGTTTTTCGGTCGGCGGTACTTTTTCCGAGATCCGTAACGGAAGCTTCGACCGCAACGCGACTGCAGAGGTTTATTTCTGCGCCGCAACCGCTATAAGAGGCAGCATTTTCGAAGCGTTCGGGCAAAACCGAAGCTGATTCCTGCTCTGCAGCGAACAGGTTTTGGACGAGCAGTGTGAGCCGCATAAGACCAACAGTTTTCTTTTTACGGATTAACAAAACAAAAAAGCCCCGAGGCTCTGCAAAATTAGCGGTAAACTAAATAGCCTTCCCAGTAGGGGAAGGGGGACCGCGTTAGCGGTGGATGAGGTGTTTGAAACAAACGAAACAGACTCCTCATCCGTCAGCCTTCGTCTGCCACCTTCTCCCACAGGAGAAGGCTTTATTGATATGCTGAAAGCAAAGAAAAGCCCCGCGTGAGGCGGGGCAATAAATCACGGCTTTTTAGCAACTTTTTTCAATCGATCAACAAGCACTTCATAACGGGTATCGGAACGCAAAACGGCAACCTCATCGTCATTTGTCAACCATTCAAGCATAGATTGCGAACGATTGCCTTCTGCCTCCATAATCCATCCACCACTCGAGTAGCCGCGAAGAATGGGCGAGGTGTGCGGAGCATCAAAATC
>SFLA01000064.1 GCA_004553575.1 Clostridiales bacterium
AAAAAGCGGGCGAGGCCATAGAGCCCCGCCCGCTTTTTCTGCACGATTATACGTCGGAAAGATTGCCGAGAGCGCCCGCCGCCTCGAGTGCGCGGTAGATGATGCAAGCGACGGCCTCGCGGGTAATCGGCTGTTGCCAGCCGAAATTACCGGCTCCGTCGCCGTTGAAAATTCCCTTGCGCTTGCAGTATTCCGCCGCCTCTCTCGCCCATGCAGAGGGCGTGTCTCCGGTATCGGCGCAAGAGGTCAGTTGCTTTCTTGCCTCGTTAATATCCATGTCGAAAACCTCCTCGTTTTCAGAGAGGCGAGCCTTAAATCTCGCCCATTGTTCATTTCCGCTCGTGCCGTAATAGGCGTTCATGTCGTCGCCCATCCACGGGCGCGGACACCATTTCCCCGTAACGTCGTAATGCCGGACAACGTTCTCGGCGGGGATATTGTATTTCTCCATGAGAGTCCGCGTAAACTCTACGAGATTATCGACGGTCTTTTCGGTGAAATACCAATCCCGAGCCGCCGCGCTCCCGGCGGTCGTCTTATCGAGCTTATACGGGCGTACTTCAATCCCGATGCTGTTCGCGTTCCTGCATCTCGGATGAACGTATCCGCCGGACGTGCCACAATGCCACGCGATATTATTGTCCTCGACGCACTGATAAACGATATTCCCCTCGTCTAAACAGTAATGCGCCGAGGCTTGCCTATCGGCTCCGGCGAAGTAGTTCGCCACCGCCGCCGCCGTGCCGAGTGAGCCGAAATAGTGGATAACGATATACTCGATTTTCCGTCCCGCTCCGGCGCGCGTGAAGTTCCGGGAAATAATCCGCTTCTCCACCGTCAGCATAAATTATTCCCCCTTGAGAGTCTTGTCTACCGCGTCGCTGATTTTCTGCGTCTGCGTTCCGAAATAGAACGCGATAACGACCGTGTAGACCGTCATAAACTCTTGGCTCGTCTGCCCGGTAATGGCGAGGTACGCGAATACCCCGGAGAGCAAGAGCGTGACGAGGCTCTTTACGCTCAAGAGAGCGCCGAGCCGCTTTACGATGATTTCTTTCATTTTGCTACCTCCTTTAGCAATCTCGTTTTGTTGCCGTGTCGTATGTAATTCCGCCGGTCGTGTTCTCGGCCTTGCTCTTATTGAGCGAGAACGAGAGCACGGTAGCGGTCGCGGCCTGTAAAAAGGCGATAAGGGCGGTCAAATATGGGAGCGAGCCGGTGTAGTTGTTGGCTACGGAAATCCGGCAGAGGTCGAGCGTCGTCATGGTCGATTTGTAGTCGATATAGAGGACGGCATAAACGAGGAGCTTTGAAAAGGAGAGATACCCCTTTGCAAAGCTCCATACCTCGAGCGCCCATTTTTTGAACTTCCGCCGCCGCGCCGCGCCTTTGCGGGCGGACATTATCCGTCCTCCCGCACCTCGCGCCCCTCGAGCCTGTCGATACGATGATGCGCCGACTTTGCCGAGCTCTCCACCGCCGACATACGCTCCGCCATGCTGATATAGCGCGCGTCCTGTGCGTCCTGCTTGCGCTCGATACGGTCGATGCCGCCTTTAATGTACCCGATTTCGGTCAACATTGTTCCGGCCTCTTTGCCCTCGCTCTCGCTGTCCTTTTTCGAGTTCCTATGAAAAGCGGCATAGCTTAACACGCCGCCGAGGATAGTCCCGAGGACTCCTATAATCGCTCCTACATAGTCCATTCTTAACCTCCGTTATAATTCGTAATAATCGAGTTTAACTGTCTGCTTTCCCGGCAATACGGGACACCCCCGAACGTGGTAAATCTCCCCGTCAACGATAACGCCCTCGCCCTCTGCCTCCGTGCATACGACATAGAGGCCGGGAGCGTCAAGCCTCACCCACAAGAGAGACTCCCGCCGCGCTATGATTTTGCCGTCGAGCTCGACCGTGTAGACCGCCGCGCTCATTCGATGAGCTTCCACCCCGCCGGGTACGCCGTCGGGGAGTATGTGTTTCCGTCGATAAGGCTCTCATACACGGAGCCGTTAAAGAGAACGCGGTCGCCCTTTTTGTATGCGTCGTGAGCGCCGGTCGGCTGTTTCCATTCGTCGTACCCGGTTGTCGGGTCTACCGTTACTCCGCTCCAAAGAGAGGCGGCGACCGGCGGAGTCCAATCGCTTTGCGACGTGTGCGCTTGTACGCAACGATAGAGCTTTCCGCCGTATTGTACTCTTGTCTCGACGGTGTACGCCTTGCCGTTCTCCCATGCCGGGAAAAGCTCGACGCACTCAAGCGCGGCCTCGTTGTCGAGCTCGAGCGCGGCGACTGCCCGCTCGATGATTGCCCGGAGCTTTTTCGCCTTTTCAACGGTAATCATTCCGCCGCACCCCCTAACAGAATATCGAGAACTTTATCGTTCTCGGCGAGCATGAGCGTACCGCTCACATTTTCCACGGAGCCGACCGGCTCGATACCGAGGAGCCCGCCGTCGGTGAAAGCGTAAACGAAGTCCTCGAGATATGTCGTCGTCTCGCCCGTCTCCTCGTCCTTGCGGTCGATTGCCGTCTTGATGCAAAATCCCCCGGCCTCCGCCTCGTCGCACGGGACATAGCACCCGTTTTCGTGTAGGCGGACATAGACAACGGTATCGGAGTAGCCGACGACCTTTCCGCCGCTTTTGATAGCATACATACGTTATCCCTCCATTTTCGGCAGCTCTCCGAGCCGCTTTTTATAAAACTCCTCGAGTTCCTGCGTGTTCATCGTGCGGAGGAGGTTTTTCCAATACAGATTTTCCGCCCCCGCCCATTTCTCCGGGTCAAAGTCCGACGCACCCTCGTGCTTGCCGTAATAGCGATAGAGGCCGTCGAGCATCTTTTGACGATACGCGCCCTCCGGCGTGTTTGGTCTGAAATGCTCCCATCCGTTTTCAGACGTTGCGGCGCAAATCTTCCGCCCGTCAGCGGCAAAGAGAAAGCCGTCCCGCTCCGTTACGGTCGTCCCGTATCGGAGGTTAAAGGCTCCGTCGATGCCCTCGGCCTTAAAGCGCCGATAAACGACATATTCCATAGCTTACCCTCCCTTGAATAATTCACGATAGAGCCGCTCGACGCTCTGCTCCATGTGGTACGAGTGAAATCTTTTCATGTGTCCCCGCCATGACACGAGGGACGTTTCCACGTCCGCCGCCGTCATTCTGCCGGAGTCCACCCAACGCCGGAAAATGCGTAGCTTTGCCCTCATGTGCCGGATACCCTTGTACGTTGCCCGGCGGACGACTTTCCCGTTTGCGCCATATCGAAAGCGCACCTTAACGAATGTAAAGCCGCGCGTGAGCTTGATAATCTGCGTCTTTTTCGGATTGAGGCGGATACCGTGCTCGGCGCATAGCCGCCGGAGCTCCCGGAGGCAAATCTCGAGCTTTTCCTTTGACTCGCTGATGATACACCCGTCGTCCATATAGCGAGCGTAATACTTCATGCCGAGCACGTCCTTGATATAGTGGTCTATCCTGTTCGGCAGGGCGAGCGCGGCAATCTGTGAGACTTGGCTCCCGAGGCCGAGCCCCACGTCGCCGAAGTTCTGAATAAAATATTTCGAGAGCGCGACGAGGCGGTCGTCGATGCCGCTCCGCTCGAACTCTCGAAAAACGGGCTCATGCTGTGCCGTATCGAAATACTTTGAAAAATCGAATACGAGGACGTAGCCCTCTCGTCCGTGTTTTCTGTAATGCTCCGCAAGAAAGCGCGTCACCCGGGATACGGCGAAATCGTACCCTTTGCCGCGCAAGCTCGCTCCGTTGTCGTAAATGAATGACCGGGAGAGCATCGGCACGAGGCAGTAATCGCACAAGCACCGTTGTACGACGCGCTCGGAGATATGGACGCTCCGAATATGCCTCGGCTTTCCCCGCTCCACAATATCGAACTCGTAAAAGCCCTTGGAGCGGTATCTCCCGGCTATCAATTCCTCGTGTGTCTTTGTGACGTTGGCAAGTGAGGCGGCTTTGTATCGCTGTGTGCTCGCTTTCCACCCAACGCCACGGACGGAGGCGCGGTAGCTCTCATAGAGCCGCTCGAATGAGAAAACCGTCTCGAAATCTCCGTACTCCCGGAGCGCGGCGGCTTTCTTTTTCATTCGTGCGGCCTTGCGACGCTGATACCGTGCCTCGCGTCGTTCTGCGCTGTTCATAAAATAAAAATACCTCGTACATTTCTTTCTCGGCGTGTTGTCTAAAATGCGTAACGGTGAGCCATGAAAGCACGGAAAACACGCACTCCGCACCCATGCAAGGAGCGTCCGGCTAACCGTATCGCGGTATATGTTTGTCCGACGGCGCGAGGCCGTCAGAGAGGTTATATTCCCCTTTTATATAGGGACTGCTTTCGCTCTGTGAGGAGTTATTCGGTCTGCCCCATGTTGATATAAAATCCGGGCGCGAAGCCGAGGGAATTGTTCGCGTTGTTGTTGTTGACTGTGCCGTCGGTGTTCACATTCACGAAATTGTTGGAGTTGCTCGCATTCGGGGAACGGAGCCACCAATTAGCGGCGATGCGGAATATAACCTAATCACTCGGAGGATTAAGCTCGCGCCTTATCGCTCCGCTTGATTTTAGAGATTTGCGAGAGCTCGTCCGTAATGAGCTTTACCCACTCTTTGAGGACGTTCGGCGGTATCTTCTCATGGTTGACGGTCATATACGCGAGGTCGAGCACGTCGAGCATCGAGTTATAATAACCCTGTGCCGTCTCGTAATACTCTTTCCGCCGCTGGATATTCCGGCGGCGTATCTCCTCGGGAGATTTCTCGTCAACGTAAATGAGGTTTGCCGTCTTTATCATGCGATAAGCCTCTCGCGCCGCGTTATAGAGCGGCAAGGAAAAATAAAAGGTGTAGCTTTTCGGCAAGATGCGGACGCGGTTATATGTGAATACATAAATCTCGCGGGCGAGGTTGATATACTCCGCCGGGCTTTCGCCGCGTCTCGATTTTGGTACGGACATTTTCTTTCCTCCTCGCCGACTATGCGCCCATTGAGGGCGCAAGTCTCGATTTCCGAATTATACGCAAAAGCCGGGCGCGAAGCCGAGGGAAGAGTACGCGTTGCTGCCGGTGACTGTGCCGTCGGTGTTCACACCCACGAAATAGCCGGAGGCGCTCGCAAGCGGGGAACGGAGCCACCAAGAAGCGGCGGTACTCGTTCCGTCGTGCTTGTACTTAATTTTGCTGTTCCCGGCGTAATAATAGGCGTACTGTGCTTGTTTGCTCGACTCGTTGCTAT
>SFLA01000016.1 GCA_004553575.1 Clostridiales bacterium
CGGGTCTTGAAGAAGTGGTGTACTCCGTCGTCGCCCAGGGCGTAGTAGTAGTACGAAGTGCTGTTGGGATTCATAGCTGCCTTGATGGACTCCAGACCGGGGTTGGAGATGGGTCCGGCAGGCAGTCCCTTGTAGAGGTAGGTGTTGTAGGGGGAATCAATGGACTTGTCCGCCTCCGTGGGCACCTTGCCGCCGTTGATATAGGCCAGGGTGGCGTCGATCTGCAGATATCCCTGGGTTCCGCCGCTGGGGTTATTCAGGCGGTTGTAGATGACCGAGGCGATATCGGCCCGGTCATTGCCGTCCGTCTCCTTCTCGATCATGGATGCAATGGTGATGATCTCATGGATGGTACGGCCGCTGTCTGCCACCTCCTGGCGCATTGCATCGGTAAACTGCTCGTCAAAGCGCACCAGCATCTTGTTGATGACATACAGGGGGTTCTGGGGGGTGGTAAATTCGTAGGTGTCGGGGTAGAGATAGCCCTCCAGGCGGTGATAGTCCCCAAGCTCCAGATCCTGGAGGAAGGAGAAGGCGTAGTCGTGGTTGGCCGCCATATCCTGCAGGTCCTCCACGCTGGCCACACCCTTCTCCTCCAACAGCGTGAAGATCTGATCCACGGTGTAGCCCTCGGGTATGGTTACACGGACCGTTGTGCGGACGATGTTCTCGTGGGTGACCGAATACAGAATATTGGAATAGTTCTGGCTGTCGGAGAAGGTGTATTCACCCTCGATAAGGGCTATTTCATCGTCGCTGTAATATTTACAATACAGATTGAACAGCCACGGATACCGTATAACCCCCTGCTCTGCCAGAGAATCGGCAATTTCGCCCAGAGTTGTATCGGCGGTGACGGTTATCGTTGCCTGAGTGTCGGAATTCACCAGAGCGAATACGTCGTTCATTCCGGTAACCGCGTAATAGATGCAGTAGACGGACACAGCCAGCACGACCGCGAGATACAGGACCGCCTTAAGGAGAAAGCTCATGTTTCCCAGCGCGGCGAAAAACCGCTTCAGCAGCGGCTTTTTTTTCTTTTCTCCCGTGGATTTGAAATGCGAATCCCGCTCCTTCCTGATTTTTGACAGGTCGGCGGTATCGGAAAAATGCCCGGAAATCCCCTCGAATTCCGCGCTCGGCTCCGGCTCGGGCGCGGCAGACTCCGGGGCGGGCTGCTCCTGCCCGTCGGGAGATTGCGACGCACGGTAGCGGTTCAGTATATCGAGTATGTCGTCGGTGTTGCTCCCGTCGGGAGCGCGATTGCTGTTGTTTTCCATTCGGTACTCCTTATAAGAAGGCGGTGAATACTATAAACACGGCGATAAGCACGAGAAACGACGGCGAAAAAAATACCCTGAGGAAATGATCCCGGCTGCGGGGAGGAAGACTGCCGACCGGCGGACGCTCGGCATAGGTGATATAAACATGTTCGAGACGCGAAAGCAGAAAGACTGCGGACAGCCCGAACAGAGCGATAAGCAGGAAGCCCATGAAGAATTCTCCGCTTTTCTGGACGGTGACGCGCAGGAAATAATCGCTTCCGTACAGCGACAGGGTGTTGGACAGCAGGTGCAGCAGAACCGAAGCAAGAAGCGAGCGGGTGACGACCGCAACCATTCCGAGCACCAGTCCGGCAAAGAAATAGAGAACAAAATTCCTGAAGGAAAAGTGCAGGAAGGCAAAGCACAGCGCCGAAACGAGCACGGCGTTTGCAGATCCGTATACACGGTATTCGCTAAGTACCACGCCGCGGTAGAACAGCTCCTCGCAGACAGCCGGTATGACGGCGCAGGACAAAAAAACGCCTGCGGTAGAAAGCTCCTTGCCGCCGGAGGCAAGAACCTCGTTAAAGCCGGAGGTAGAGCTGATATCGTCGAAAATTACGATCTGGCAGTATTTTGCCAGCAGTATGCCGCAGACCAGAAACAGTGCGGATACTATAACGAACACGAGATGATTCGGCTTTATCAGGTGGAAAAACGGCTCTGTCTCAAGCCTGCGCCTTTTAAGCAGGTAATAGAGAATGCAGGGCAATATGAAAATGACAAGCTGTATGACCGATACCGTAAGAAGTATGTCGGTGCCCTCGCTGACATTACGAAGAGCGTACTTTACGCAGAATCTGAGTATTGCCATAACCCCCGCCACGAGGCAGGGCACGGTTATTGCGGGGCTTTTGAGCCCGGATGCGGTTTCGGACAATTTGCTTGTTCACCTCCCGGCGCTTGCAGATGCGCTTCAGATTCCGCAGGTGGATGCCCGCAGGCCTGCGGCGGTATTATCGCCGAACAATGCGGCTACGACGGTTAATCCGAATTCGTAAGATACTCCCATTCCGCGGGCGGTAATAATGCTCCCGTCGCGCACGACAGGAGCGTCGCTTACGACGGCGCCGGTAAGCATATCCGTCATGGACGGAAAGCAGACGGCTTTTTTGCCGGTAAGCAGTCCGAGCTCCGCAAGAACCGTAGGCGCGGCACAGATTGCACAGATGAGCGCGTTTCTTTCCGCGGCTTCAGTAACCGTGCGGCGGACGAGCTCCGATGCGGACAGGTTTTCGGTGCCTTTTCCGCCGCCGGGAAGAATCACGGCGGCGCATTCGGAGAACCGGGCTTCTTCGGGAAGGATGTCGGCTTCTACTTTTACTCCGTGAGAGCCGGTAACCGTACGGCTTCCGGAAACGGAAACGGTTACCGCCTCCGCTCCGGCGCGGCGCAGCAGATCGAGCGGGACGAGCGCCTCGGTTTCTTCAAAGCCGTCGGCGAGAAACATATAAACAAGCATATCAAACACCTCAGTTAAACAGAAAATTAATATACAACCCTTCGGGAAGAGGCTCGTCGGTGCGTATACAGGCAATATCCCGGCTGTCTCCGCATCCTTCCGGCAGACGCGCAGTTATTGGCTTGGCGGTGCACTTTACAAGTTCGGTAAGCGAACAGTGAATCTCGTCGGCGTACAGCATGTCCGGAGTGTCGCGTACGGCGGCATAGCCTCCGCCGACCAGCCAGATATGTGCATACGGATCCGTGAGATGACAGCGAACGCAGGCGGAAAACAGCTCGGGGGTGTGTACGCCTCTGTGGAGCGGATAAAGCTCCGACGGGTCGCCGGTAAATACTTCCGGCGGGAGCGTTCCGGAGCCTTGCAGCCGCAGCTCCGAGCATCGGGTGCGGCGGGTGAAGCCCAGTGAAGCGTAAAGGCCGAAAAGCTCCTCAGATGCGGGAATGCATACGGAAATATCCGCACCGTCGCAGGCCTCTTCAAGACAGGCGCGCATATGGCCTCTGCCGCGGTAATCCGGCAGGGTGGCTGCGGCGAATATATAGACTGCGTTTCGCCCCTCCACACTGCAGGGGCAGGAGGACACGGACGAGACTACGGTACCGTTTTCGCTTCTCGTGCATATTCTGCCGTGAGCAAGAGCAAAACCGAGATACGTTGAGATGCATTCGTCGCTGTCGCCGAAGCAGGTACGGTACAGGTTATATAACTGCCCGGTCACAGGGATATCAGCTCCCTTACGCGGGAAAGCACTTCTGCTCCTATATCCTCGATGCTGCGGATTGCTGCTCCGTCGTAAACATTTATGCGATCCCAGCCGTATTTATCGGAAACATACAGAGCAGCCTCGTAGCTGCAGCGGAGATGGCTCGGGCTTTGTTCGTGAATATCGGGCTTGGCGCCCGTCTCCTCGCAGCGGTGATTTATAAGCTGCATTGACACCTCCGGCGGCTGGCAAAGATATATCACCTTGTCCGGGCGCGGCAGGCCGAGCCGGTTCCATTCGTAATCGAAAAGCCATTCGAGAAAGCCGTCCCATTCGTTGCGGGGAAGCTTGCTGCACTGATGCACCGCGTTGGCGGTGGTATAGCGGTTGGCTATTATCACCTTTCCGGAATCGTAATCCGCCTTCCAATCTGTTATAAACGAAAGATATCTGTCCGCCGAGAAAAACGAAGAAGCGGCGTATGCGTTAACCGCATTCGGGTCGCTCCCGAACCGTCCGCCGAGATATTCGTTTACGAAAAACGAAAAACGGTCGTCATAGGTGGGGAAGGTAATATATCTGTATGGTATGTCTGCGGCGGCGAGACGGTTTATAAGCAGCTCGGTCTGGGTTGTTTTGCCGGATCCGTCAAGTCCGTCAAACGCGATGAAAGTGTTTTTCATTGCAGAGATTCGAACCTTTCCTTTACTTCGGCAGCCTTGCCGCATGACATCTTGCCCTCGGGACAGCGTCCGTTAAGACAGGGCGGCCCGGCGTGGGAAAACAGCAGCGGATATGTACGGCGGCAGAGCCGAAGCATTTCCGTGGCGAGCGCGCGTATTTCCCACTGTGCGCGGTTGCAGCAGCGCAGCGAGAAAAAATTATACAGCGAACGGACGTTCATGGTCATAACGATTTTAGTGTCGCAGGCGTTGGGAAGTACCGCACGGGCGTCCTCGAACGCGAGCTTGGAGGCAGCACGGCGCGCTTCTTTTTCGTCGGCTCCCGCGGCGACAAGACGGTCGAAGTGCCGCTTTGTGAGTATATCGGCGAGCGCGATATAATGGGCGCGATCCTCTTCCATTGCGCGGATAAATTCCGCCCTTGCCTCCGGTATCGCCTCGATCTCCGGCGGGATGATATACGAAAAGCTCTGTTTATTGACGTATCTCTGACTTTGGACGGAGAAGGATGCTATGCGGTGGCGGGTGATCTGTGCCAGCACCGCACGCGAAACGCCCTCTATTCCGAAGGTTATGCTTACATGCTCAAACGGGCTGGCGTGGCCGAGGTCTCCGAGCATACTTAGAAACCTCTCGGTCTTTTCCGGGGTAAGCCCTTCGAGCAGATCGTCGATACCGGAATCGGAATAGCACAGCTTCGCGGCGGCGGCAATCAGCTTTTCGCCGTCCGGAGTGTAGGAAAGCACCTCTACATTCATTGTCGTATCTCCCGCTCATTATTATTCAGCACAGTATAGCATAATAATATGTACTTTTCAATAATTAAGAAAAAAATTAACGCCTTTGGGAAAACCGGTCGTCGTAAAGGCGGCTTGTCAGACCTGAGCCGTGCTCCGGTAAATTCTTTTGCGGGTACAGTTATATGATTCCAGGTTAATCGGTTTTCGGGGAGGTGTGGTGCTAACGTATAAGAAGAAAGTTCACTATACTCTGCCCGCAAAGCCGTGCCGTAAAAACAAAGGCTGACAATATTATCGTCAGCCTTTTGATTATCATGAAGCTTATATTCGGTTTGCGGTAAACAATTGCGAAGGCAAGTCCGCAACAAATATACACGACAGTGTTATTTTTTCGCTTTTGCGGCGAAGGCCTGCCTCTTCGGATAGTTGCGCGACGAGGTGGATTCTCCGAAGGCTTTTACGGCCTCCTTCTGCTTTTGAGAAAGGGACTTGGGAACCTCGACGGTTACTGTAATGTACATGTCGCCTCTGCCGTGACCGTTTACATCGGGTATGCCCTTTCCGCGCAGTGAAAACACGCTTCCGGACTGGGTGCCCTCGGGAATTGAAAACTCGCTTTCGCCTTCAAGGGTGGGAACGGTGAGCTTTGCACCGAGAGCCGCTTCGGTGAAGGTTACGGGCATTTCGTAATGGATATCGTTGCCGTCGCGCTCGAACAGCTTATGCGGCCGCACGCTCACCGCGACCAGAAGATCGCCCGATGGACCTCCGTTGGAGCCGGAATTGCCCTGCCCCCGGAGCATAACACGCTGTCCGTCGTCGATGCCCGCCGGTATATTGACCTCGAGCTTCTTCTTAACCTTAATGCTCCCGGTTCCGCGGCAGGCGGTGCAGGGATCTTTAATTATTCTGCCCGTTCCTCCGCAGGAGGAGCAGACGGTCTGCGACTGCATTGCGCCGAACGGCGTGCGCTGAGTGGTGCGTACCGTGCCGGAGCCTCCGCAGGTCTTGCAGGTTTCGACTCCGGATGAACCGGATGCACCGGTGCCGTGACATTTGCCGCAGCTCTCGGACCGGGTGAATTCAATATCGCGTCGGCAGCCCTGCGCAGCCTCTTCGAACGAAAGCGCGATCCTTACGCCTATGTCCTCGCCCCTGAGCGGAGAATTCGGACGGCGCGACGAACTGCGTCCGCCGCCGAAAAGATCGCCGAAGAGATCCCCGAGGTCAAAGTCACCGCCGGAAAAGCCGGAAAACCCGGAGAATCCGCCGCCCGAAAAGCCGGAAAAGCCGCCGGGATTGAAGTTGGGATCCATGCCGGCATGACCGTACTGATCGTATCTCGCCCTGCTGTCTTTATCGGACAGGACGCTGTACGCCTCGTTAATCTCCTTGAACTTTTCTTCCGCCGCCTTGTCGCCGGGGTTTGCATCGGGGTGATACTTTTTTGCAAGCTGTCTGTATGCTTTTTTTATCTCGTCGTCGCCCGCGGTCTTTGATACCCCGAGCACCTCGTAATAATCTCTCTTATCTGCCATACGCTGCTCCGTCAGCGGGCGGACGCGCCGGGGAATTGCCCGCCGCGTCCGCCGCCGTTATCATTGAAAATCAGTTTTTATCGGTGAATTCGGCGTCGTAAACACCGTCGTCGCCTGCGGCTCCGCCGTTGCCTGCGCTGCCGGAATCGCCTGCGCCCGGCTGAGGACCGCCCTGCTGGCCGTATATCTTTTCGGATATTGCATAGAAAGCCTTGGAAAGTTCCTCGGTGTCGCGCTTAATCGAATCGCTGTTTCCGGATTTTACGGTTTCCTTAAGCTTTTCGATAGCGTCCTGCACCGGCTTTTTCTCACTGTCGGATACCTTGTCGCCGAGATCGGTGAGGGTCTTCTCGCACTGGAATATCAGAGCCTCCGCCCCGTTCTTGATCTCGACTGCCTCGCGTGCTTTCCTGTCTTCTTCGGCGTGGAGCTCTGCGTCCTTGACAGCCTTCTCTATATCTTCCTTGCTCATGTTGGAGGAGGACTGAATGGTTATATGCTGTTCCTTGCCGGTGCCCTTGTCCTTGGCGCTGACATTGACTATACCGTTGGCGTCGATGTCGAAGGTGACCTCTATCTGGGGAACACCTCTCGGTGCGGGCATTATGCCGTCAAGCGAGAATCTGCCGAGCGTCGTATTGTATGCTGCCATATCGCGCTCGCCCTGAAGAACGTGTATCTCGACTGCCGTCTGACCGTCGGCCGCGGTGGAGAACACCTGGCTCTTCTGAACGGGTATGGTGGTGTTTCTGTCGATTATCTTGGTGCACACGCCGCCCAGAGTCTCGATACCGAGAGACAGCGGAGTGACGTCGAGCAGCAGGAGATCTTTTACCTCGCCGCCGAGCACACCTGCCTGGACCGCCGCGCCTATTGCGACGCATTCGTCGGGATTGATGCCCTTGAACGGCTCCTTGCCGATATAGTTCTTGACAGCCTCCGCGACGGCAGGGATACGGGTCGAGCCGCCTACGAGCAGAACCTTGTCTACTTCCGAGGGCTTTATTCCGGCGTCGGACAGCGCCTGCTTCATCGGTTCTATGGTCTTCTGTACGAGGTCTGCGGTCAGATCGTTGAACTTGGCTCTGGTGAGAGTTGTTTCGAAATGCTTAGGTCCGGTGGCATCCGCGGTTATATACGGCAGATTGATGTTGGTGGACATCATGCCGGAAAGCTCGATCTTCGCTTTTTCCGCAGCTTCCTTTATACGCTGCATTGCCATCTTGTCGTTTCTGACGTCAACGCCGCTCTCTTTCTTAAAGGAATCGGCTATCCAGTCCATTATTCTCTCGTCGAAATCGTCGCCGCCGAGTCTGGTGTTTCCGTTGGTGGCAAGCACTTCGAAAACGCCGTCGGAAATCTCGAGCAGGGAAACGTCGAAGGTGCCGCCGCCGAGATCGTAGATGAGTATCTTCTGGTTGATCTCTTTATCCATGCCGTATGCAAGCGCCGCGGCGGTAGGCTCGTTGATTATACGCAGAACCTCGAGTCCGGCAATCTTTCCGGCGTCCTTGGTAGCCTGACGCTGTGCGTCGGAGAAGTATGCGGGTACGGTAATGACTGCCTTGTCAATCTTCTGTCCGAGATACGCTTCGGCGTCCGCCTTCAGCTTCTGGAGTATCATCGCGGATATTTCCTGCGGGGTATAGTTCTTACCGTCGATGCTTACCTTACGGTTGCTGCCCATATCCCTCTTAATGGAAATGATGGTACGCTCCGGATTGGTTATTGCCTGTCTCTTGGCAACCTGACCTACCATTCTTTCGCCCGTTTTTGAAAACGCGACCACGGACGGGGTCGTTCTGCTTCCTTCCGCGTTGGCTATAACGATAGGCTCGCCGCCTTCGTAAACCGCCATGCAGGAGTTGGTCGTACCGAGATCGATACCTATGATTTTAGACATAATTGTTACCTCCGTATATCAGATGTTATTTTTCGTTTTCAGTTTGCCACTTTGACCATGGCGTGACGCAGCACCTTGTCGCCTATCTTATAACCGCGGACAAAGGTCTGCACTACTACGTTTTCGCCCGCTTCGGGGTCTTCCTCATGCATGACTGCGTTGTGAAGGTTCGGGTCGAACTTCTCGCCGTCGGATTCAAACGCCCTGATGTCCATCTTGCCGAATATCTCGGTAAGCTGTTTATACAGCACCCGAAGGTTCTCGTCGTCCGGGGCGAAGCCGAGAGCACGCTCGAAATTATCCGCGAGAGGGAGGAATCCGAGAGCCGCCGTCGAAAAAGCGTATGACGTGATCTCGTCTTTTTCCTTTGAGGTACGGCGGCGGTAGTTATCGTACTCCGCCATAACACGCAGATATTTATCGTTAAGAGCCGCAAGATCCGAAGCCGCTTTCTGCGACGCCTCCGCGGCGGCTTTAAGCTCAGTCTCTGTCCGGGAAAGCTTTTCGCTAAGAGTCTTTATTTCCTCCCGCGACGTCTGCTCCGAAGCGTTCGGTTCCTCCGGATTCACCGGGTTCTTCTCCTGTTTCTTTTCTGCCATTGCTGTCCTGATCTCCTTCAAATTCTTTGCCTATGTTGTTTACGAAATACTTAAGCGATGCGATTACCTTTTTATAGTCCATACGCCGCGGACCCATAACGCCTATCGCGCCGACCGTGCGTCCGCCGACCGTTATCGGCTGGAGAACGATGCCCGCGTCGGACAGCTCTCCGACGCCGCTGTCGTCTCCGAAATAAACGCTCAGGCTCTTGTCATCCTTGCTGTGGCTGAACACCTTTTCCGCAAAGTCCTTGCGATCCTCGAGCACCGCGATGGCGTCCTTGGCTTTTCCGACGTCGCTGAACTCGGGGTATGACAGCAGCTTGGTCACGCCGTCGATGTGAACCTTTTCGGTGTCGGTGGAGTTGAGCATGTCGTAGATCACCCGGAGTATCGCGGCTGCGGTATACGAGTAATCACCGAGTTTTTCCTCGAACTCGAGCACGCTCTGAAGCGTTACCTGATCGCTGCAGGCGCCCGACAGGGTTTCGTTGAGCGCGTATGTGATCGATTTGAGCATATCCGCCGTGACTTCCGTCTTCATTTTTACGTGGCGGTTGCGGATGCTGCCGTCGGTGCAGATCATTATGAGCAGAAAGCTGTTTTCGTCGATGCGCACAGTCTCGAACCGCTTTGCGGCGCTTCCCGAAGGGCGTATTACCGCAAATGAAGTGTAGTTGGTCATCTCGCTTATGACGTGGCTTGCCTTCTCCATAAGCTTGCCTATCTCGGATACCTTGGAGCTGAATACGTCGTTCAGCACCTCGAGCTCCTCGAGAGTAAGCAGGTACTGCTCCATAAGGCTGTTGACATAGGTGCGGTAGCCCTCTGCCGTCGGGACACGTCCGGACGAGGCGTGCGGCTGGGCGAGATACCCCATTCGCTCGAGCTCGTTCATCTCGTTCCTCACCGTCGCGGAGGAAACGGACAGATCGCTTTTTTCGGTAAGATACTTGCTTCCCACCGGCTCGCCGGTCTGGATGTAAGAATCTACTACCGATTTAAGTATCTGTTTCTTTCTTGCCGAAAGTTCCATTTTTGCCCTCCGTGTCGTTAGCACTTAAACCTTACGAGTGCTAATATACCATCTACAGGAGTGTTTGTCAAGGGGGTTGTGAAAAAATACTGCCAAAATTTTATCGCAGTACAGGCGAAATGGCTGGCAGTATCGACAAATGAGTGCCACGCTTGCGTTTTTTGCCGCCGCGGGGTATAATAATACGGGAGGCGGGAAGCGTGAACACCTTTGAAATTATATACGATATTGTAAGAAGAATTCCCCGCGGAAGGGTGATGACCTACGGGCAGATTGCCTGTCTCGCGGGGAATCCGCGCTGGTCGCGGGTGGTCGGATATGCGCTGCACGTTAATCCGGAGCCCGGAAAGATACCCTGCCACCGGGTGGTAAACCGGCGCGGAGAAGTAGCGGATTCGTTTGCCTTCGGAGGTCCGGAACGGCAGAGAAAGCTGCTCGAAGACGAGGGCGTGGTCTTTTTGCCGGACGGAAGGGTGGACCTGTCGGTCAGTCTTGTTCACTATTGAACGGTTAGGAAGTCCGGGAACCGCGCAGGTGAAAACAGCAAAAACGCCGGAAGGAGTATCCGGCGTTTTTATACGTTCCCGCGGCGTTACGATTTCAGGCGCCGCTTTTTTATGATTCCGGCGAAAACAATTCCGGAACAGGTAATAATCATTGCGGATCCGAGCAGTATTGAGATCCATGCCTCGCGGACGGCTCCCGTCTGAGGGGTGGTGCCGGTCTCGGCATAAACGGTGATTTCGTCAATGAAAATCCAGCCGGCAGTGATTTCTGTGCCGTCATCGGCGGATGCGGAGAGGGGATGCTGTACGGTGAACCTTACATACCTGCCGGAAACGGCTTTGTCGGGCTTGTACTCCGCAACGCCGGTTTTTACGGTTCCGGAGGCGGCGGGCTCGGTGGTCTGAACCGTTCCTACCGAGGTATAGATTCCGTCGGCGCTGTCGCTTACCATTATCATTACCGATTCCGGCGCATAAATGCCCGCATCCGGCTCGACGTCATAGCTCAGCGCGAAGCCGGTCAGCTCGTCGTAAGTCTTACCCAGATCGACAACGATATCGATTTTACCGCTTTCGTCAAGAGAGGAGCGGTTTATACCTACATAAGCGCCCGACTTATGGTAGGTTTTGTCGGTAAGGGTTGCGGTTGCGCCGTCGGTGAGCTTCTTACCGTCATCGGGATATGCGGCGCTCGGATTCACGCTCAACGTGTAGGCTTTACCCTCGGACACGGCGCCGCGGTCGGCGGAGGCTCCGATACTTCCGACCAGCAGCATAAGAATGAGGAAAATCGCGATATTCTTCATTAATATACACTCTCCTTCTCCGTAATTATTGACCGCATTTGACATTTTTATACTGTAATGCTAAAATTGCTCAGAACGAAGGCGCGATAATTCTGTATGACGAATGAAGCCGCGGGGGTGAAGGTATATTGAGCGTATATTTGTTTGTTTGTGAAACGGCGGAGGATCTGCCCGACACGGGTCTGACGGCTCTGCTCGGCGAAAGACTTTCTTTCGGGTATGCGGCATATCCTCCCGAGCTTTCCGGGTGCGGCAATGAGTTTTGCGCCGCCGCCGGTTGCAAAGGAATCCCGGACGGGTCGCTGTCGGCGAAAGAGAACGGGGAGACAAGGCATGCGTTTGTATGCCGTGTAAGGGATTCGGTGAATGCGCGCCGCAGAGAGCGGGGCTTCTGTGCGGTGCTGCTTACTCCGGATGCCGCTGCGGCGGTGCTTGAAATGCGAAGTCTTCCGGAAACGGGATATGCCGAGGTGCTTGATTAGGTTAACATAATGACGGGATACGACTGCGCTCTGTCCGATGCGGAGCCGTATAAAACGGTTGGGCTTGTATATATGTACCGATAAAAAATGCGCCTGCGGCGGAATTAACGCCGGGGCGCATTGAAGTATGTACGGTATTCCGATTATTTTTGATTATCCGGAGCGGAGAGACCGATTCCGGCGTGCTTTACTATTGCGTCGAAGCTCTCGTCGCTTATATCGTGCTCAATACGGCAGGCGTCCCCGCGCGCGGTATCCTCGCTCACTCCGAGACGGACAAGAAACTCGGTGAGCAGACGGTGACGGGTATATATCCGTTTCGCTATCTCCATGCCGGTATCGGTAAGGGTGATAAGGCTGTCGGAATCCATGGTCACATACCCGCCCTCGCGCAGGCGTTTTACGGCGTAACTGACGCTGGGCTTGCTGACGCCGAGCTGAAGGGCGACGTCGAGAGAACGGATATAGCCGTGTTTCTCGCTCAGCATGAGCATTGCTTCGAGGTAATCCTCGGATGATCTGTGTATTTTCATCTGTGCAATCATCCTTTCATTATTTGCGGTATAACATATACCGGATAATATCAGGTCTTCGGGGAATTTCCAACGGTCGCCGCCGCACAGTCGGAGAACTTCCGGCTCCGTCTGAATCCGACGCGGAGAGCGGATACGGTAATGAGGAATAACCGGAATATGAGCGGACGGCGCCGCCGGAAGCGTTCCGCAATCCGGCTTGCCGAATGAAACGTTTTCCTTACGGAGATTCCGAATGTGCGGACGGGCTAAGGGACGGGAATCAAAAATCCCGATTGCTTACGCATTCGGGATTTGTGGCGGAGAAGGTGGGATTCGAACCCACGAACCGTTTTACCGGTTACACGATTTCCAGTCGTGCGCCCTCGACCAACTAGGCGACTTCTCCATGGTCGTGATATTTGCCCGAAACCGTACCCGGTATTTCGCGCGGGGGTATTATATCACAACGTTGTTCTGTTGTCAAGCACTGTTTTTTGAGTTCGCAGGGTAAGTTTGTCCGACGGCCGGCGGCAGCCGAACGCTTCCGGCACATGAAATGCAAGGAGCTGAAGCGGAGCGATTGTGAAGTAAAATTCTTCGGCAGAGTCCGGAACCGCCCCGATCCGCTTATTGAATATGGAAAACAGGAAGAATCGCGGGAAGATTATCAAAACCGGCTGCCGTTTTTCTTCCGCTGCAGAGCGGAATGGGATCAAAAAGTATACAAAAATGCGTCAATATTCAAAAATAACTATTGCATTTTACACAAACAGGCGATATAATATATGTACCATCAATATGCAAAGGGAGATACACATGAAAAAAAGAATACTTGCTTCCGTACTCAGCGCAGCGCTTGTGGTGCTGATGGCGGTTGCGCTTATTCCCGCAACGGCTTCCGCAGCCAGCGCAAACGCAGCCGTAACCATTCAGTACAATTCCGTCGCCCCCAAGGTTGACGGCGTACTCAACACCGGCGAATACGGCCTTATGAAGGTTCATTCCGTTGACTACAACAACGATGAGTTCCTGTCCGCTTACGACCAGAACAAGAGCATCCAGGCCGATTTCTACGCCTGCTGGACCGACGAGTCCCTCTATATGTGCTGGGTCGTTTACAGTGAGCTTGACGATTATTACGCACCCGACAACGACGGTAACATGTGGGAGCACTGCTGCATTCAGTACATACTCCTTCCGCACGTTCCCTCTGCCGACGACGTAATAACCGAGGGCAGCTTCTACGGCGACTTCTTTGAAGGCGGCGTATGTATTTACAACAAGACCGAGAGCGTTAAGTGCAACTGGTCCACCGCCAATGCCCAGGCATCCGGACTTACCGCCGACGACTGGGATTTTGCCGGCAGCATCGACGATTCGGGCGAACAGATCAAGGCTATCTATGAGGTAAGAATGCCCTGGAACAAGTCCGGCGTTACCTCTGTCGGCAACGGCACTCAGTTCGGTCTGTCCTATGCGATAGCCGACCAGGAGGACTTCACCAATGTCGAGCCGAACATGTGCGAGTGGCAGGATGCCATACTCGGCAGCAAGCAGCCCAAGAACTGCGGCGTTATCACTCTCGCCGGAAAGAAGGATGAGTCCGGAGCGGACGTTTCCGAGATTATAGAGGTTTCGCAGGTCGCCGGCGGAAACGAGACCAGCAAGGATGACGAGCCCTCATTCGGCAATCTTGACGAGCTTTTAGCCGCTATTCCCGAGAATGCGACCAAAGCGACAGACGTTCCGTTCAACACCGCCATCACCGCGGGATCCACCACTATAGTGACCGATCCGACCGCTATCGGCGATTATGGCGTGAACTGGGCGGGCGGAGCTCTGCTCGCACCGACTTCCGAGGCCGGCGTTTACAAGGTTGTTGAAATATTCACTCCGACCGGATCCGCTCCCGTATTCAGCTCCGAGATAGGCGAAGGCTACATAGTCCTTGTGCTGCACGGCGATGATTCCGAGTCCAAAGAGTCCGAATCCTGCCTGCTCAGGGATTCGCTTACCGGTCTCGAGGCAGGCAACCTCGTTCACTTCGTGGGTTACGATTTTGAAACCGCAACCCGTGCCGAAGGATCCGTGGTTTACTGGGTAGCGGGCGAGATGGCTGACGTCAACGACGTTTCCGAGCCCGAAGAGTCCGAAGTTTCCGAGCCCGAAGAGTCCGAAGTTTCCGAGGAGCCCGATGCTTCCGCAGCTTCCGAGGATCCGTCTGAGGCAGGCGGTGACGAAAAGGGCGGAAGCCTTGTATGGCTGTGGATCGTCATAGGCGTCGTGGTTGTTGCCGCGGTCGTGGCGGTTATCGTCCTGATGGGCAAGAAAAAGGCCAAATAACGGCACCGTAAAATAAGTTCATATATATAATATTGACTTTTCCGTCGGGCATAGCTATAATATGTCCGACGGTTTCTTTATGCGGCTATAAGCCGGCACTTTTGACGGATGCGAACCGGAACGGTGTACCGGTTCGTACAATGCCGAAACGATATGAGGAGGACGCCATGAAGATACGTAAAGCCGTTATCCCCGCCGCCGGGCTCGGTACGCGGATGCTGCCGATCTCTAAAAGCGTGCCGAAGGAGATGCTGGCAATTGTGGACAAGCCCGCCGTACAGTACCTTGTCGAAGAGGCCGTAAACAGCGGGATAACCGATATTCTTATTATATCAAACCGCGGCAAGCAGTCGCTTGAGAACCATTTTGATTATAACCCTGAGTATGCGGAGAGTCTTATCAGGGCGGGACGTGAGAAGGAGCTCGAAGTCCTTAATTCGGTTACCGAGATGGCGAAGGTCAGCTTTATAAGGCAGAACAACGCCAGAGGGCTGGGCCACGCCGTATCGCTTGCAAAGTCGTTTGTCGGTAACGAGCCGTTTGCGGTATTGTACGGCGACGATATTATTTTTTCCGAGGTTCCGGTGGTAAAACAGCTCACCGATGTGTTCGAGTCGTACGGCAAGTCGGTCGCCGGGGTTAAGCATGTCGATGAGGACAGCATATGCCGCTATTGCTCGCTTAAGGCGGAGGAAGTCGGCGGCGGGGTGTATTACTGCACCGATATGATCGAAAAACCGCGTAGAGAGCAGATTTTTTCCGATCTGGCAATACTCGGACGGGTGGTGCTTACACCCGAGATCTTCGATATTCTTGCGCGGACCGCTCCCGGGGCGAAGGGCGAGATACAGCTTACGGACGCGATGGCGGCTCTGGCGCGCAGTACCGGAATGTACGCGAAGGTTTTTGACGGCGAACGGTTCGACGTAGGGAACAAGCTCAGCTATATCGAAGCGAACGTATACATGGGTCTAAGACACCCGGAAACCAAGGACGGATTCAGGCAGTTTATTCTCGATACGGCGAGGGAGATCGAAAATGGAAAGACGTTCTAAGATAAACTATTATCTTGACATAGCGCAGACGGTATCGCAGCGCGGAACCTGCCTCAGGCGTAAGTTCGGTGCGATAATCGTTAAAAACGACACGATAGTATCCACCGGTTACGCGGGCGCGCCTCGCGGAAGGGCGAATTGCTGCGATCTGGGAACCTGTCTGCGTCAGCAGATGGATATTCCGAGAGGAGAACGGTACGAGCTGTGCCGGTCGGTTCACGCAGAGGCGAATGCGATTATCGCCGCCTCGCGCGAGCAGATGCTCGGCGCCGATCTTTATCTCGCCTGCACCGATCCGGTAACCGGGGAGGTCATTGCCGGGACGACCTGCTGTCAGATGTGCAAGCGTCTGGTTATAAACGCCGGAATGTCGAGAGTGTTCGTCCGCGAGACACCGGATACATACACGGTTTTCGAGGTAAGCGATTGGGTAACGGGGGACGACAGTCTCGGTCAGATCGGATACTGAAGGCTATATTAACTCAGAAAGGTTTTACAGGGATTATTCGTTATGAAAAAAAGGGTCACCGCACTTCTGCTCGTGCTGGTCTGTACAGCCGCTCTCTGCTCATGCGATGCGATGAGAGCTTTCTTCGGGTTTGAAGTGAGCGAGGACAGACTGGTCGGAAGCGAAGTGTCGGTAACCGATTACGGGTTTGTCGATGACGCGACCGGGATTGAATACGTGATGTTTTCGAATCCGATTTCGGTTTACGCGCTCGAGATAGGCGATCCGTACTGTAACGACGGAATAAGCCAGTATTACGAGATACCTTGGCAGGACCCTTCGGAGTATCTGTGCGACGAGAACGGCTGGGTTTACCGTGCGTCGGATCTGCCCGATATATCGATGAAGAGCTTTTCGCCGGTATCGGCGTTCGTTTATTACGGGTCGGTATACCTTACCACATTGTATTGCGAGGAGAAATACCGCGACGACAGCGTGAGCTACCCGGACGACACCGTTTTCGATGACGACAGCGAGCTTATATACGCGATCCGCGATGCGGTTATATACGGCGATTCCGTTGAGCTTCCGACCGAGCTGAACGACGAGAACACCTTTTATATCCGTATGCTCAGCCCGGAATATCCGGGTCTGTACTACGTTGTAATGTTCACACAGGACAATGACGGAGTCTGTTATCTGTATGACAGGGCTTCCCGCACCGCGGTTATCGCTACGGACAGCATAGTACGGGAGTTTCTCGGCAATGACTGAGATAAAACCTCTTACCGAGGATATGATACCGGCCGCCGCAAGTCTGGAAAGGGAATGCCTGGATACCGCCTGGTCCGAACGGGCGATACGGGAATTCCTTGCTTCGGAGACGGCGGTCTATCTGTATGCAGAGCGCGACGGCAGGCTGTGCGGGGTTATCAGCGCTTCGGTCGTTTGCGGCGAAGCGGAGATCGAAAACCTTGCGGTTGCTCCGTGGGCGCGGCGGAGCGGAGTCGCGTCTGCTCTGGTCGGTTCGATAACCGGAACGGCGGATAAGGTTTTTTTGCTGGTAAGACGTGACAACGGGGGCGCAAGGGCGTTTTATCAAGCGGCAGGATTTACCGAAAACGGTA
The DNA here is from genome assembly GCA_004553575.1 of Clostridiales bacterium. Lineage (GTDB taxonomy): Bacteria > Bacillota > Clostridia > Oscillospirales > CAG-382 > SFLA01. Next base: position 17,275 of record SFLA01000016.1, read on the forward strand.
TTCGGCGCGGGTTCTACGGAGGAACGGACGCGATATTCATGGAAATGAGGAATGGTGAGAAATGAAGATACTGGGAATAGAATCGTCCTGTGATGAGACCGCCGCGGCGGTGGTCGAGGACGGCAGGACGGCGCTTGCCGGCACGGTGGCTTCGCAGGCGGACGTTCATGCTCTGTACGGCGGAGTGGTGCCGGAGATCGCGTCACGCGCACACTGCGAGGCTATATGCGGCGTGGTTAAAGAAACGCTCGAAAAGGCGGGAACGGATATTAACGGTATCGACGCCGTGGCGGTCACCTATGCGCCCGGGCTTATCGGAGCGCTGCTCACCGGTGTATCCTTCGCAAAGGGCATTGCGTATTCGGCGGGAAAGCCGCTCGTACCGGTGCACCATATACGCGGACATGTCGCGGCGAACTATATTGCACACCCCGAGCTGAAGCCTCCGTTTTACGCGCTTGTCGTATCCGGAGGCCATACCTCGCTTATGAAGGTAACCGGTTACACCGAATACGAGAGTATCGGTCAGACCCGCGACGATGCTGCCGGAGAGGCTTTTGACAAGGCGGCACGCGTACTCGGCCTGCCGTATCCCGGCGGAGCGGCGATGGACAGGCTTGCCTCTGCGGGCGATAAAAACGCAATATGTTTCCCGATAAGCCACGTGGACGGCAGCAGGTACGATTTTTCGTTTTCCGGGCTTAAGACGGCCGTTATTAACTGCGTTCATACCGCCGGGCAGAGAGGGGAGACGTTAACCGAAACGCGCAGGGCTGATATTGCGGCGTCATTTACGGATTCCCTTGTCAGGAGCATATGCTGCCGCGTGGAAGCGCTGTATGACGATCGCGGAGCGCTGCCGCTTGTACTTGCCGGAGGAGTTGCCGCGAACTCTCACCTGAGACGCGGTCTTTCCGAACTGGCGGAGCGTCGCGGCGTAAAGCTGTTTCTTCCGCCGCTTTCGCTTTGCGGCGACAACGCGCAGATGATCGCTTCGCAGGGGTATTACGAATTTGTTTCGGGGTCGGTTGCCGGGCTTTCGCTCAACGCATACGCCACCAAACAGGCGTAATGTATTAAACATAATGTTTTCCACATTGCGTTGAAAAGTCTGTGGAAAACCCGGATAATCAACACCCGACTTCAAAAAAATCCCGATTTTTCGTCAAAACCGGGCTTGAAAATGTGGATAAGTCAGTGGATAATGTGGATTTCATAATTCTGCGCATCTCGTAATTATTCAATATTATGTTTACCTGGTGTATCCGCTTTGCTGTTTAAAAACACATTTTTTGCATAACAGGTGAATGCGGGTAGGGGACTCAATGCCCGTCGCAGGGCGAAAAAATACCGCCCACTAACCGGGGCGGTGAATTCTGTGCGCGCTGTAAAACGCGGAATATGAACTTCGAAAACGCCGGAAGGTTATTTGCCGGATCCGGGAATGGTGCGCTCGCTGCCGCCGGTGAGAAAGCGTATTGAACGCTCGACCGAATCGCGGCTGTTGCCCCACGGCTGATCGTCATAGCGGTAATCGAATTTCCGGCAGAACCACGAAACGTCCTCCCGAAGGATATTAAGATATCCTAACATAATCCCGCTGATATCCGAGAAAAGATCGGAATACACCTTTTTTGGAACATTGCCGGAGGCTGCTGCCAGAATACGGCGGCAGTGCGGCAGACAGATCATTTTGGTGTTTTTGAGCGTTTCACGGAAGGCGTCCTCGGTCTGATACAGATATACGGCGGTTTCAAGCATTTTCGAAAATTTTTCTTCGATTCTGTCGCATACATAACAGCTTCCCTCGAGATCGGATATGCGGCGTATCGGTTTATCGGACGGATCCCGCGAAAAGACTCCGCCCGGGGTAAGCTCATTTTGCAGCTTTGTCAGGTGGCTTTCGAGCATAAGTCCCATTCCCAGACGGTTTTTCATGGTGAACATCCGCCGGTAGTGTGCTGCGCAGAAGCCGAGTTCGTTTGTTTTTTGCCTTACGTCCGGCTCCATCATGGACGCCCCGAGTATAAGATCCAGCTCGGTGTCCTCGAGCTTCTCATACAATCGGCAGAGCGGGCATCCGTCACCGCATTGTTCAAACGCTTCGTTAACCGGTATTGTATATATTCTTTCGCGCACTGTGCCGATACCTCTTTTAACTTCGTTTTTTATATTATACTATACGGCGCCTGCAAAAGCAAGCGCGGAAGTGAAGACGATATGAATATTATTTATGAACCTGACAGCATAATACTTGATCCCGCCGAGCATTTTTCGATTTCCCGAACCTTCTGCTGCGGGCAGTGCTTCCGCTTTATGTGCGGAGAGGACGGGGTATGGAGCGGAATTGCCTTCGGCAGGACGCTTCGCTGCCGTCAGGACGGAAACACGGTTACTCTGTTCTGCAGCGCCGAGGAATTCCGCAACATATGGTACGGATACTTCGATCTCGGCCTGGACTACGGAAAAGTGAACGCTGCGATTTCCGCAGATCCCGTGGCAGCCGCCGCAGCGGAATATGCCGACGGTATAAGGATACTGAGGCAGGACCCGTGGGAGACGCTGGTTTCGTTCATTATTTCGCAGAACAACAATATACCGAGAATCCGAAAGATAATTTCCGCCCTGTGCGCTTTGCTGGGCGACCGTCTGCCGGACGGCGGATACGCTTTCCCGACCGCAGAGAGTATTGCCCGAGCCGGGGCGGAGGCGCTTGCGCCGATACGTGCGGGGTTCCGGGCGGGATACATATACGACGCGGCGGTCCGCGTGAGCACCGGAGTTACCGATCTGGAAGCGATAGCCGGGCTGGATCGCGATACGGCGGAGCAGGAGCTTATGAAGATACGCGGCGTGGGCAAAAAGGTAGCCGCCTGCGTGCTTCTGTACGGGTTCGGGTTTTTGTCCGCGTTTCCGATAGACGTCTGGGTAAAGCGGATTATCGACAAGTATTACGGAGGAAGCCTTGACCCGACGGTGTTCGGAGAATACGCCGGAATCGCTCAGCAGTACCTGTTTCATTACGAGAGGTGCGCCGCCGGAGCGTCGGAGGACGGCTGTATCGGAAAGAATCAAGCAAAAACCCTGCCCGTGTGAGCAGGGTGTTTGTGTAACCGGTTACGGCGGAGGGTTATCCGCAGCAGCAGCAGATGATGATCGCAATAAGGATTATAATCCAGCAGCAGTTACCGTTGTTTCCGAAGAACTGATCAAAACAAGCCATCGAGCATCCTCCTTCCTGTTACATAGTATGAGAGATACAGGCGGGGTGTTACGGGTGCGGAAGCACGTTCGGTTCCGTTATTACAGTGATATGCGGAGGTACATTAAAATGATTATTCTTGCGTCGGCTTCGCCGAGAAGAAGAGATATACTTGAAATGCTGGGATTCGAATACCGTATTGCCGGCGGCGGATGCGACGAGACCGTACCGCCTGAATACGGCGTCGAGCAAACGGTAAAGGAGCTTTCGCTCAGAAAGGCGATGACTGCTGTCGGGGAAGCCGGACCGGAGGATATCGTGCTGGGAATGGATACGATGGTGTGCCTTGACGGAAGGATTTTCGGCAAGCCTAAGTCAGAGCGGGAGGCGGCGGATATGCTGAGAGCTCTTTCCGGAAGACAACACACGGTGTACACGGGATACACGGTAATATGCGGCAAAGAACGTTTTACCGGCTGTGAGAAGGCTGACGTATACTTTCGTGAGCTATCGGATAACGATATAGATTTTTACGTGGCGACAGGCGAGCCCATGGACAAGGCGGGCGCTTACGGTATACAGGGCAAAGGAGCGCTGCTGGTAGAGCGTATATGCGGAGATTATTATACGGTTGTGGGATTTCCGGTGTGCAGCGTGTTCAAGACGGCGGCAAAAATGACAAAAAAGTAATTGACATGCGGCGCGGATATGTGTATAATTCATATAAGAACATTTGCCTGAAGCGTGAAATAATAACATAAAGGAGCGGCAAACAATGAAATTCACAAAAAGAGCAGTTGCTCTCGTGCTTTCGCTTGTTATGGTGGCATCGCTGTCCGCGGTACTCGCATCGGCGGATTACAGCTTTGTCAAAAACGGCAAGGAGCTCGAGGTAGCCGACGGTGTAGTGCATACGCCGTACACGATTACGAGCGATTACAACGGAAAAACCTCCGTTGACGCGCACGCGCTGACCTTTAATCCTGACGACGGATATATGCCGATCGTATTCAGCGCATACGCCGGCTGGTGCAGTACGCTCGGTAAGCAGTATGAGCAGGCTACCGGATCCCGCTACGGTTACGACGTCGTTGCCATAATCAACGGTTCGTACTTCTCGATGGCGGACGGAACCCTGGTCGGAATTACGATTTCCGACAGCCGAGTTGCCTGTGCGCACGTCGGCTGGAGCGGCGACCTGGTCACCTTCGGAAGCGACGGAAGCATCAGAGTTGTAAGAAGCCAGCTCGATTATAAGCTGTATATAAACGGCAAGCAGATACCCAACTCGCTGTACTACATAAATAAAGTAAGCGGCGAGAGCTCCGTAGGAGATAAGTTCTATTACTGGGACGGCGCCTGCGGCTCAAAGGCCGACAGCAAGGTTGCCGGATACGAAATACTTTGCAACAAGACCGGTTACACCGATCTTATGGTCGGCACCACCCTTAAGGGCGAGGTTGTTTCCGTTACCGCCGATACCTACGGCGGTGCTATCGGCGACGATCAGTTCATCCTCTACTGCAAGGCCGATTCGCCTTACGCGGATTATGTAAAGGATCTTAATGCCGGCGACAGCATTAATATCTCGGTAGACGAGACCGTTGAGGAATCAAAGGACGTAATGCGCACCTGCGTAAGCGCTATAACCAATGTCGGCTGGCTTGTAAGGGACGGAGTCGATCTTACCGATACCGAGTCTACCATAGGCAGTCACAGCGTTACCCTTGCCGCAAGATGGACGGCATTCGGCACCAAGCCGGACGGCACATTTGTGCTGTTTACAACCGACGGAGCCGGAACCGGAAGCGAGCCGAACGTTACACTGAGCGACGTCGCTCAGGCGATGATCGATCTCGGCTGCAACAATGTGTTCCGTCTTGACGGCGGCGGATCCTCCGCCATGTACGTATGCAACACCGGAGAGGGCGAAGCAGGATTTTTGCAGTCCTCATCCCGTGCGGTTGCGGATACGATTATGATAGTTAAGCGTTCGTCTCTGGCAGTCAGCACGGAAACCGCACAGGCGCTTGCCGATAAGATAGCAGAGGCAGAGGCTGCTTACGCCGAGAATCCCGAAGAATCGCTTAAGACCGCCATAGACGCGGCGAAGGCCATTGCGGATACTGAAACCAGCGTCGAGAGCGAGTATGCTCACGCGATAGTCAATCTCGATACCGCGATGTCCGGAAAACGGGCACTTGAGGAGCTGGCGGCTGTTGTCGGATCAATCTCGTTCCGCGATTACAGCGAATACGCTCTGGAAGGTCTGCGTAATGCCTATGCCGACGCTCTTGGCGTTATCGGCGACAAGAACGCTTCCGCCGATGATATCGAGGCGGCTTATCAGAACCTGCTTTATTGGTACAACCTTTCGGGCGACCGCCTTATAAACATTGCGCACGGTAAGGATTACACTTATTCGACTGCTCCGAACGGCGGATATCCCGATACGAATAACTCCGAGCTTACGGACGGCGAATTTGCCGACCCCGACAACGGATTTGCACCCGGTTGGGTCGGACTCAACGGCAAGACAAGTTACGATGTCGTTATCGACCTCGGCGAGGTATGCGACGGTCTGTCCAAGTTCAACTCCAACTTCCTCCAGATTACCTCGTGGGGAATATCGCCTCCTTCTCAGGTGACCTATTATGTATCCGATGACGGCAATGAATGGACCGGTGTCGGCACCGTGAAGGGCAACGAGCTTGAAATCGATTATAAAAAAGAAAACGGCGCGTACAATTTCGCTCTTACGCTCGATACCCCCGTTTCCGGAAGGTATGTAAAAGCGACGATAAATAAATACGGTACATTCATATTCGTGTCCGAGATAGAGGTGTTCTCCGCCGAAAAGACTATAGATTACGGCGCCTACCTCAGCGGCTTCAACCAGAAGATAGCGGCGGATATCTGCTCGATCTTCACGCCTTCCTTCGGCACCATAACCGGAGAGAACGCCAACCCCAATTGGACCTGCAATATCTGGCTTAAGTGGAGCGACGAAATCGGTGCTTACGTGATTACCAAAAAAGCTCAGGGCAACGGCTCTTTTGCGGATTACACCCTTGCGGAGGACGAGATAATGATCGCAATGCATCATTATACCGAAGCGTCTGACGAAAACAATGCGGTGGCTCTGGCGGCAAAAGTCGGGCAGGTGCTTCGTACCAGCGGTATTAATGTAGCAGAACGCACGACCGATCTTGCACCGTTCTTCTGGTTCGAGGATTACGTTCCCGAGCATGACCGCAATAAGGGCGACGTTAACGGCAACGGCACAATTGACGCGGCTGACTATCTTATGACCAAGCGTATGTTCCTCGGCACCTTTACTCCCGACGCCGAGCAGAAGTGGGCTGCCGATGTTGACGATAACGGCTCCGTAAACGCAACCGATTATCTTATGATAAAGAGACATTTCCTCGGCACCTACGATATATATGCGAAATAACTTTGTGTAAACAGCCGGAACAACGGATACCCGCCGCGGGCGCCTGGCAGCGCTCCGCTGCCGGGAAGCAGCAAAGAAAAGAATTAAATAATGTGAAATCCACCCCGCCGTATGGTCGGGGTGGATTTTTCGTCGGATATCGTGCGGTAATAATAAAACGCATTATATTGCTTTCAATGCCGAAAACAGGTATGCTGATTCGGTTTCGCACCTCCGTATATCGGAAAAACCGCTTTGAATCAGCATTTTGTCGGTGTATCCGGGCGTATCCGGATACACTCTTATTTTCCGTGTTCCGTAATCAAGAACAGTATCGATACTTTTTCCGATAGAAAGCACAAAGCGTCCGCCCGGCAGAAGCAATCCGAAAGCTTTTTTCATTGCCGCTTTCTTATTTTTTATATGCATAAATGTAAGGCTGGAATATATTACGTCTTCAGCTGACAAAGCCGCAGTAATGCCCGGCTGTGGGTTTCTTGCAGCATCCCGGAAAACCTTAAGAACCGGAGGCGGTTGCCCGGATGAACCGCGACCGATGCTCAGGACGCAAAACGGCGTGCGTTTTCCGGTTTTTGTGCAGGCAGGGAATATATCACTCAAATCTGTGGATTCTGATTTCGGAAGCATCTCCGTTTAAAAAATAGTATACGGCGTTTTCGTTTCCCGAATAAACAAAGGATACGCGTGTTCCCCACGGCCCTCCCTGCTTTACTTCATTAAGTAAATGAAGCGCATCCGTTACCGAAAAATCGTTGCCGCTTTTATTCAGAATCGAAAAGGCTTTATCGTAACGGTCTTTTCCGTAAAACGGATTTGAATAGTCGCCGAGCACGGTCAGGACGGGAAAGTTTGCGATTACGGCAAAGGAATCTTTTACCTTTTGATATCCGTATCCGGGTTCAACGATCAAAAAGTCGCCGTTTCCGCTTCCGAAAAGCGAATGCATCGTGACTGCGGGAGGGCTTACGACGGTTTTGGTACAAACGATTCGCTCTATGTCCCCGTAGGTATACCTCCCGCGGATATACCCGTCGGTAAGCAGATCTATCTGTGCTTTCTCGGCTCCGCCGGGAGCGTTAAACGGCTGTCCGTTCATATAGGGGACATTGCCGAAATTTCCGTTTTTGTTTACCCCGTGCGTAAAATACAGTGTATTCCCGGTTTTTATGCCTACAGTAAAACAGCTTTCTGTTTTGTATAAATCAAAATTCCACTCAGCCGGGTTAATATCAAGACTGAAGCCGT